>NZ_CP045997.1:2570691-2748068 GCF_010233585.1 Spirosoma endbachense
CGGCCTACATATCGTTGCTTATGCCAAAGCATTAGAGAAATTAACTGGGGTGGAAGTTACCAAGCTCCTGCCAATTCCGGATTTAAGCAACAACGCCTTTCCCGAAGCCAGGAAGTTTATGGATCAGAAACTGCATTTGCAGTTGTATACCTTTAGTCAGGAGGATTATAAGCAGGCGGGACTGATCTGGAATGGTCCTCACCCCGATGATGGTCAGGAGTGCGTAGTGATCGAGGGAGCGATTCCGGGCTATCCCGTACCAGATTTAGAAGAAGAACCGCAACTCAACGCACCAGGCGCGGATGATTTTGATCCGCAGGTATTTGCCGATATGGCTAAGAAAATGGGGATTAAGTACGAGTATTAAGCCTCCGAAATTTAACGTCTGCCGATACACAGAGTACCTGTTAAGCAGGTGAAACTCGTTGTGTATCGGCAGAACGCTTTATCGGGCATTCTTTTCCCTTGTCCATACCAGCCGAAGCCGTTGATGTCCCTGAACCTGATATTCCTGATACGTTTTGGCAGTTTCGCTGGGCTTGAGCGGCTCACTGGCGGGAATGTCCTCATCAAAGAGTTGTACGGTGGGCAGCGTTCCGCTTTTGGCCAACAACCGAACCCGGCAAGTACAGGAGGCAGTACCGGCCAGACGTATAATAAGATAGCCACTGGTTTTTCTCGTTACCTGATAGTCAGCCTGATAAATCGGGTAGTCAGCAAAGACAACGACCGGCACGCCGGTGAATCGTTTATAGGCATAACTTGTCAGGATATACGCTAAGGCTCCCCCATATACTTCCTGCCCGACAGCTCCGGCCTGCTTCCAACCCGTCGATATGTCCTCCAGGGGAATGGGTAAGTCCCGGATGATTCGCCCTTCTTTGGGGGATTGACAGACGGAATCCGCGGCTAGTTCCGACGGATAATAATACCGACCCCTGTGCAGCAAATACTTCATGTACTCCGAAAAGAACAGTCTAATGGAATCAGGAACATCCCGGTCTACTTCCTTGAGATAGTTGATCATGGTGGCCACAATTTCGCCTTCTTCGTAGGCGGCCAGATACGGAGCATTCCGGAGGGGAGCCACGCCCAAAAACGTACTCCGATCCTTGCCAAAGCCGAATTGGCAATCCCAGATCCATAACCGGGCGATGACGTTGGCCAGACCGAGCCGACTCTGATCGAAATACAGTCGGTTGCCGGTAATTTTCCAGAGCTTGGCGAGTGTCAGCGCACTCATAATGGTAATATTACTCTGATAGAGCAGTTCAAATCCTTTACCCCTGAGCCGCTCAGCCGAGGCAATGGCTTCATCCAGATAGCGAACTTCTTTCGTAAGTTCATAGACCTGCACCATGACGTGTGTATACAGACCCGCTACGTCCAACTCTCCGCCTTTTCCTGTATCGGTTTCGGCCTTTATGACCTCCAGGGTTCGAATGTCATAAAATACCGGCCAGTCGTATCCGAAGTGATGAGCGGCTTTAATGACAAATTTCAATGAATTAAACAGGAGGTCTTTGGCCTCTGTATTGCCTTGATCAGCTAATCGGCCCAGATTCATTAGTGTATGTAACAAATACCAGGAATCAATTTTCGCCGGGTCCTGCTCCTCACTACGTTCATCTATATCCTCTTTAAATGTACCGCCTGGTAACCACCGCATGAGCGTTTGTTGTTTCTCATCATAAAACGAGGGCAGGTTCTGCTGGAGGCTCTCGACCAGCGGTACCGATTTTTCGCCCCAGCGCTGGTATTCCCAGAGCGGTACCAGGATGGCCAGCTGCACCATGCTTTCGGGAGGTTTATAGGTAGCGTCGACGTAGGCATTGAGGTAAAAGTTTTTTTGAATCATACGCCCACAGCCCGACGATTCACTTAAAGCCTGAATCGTGCGTTCGGCTGCTTTAGGCCAGTGATAATATTGGGTCTGGGGCTTGGGAAGGTGCAGATAAATGCTGGCCATTGCGTCCAGAAACTGATCAGCAGCTTCAAATTCGCTTTCGGGAATTACATCGCTTAAATAGAGAAAGGCATCCGAGAGCGTTATTTCGCTTCCGGCTGGCAAAGGCGAAGTAGTGCCCGGCAGAGCAAAGCCGACCTCGGGCCATTGAGCACTGACCGTACCCGAGGGTTCGGTTTGGGTCGCCTGAAAATAGTCATTCAGGGCCGTAAAGTTCTGGAAATATAGGAGCGATCCTTCGGCCGGTTTGGTCACCGACAGATAAGCAAGGCCGGAGGTTGGCCCGGTCTGGGTGACATAGACCATACCCTGTGTTGTAGCCGGATTATAGTCGTTATCCAGTATATACACATCCCGGGGAAACGCCTGAATGGTAAAGGGTTGGTTAGGTATTAGTGTGGTCGTATAGCGGAGTAGCGGATAATCGCTCCTGGGCAGTTCGACTGTTACACGAAATTGCCCCAGGGCACCCTCTACCAGATAGTCGACTTTTGTTTTACTGTTTCGCCCAACCCTGAACCCCTTGATCAGCTGAGGATCAAAGCATGTTCGAATCGCTAATTTTCCCGACTTGCCAAAGTTATACAGTAGCCAGAATGAATTCGTCGTCAGGCAGACGCCCAAATAGCCCTGTTCAAGTTGTACCCGGGCGTCAGCCCGGTGTGTGGCCTGTTTAAGCTGTTCATTAAGTCCCCTTACCCACTGGGATGTTTCTTCGGTTTCGGTGAAAGGTTGCCAGTAAGTGGGACTGTTGTACGATTTACTCCGCATCGGTAATTACGCTAACTAGTGTTCGATGAACTAGACATTCACCAGGTAATCCGTCAGAAGTTTCCACTGGATTTTCTGATAAAATAGCCAGCCTGTTTCAGCAATGAGCGTGTTAATCAGGGCACGCTCGCCGGCCTGTGGCTGCTGGTTGTTAATGCCCTCCTGTTGCCCAATCTGGAATGCCCTCAGGGTACAACTCACTAATTCTACCCGAAAGGTGCTGCGAGCCTCTTGATTAAAAAAATGGTCGATCTGGCCTGGCTTACTGGCCATCGGATCAGTACTGGGTTGAACAGTGAACTCCGCAAGCTTTTTGTCCAGTGTCTTATGGATGACGCGTACCCAATTTTCTGGTGTTGGGCCGGGTAATACAATCTGAATAAAATCGCCTACATCGACCGGGCCAGCGGGTTTGGCTTTACCAACCGTGTCGTAAAGCGCGAAATCTGCCGCAATGCTCGAAAGAGCCGACCAGCCATTCACATTCAATAGTTTCGCTACGGAAGAGGCAAAAGCGTTCCCGGACGTCAATTCATCCGGGAACGTAGTGTAACTGACATAGATACTGTCTTTGGTTGCCTCACCCTGAACGACCTTACTTTCGTATCGAATCTTCTCAACAATCGTTTTGCGTTTCATAGGTATAACGTTGTCATCCGTTATGATAAAAATCAGTCGTTGGTGTTCTTTAAGCGGCCAACCTCTTTTTTTTCCAATTCAACAAAACTACCAGTGCCGTAGTGACGACGACGCCAATCAGTACGTTTTGTACTAATCCTTTCCGGTTGTATTTCCAGTCCGCTTTCCAGCCTTTTTCCGCAAAAATATTCGGTATATGTCCTTGTCGGAGATCATCAACGATCCCTTCCACCACATTGATTCGATCGGCCAGCAGTAAAGGAAGCCAGTGCCCGTATTCGGACTCACTTGATTTGAAAGCGTACCGTCGGATGGCGCCACTCAGACCAGAAGGTGGTGAAGAAGTACCAAAAACAGCCGAAAGATTAGGTCGTTCATTGGATTTAAGTATTTCGACAGTTACGGCCTGAAGCGGGGGTCTTTCCCAGTTAAGTCGCTGGTGATCGTCACCCGTATAGTTTTTTATTGGGTAGGTAGGCTCATTTTTCGGGTCGGCATCTACCCCCCACCCCTTAATATGCGAATACTCGTTCGGCGTTTGTTCCATAATTCGATGAGTTATTTCCTGGCTGAAGGAGGAATAAGTATAGGTTTGATGCAATTGTCCAGTTTGGCCGAAAAAATATGGTAGGCATCAGCAACTTCTTCTAAAGGTACGCGGTGCGTAATGATAGCCTTTGGATTCAGTCGCCCGGCCTGAACATGGTCGATGAGTTTGGGAAGCAGGCGTTTAACTGATGCCTGGTTGGCCCGAATGGTGATGCCTTTATTGACGACGTTCCCAATGGGGACCAGGTTGTCGGTGGGGCCATATACACCCACAATCGACACGATGCCGCCTTTCTTAACCGAATTAATCGCCCAGTGTAGCGCCGTGGCTGAGCCTGCCTGTAGCAGTAGTTTTTTTCCCGTAATGGTTTGCAAAGCACTGCCCGAGGCATCTCCGCCTACGGCATCGATACAAACGTCTGCCCCAAACCAGTCTGTAGTTTTCTTGAGAAACAGGACGGGGTCGTCCATCGACCGGAAATTGTAAGCTTCACACTGGGCATAGTCCCGCACGAAATCAAGTCGGTATTCCAGGTGATCAATGACAATGACACGACCAGCCCCAAACAACCAGGCGCACTTAGCAGCCATAATACCAACGGGTCCAGCCCCAAAAACGACCACGGTGTCGCCTGTCTTAATGCCACCCATCTCGGCAGCCTGATAGCCAGTTGGCACTACATCTGTGAGTAGAACCGCATCATCATGGTCCATCCAGTCCGGAATAATAGTTGGG
Organism: Spirosoma endbachense; assembly: GCF_010233585.1. Taxonomy (NCBI): domain Bacteria; kingdom Pseudomonadati; phylum Bacteroidota; class Cytophagia; order Cytophagales; family Cytophagaceae; genus Spirosoma; species Spirosoma endbachense. The sequence goes on from NZ_CP045997.1 coordinate 2,575,353, forward strand.
CCTACGTCGGCATAAGGTACCCTGACAAACTCAGCCTGCCCTCCATCGTAGCCACCTGCTGTGTGAGAATAGCCAAATATGCCTCCCACGGCCGTGGCCTGTGAATTTGATTCATGACAATTCCCAAAAAGCCCCTGCTTACAAAAGGTGCAGGTTCCGCAGGCTACATTGAAGGGAACGATGACATTATCGCCAACGGTCAGTTTCTGAACCGAGGAGCCAATTTCTTCGACAACACCGATAAACTCATGACCGAACGTCATGCCTACGCGTGTGTCCGGAACAAGTCCGTGGTATAGGTGCAGATCCGATCCGCAAATGCAGGAGCGGGTTACCCGAACAATCGCATCACCGGGATGAAGGATTTCCGGATAGGGTTTTTGAGCGGCCCTGACACGATAGGGGCCTCTATAATTCATGGCTAGCATAGGAGTGTATCTTTAAGTAAGGCCATGGCAATCGTCATTGCTATTTTTTTCATCCGTTGAGTTGGTTTACATATGCGCTATTTACACACTGGATTAACCTTAAAGCATAAGCACTTAGCGCTTATGCTGTTAATAGGAGTAAGGAAACGGTACCAGGACGATGGATAGAGCTGAAATTTCTCAAAAATTTCGTCTAATGGCTGAAGACAGTTTTCACCAAACCCATTGGGACCGATGCCTCACACAATGACTTCTATTTCAGGACGATCATGGTGCAAATGTGTTGGCTGTTTATGGAGTTTTTTATTCCATTTACCATCGAAATTTCGCAAGCGGAGCATTACTTATATAGTCAAACTTTTCTAACAGTAAGTTAGACTTTTACGATTTTCCTATGGAACCTGTTTTCCCTGATTTACCCCAGTCCTTATCGGCCATCGTTTCCTATTTATTTGCACAGCGGGAAACGATCTTAAATAAATGGCGGACTGCTTGTCAGGCCGATCCATCCTTAAGTAAAGGATTATCGTTGAGCCGGGAAGAATTTAATAATCTTCTGCCACTTATTTTAGATATCCTTGAAGCACGTTTGCAGGGACAGGAACCAATCGCTGATGCTGCCATAACAGCTCAGGCGCATGGTTTACACCGCTGGCAAAAATCCTTTGACCTCCTGAACACGATGCGGGAGTTGTCTCATTTAACCCAAATTCTGTATAGTGAGCTCAGAGTCTTTCAAGGCCTTTTCCCACTGACGGATGCTAGTCTGTTGCTTCAGGTGCATCAACAAATTGCCCAGATTATGCAGGAAACCATGGAGGGTAGCGTCTTTAAATTTGATGAACTGCAACGGCTGGAAGCGGTTCAGCGGGCGACCACACTACAGCAAGCCCTCGCGCAGATGACCGAATTATCCCAGGAAAGGGTGAATTTACTTCGAACATCTGCCCACGATTTACAGGGAGGGCTGGGCATCATCAACGGAGCGGCTTATATGTTGAAACTGGAAGGGTTAAGCGACGAGAAACGGGAGCAGTATCTGGCCATGCTCAGTCGAAACCTGGCTAGTGTAGAAGTCATGTTAACCGAGTTGATGGATTTATCCCGAATCGAAGCGGGCGAAGAAACGCTTCAGATTCAGTCCGTTGATGTGTCCCTGTTACTGAGTGAAATAGTGGAAAGTGGTCAGACGCTAGCCCATGAGCGTCGATTAATACTACGCGCCAATGGCCCTGCTTCGCTATCCGTTGAAACCGACCCGATCAAACTGCAACGGATTGTACAAAATCTCCTTCTCAATGCCTTGAAGTATACCCCAACTGGCTTTATATCCATATCCTGGTCGTTAGAAAATGAAGCGCGATGGCTGGTCAGTGTTCAGGATTCGGGTCCAGGATTGCCGTCTAGCTTAGCAGGTGTCTTTGGTGATCAACTTAGGCCCACAGTCGAAGCGACCAGTGTGCTGTCCGTCGACGCTGGAGAACCAGTGACCGTTTTACCAGAACACGTGCCAACGATTCCGGGCAGCGCGGAATTGGGCGAGATGGCTCAACGGGCTACGCAAGGCGAAGGAATAGGCCTTCAGATCGTCAAACGGTTATGTGAACTATTAAAGGCAAGTCTGGAAGTAGAAAGTATTGCCGGACGCGGTACATTGTTCCGAATCCGCTTCCCACTTCATTATGGCCATTCAGGGGGTTAAGCGATGGTAATGGCAAGTCAACTTGTTCGTTTAACGCATTCGTGCGGAATCATTACCAATGAAAAACACACAGGAATGAAGAAGCAATTAATTTATGTAGTAGACGACGAGGCTGACTATCTAACGCTGGTTCAATTTGTATTTGCTGAATTTCTACCCCAGTATTCAATCGCTGTATTTCAAAATGGTGAGGTCATGATGGGTAACCTACAAAAAGGACTTGAGCATCCCGTTTTAATTTTCCTTGATCTGCACATGCCCATCATGAACGGACAACAAACGTTGAGGGGGCTTAAGCAACGATTAGACTGGAAGCCGATCCCCGTTGTTATGGTGACGAATGGCGCATCCGATCAGGAAGTTCAGGCCTGTTACGAGGCCGGAGCAAATTCCTGTCTGGCAAAGCCCATGAACATAGAGGCTATGCAGCTTTTATTCAACCAGGTCTGTTCTTACTGGGTTAATACAAATGGACCAATTCCTTACTAAGCAGCCAAAAGAAAACGAGCGAAATAAGTTAGAAACTGATTTGAAACAAAATCTCCCGTGTTACTCATCCATCAACTCCTTGAACAGCCGTCATTACTCGCTTATTTTACGGGGGCCGATAATTATGCCTGGCTTCAATTTCGAAATGGTGAACGACGATTACTGGCTAAACCATTGGTGTATTTTGAAGAAAGGCTACCCACTTTTATTCGCATCCACAAAACGGCCCTGATCAATCCAGCTTGTATAAGCAGCCTGCAACCTCCTCCTCGCCCCAAAATGGCGGGATCGGTGCGGTTAGTGGATGGTATGGAGTTGCCGGTAAGCCGTAGGCGTTGGCCTAAAGTGTTTCAGTCAGTACAAACCGACTGCGGTCTGGTTGATTCCACAGACAGTTCAAGTACAAACCAGTCAACATGCGACATGGCTCCTGAAAAGGCATTGGAACCCTTTTTGCTGCAGACAATCATGTCAGGCGACACGCTACTATTGACCCAGCATGGACTCCATGAATTAAATTTACCCTGTAGGTTGCAGTCAGCTCAATTTGGCGTCGAACTGGCTTCCGCGATACTGCTTAGCGCCCCTGAAGAATGGCCCGTATTGATTCTGATCGATGCCCGAACCAACCGGGCAGATCGAATTTTGACGTTACAGACCCTCAAAGGTCATCCACAGTTACGGGCCATTCCTGTTATTTGGCTGGTCGCTCCCGGTCAGGATATGATGCAGGCTTACCTGTTGGATGCCAATTCTGTTGTCATCGTCTCCGAAGAACCGACTGCCTTTGTCAAGACGATTAAGGAATTGCTTTATTACTGGTTAACGATCGTACAATTGTACACGTAATCAGATGGTTCCGGGTTAAAAAAGGGAATAGCCAATTTTCGGTAGGGTAACCGTTTCCCACCAATAAGCCCGAAGTGCCTGAAATTGCTGTAACCAATCCGCCGACAGGAGGGGTTTAACTAAATATGAGGAACAACCTCGCTGGTAGGCTTCCCGAATATCACGCTTATCCGTTGATTGGCTTAGCAAAACAACCGGTATTTTACCCATAGCTGCTGGCAATGCTTTAATTTGTTCAAGCAAATGCCAGCCATTCTGTCGGGTGGGTAGATACAAGTCCAAAAGAATTAGTTTAGGCAACGTCCATTCTTCACGGCTACACTGGTTCAGATAGGCTAATGCATCTTCCTCTGAATGGACTAAAACGGGTAGTATTTCAGGTAAACATTGACTCATCGTATCCTGCATAATCATCCCATGGTCCCGATTATCGTCAATGATCAATACATTGGCATTCTTGAAGTTAGACTGAACTGATATGTTTGTTTTTGTAAGACTATGCATACGCTGAGTAGGGATGTTCAGTAACAAATATACACTTATATAAGGCATTACTAATCATATATTTATAATTAAAAGACCTGAAAATTAATACCGTTGTACTGCCTGGTACTTACGGGAACCGTTTCCTCATTCGTCGGTCAAATAAGCACGATAAAATCGGACTTGCCTGGTTGAGTTTATATATCTCTACCAATCAAGCCTGCCCTTGATTAGGGTCAGACAATCAAAACGCAACGCTTTCGACGATGAGCAATCCTTTAAAAGGAGTCTCGGCAATCCCATACCAGACGAGCCGACCTCAACATGTATTCACTGACAGATCAACTCAACGATTAAACAACGACTCGTTTGAGAGGGAATCGCCACAACCTGATTTCGAACATCTACTTTGCTTTGCCCATCTTCGCTGGAACTTTGTTTATCAGCGGCCACAACATTTGCTTAGCCGGGCCGCCCGTCAATGTAAAGTCTGGTATGTAGAAGAGCCAATCTGGCAGGATAAACTTTATCTGGAGATTCGGTCGGTAGCCGAAAACCTCTTCGTTGTGGTGCCCCATTTGCCTAATGACATTGATGAACAAATGGCATGTCAGCTACAACGACAGTTACTCAATGAATTAATCGAACAACAGCAAATCACCAACTTCATCAGTTGGTATTATACACCGATGGCGCTTCCCTTTACGGACCACCTTCACCCAACCCTGGTTGTGTATGACTGTATGGATGAACTATCGGCCTTTTTGGGAGCCTCATCCCAACTTATTGAACAGGAACAACGGCTGCTGAAACGGGCCGATCTTGTGTTTACCGGTGGATACAGCCTGTACGAAGCCAAGCAAAAGCTTCATCCTAACGTCTATGCCTTTCCAAGTTGTATCGATTATGATCACTTCGCCCAAGCCCGCTCTTCCCTTGCTGGTGCGGGATTTGATGATCCCATCGATCAGGTGGCTATCCAGGGACCCCGAATCGGATACAGCGGAGTCGTCGATGAGCGGCTGGATATTGCGTTACTGACTAAATTGGCTCAACAGCAGCCTGAATGGCAGTTTATTTTCCTGGGGCCGATTGTCAAGATAGACCCTTCTACTTTACCAACCGGATCAAACCTGCATTTTCTGGGCATGAAAAATTATAAGGAATTACCAGCCTATCTCAGCCACTGGCAGGTAGCTATGATGCCGTTTGCTATCAACGAAGCCACGCGATTTATCAGTCCAACAAAAACACCGGAATACTTAGCAGCTGGTTTACCTGTCGTGTCTACCCCTATCCAGGATGTTGTACGTACCTATGGCGGCTGGGATCGGGTTGTAATTGCTGATTCCGTGTCAGCCTTCCAGCAGGGCATCGAATTGGCCTTGAAAAAACCACTGGGCAGTGATGAAGTAGCACTGGATCAATTTTTACGGAAGCAGTCCTGGGATCAAACCTGGCGACACATGCGACGTATAGTGAGCGAACAGGTCGTTTCGATTGGGTTGTAATCATATAGAAGTTTGTGGTTTTGGGAATACCATCAGGCAACCCCACCCCGGCGTTCAATCTGATTAAGGACCTGCGCACGGAGTCTGGGCTACCATAGGCGATATGAAGAGTAACGTACAAATTGGTACCTGTGGCCCTGGTAGCTCTAAAGCTGCCTATGCAAGCCTATTTTCCTGTGTCGAAATTCAGCAATCCTTTTATCAGCCGCCCCAGCTTGCCACCCTGGAACGTTGGCGACGAGAGGTGCCGACTGATTTCGAGTTCACATTGAAAGCCTGGCAACTTATTACGCACTCAGCAAAAAGTCCAACCTACAACCGGCTTAAACGAAAACTTTCGGAACTGGAGCGGTCAGAGGCCGGGTATTTCAAACCGACTACTGTTGTTGATGAGGCCTGGCAATACACCCTGGCTTGTGCTCAGGCGTTGGGTGCTCGAACTATCCTGTTTCAGTGTCCGGCCAGTTTTACCCAAACGCCTGAGCATATTCACAATCTGGTTCACTTCTTCTCCCGAATTGAGCGGAAAGGGCTGACCTGTTGCTGGGAGCCCCGCGGCTCCTGGGACAACCATGTGATCAAAGCGTTATGTGAAGACCTTCACCTGTGGCATGTGGTTGATCCCTTTTCCAGTACGACTGTAACTCCGGAACACGTTTACTTTCGGCTTCATGGCCGACAGGGATGGCGCTATCAGTATGAGACCGCTGAATTAGCTGATTTAATGGAATTACTACCTGCCGACAAACCTGCCTATGTCTTCTTTAATAATAGTCAGATGAGAGCGGATGCGTTACTATTCAAAGGTATCTGGGAAGCGGTTTCTCGGTAAGTAGGGTACTGAAATGCCTGCTTAAATTCCCGAAACCGCGTAAACGGATTGCTCTCTTACGATGGCCACTTGTTTTTAACGTGGTTGCCTTTTATCTCCCTTCCGATGCCCGATGACTGTTCTGATAAACTGGAAATGAGACAACGGCACTACCTTCGACAGTAGGATACAGATGAAGGTATGATGAAACCAATTTGCTATAAAGCGGATCGATTTTGACGAATAAACGTAGAGGTGTACAGGAAAATAGTTGCTGTAATGCACTGATCAGGTGCTGCATTTACTAGTCACTTAACCCTTTATTGGGTAAACTGGTCGCTTTTCTCCAATTTGAAAAAAGGAAACGAAGGAGCCAAATCAGCCCATTTTTTAAACAAACTCTGCTCATTCCGTTTATACAGATGTATCGAAGATGGTCGGGGACTTGCTTTGGCGGTCGTAAATTTTATGACTGAACGCCTGGTTTCTTACTGGGTTCCTATATTCTTTTTTGCTATTAAATATGGAGACTAAGCATCCGAATACCAGTTTTTCAGCCAGTCGACCCGAAACCGAAGCCGAACCGGAAAATTTACTTCCCCGGGCGGTTCTTCGTCCCAACAATTATATGGTATTGGATGGGGAATGGCTGTTCGCGCTGGACCCCAACGATCAGGGCATTCACCAACAGTGGTATGTACGGCATACATTCGAGGGAGTGGCCCATTGGCCAGGGTCAATCGAAGCGCATCTGGCCGAGGCTAAGGTGCAATCGATGCCCACCGGCTGGCAGGATAAAGTGGTTGCCTGGTATGAAAGGGAGTTTATATTACCGGATCGCAGTGAATCCACGGCCCGATCCATGATTCAGCTTACCTTCGGCGCATGCGGGTACGAAACCCGGGTTTGGCTGAACGGGTATCCGCTTCATACAATTGAAGATGAAGAGGTTCATTTTGGTGAATATACCTCTTTCTCCTACGAATTTCCGGAAGAATTCCTGCGCCCAACGAATCGGTTGACGGTGCGTATTGCTGACACGATGGATGCAGAAATTCCCAGAGGCAAGCAGGAATCCCACGTCTACAAACGAGGGGGTATCTGGTATCAGACCTATACGGGTGCCGTCCGGAGTGTCTGGATCGAAAGTGTCGAGCGAAACCGGCTACGTTCACGAATCGGCGTGGTCAGTGAAAACGACGACCAATTGGTGCGGTTTAGCGTAACAACACGTATTCATGATCCGGGTGACTATACGCTTCGGCTTCAGGCCTTTGACCTACATTCGACCGAGCCGCTGGTTACCTCCGACTTCCCCCTTCGGCTGGAAGCTGGCCAGAAGCAACAGCGGGTAGTCGTTGATCTGGAAGGAGCTCAACTCTGGTCGCCTGAGTCGCCGGTACGGTATAAACTCATTGCGCAACTAATCGATTCGGATGGGTATATCGCTCAGATTGAAACCCGCTTCGGGCTACGCAAAATTGAAGCCAGAGGGCGCTACGTTTATCTGAATAATAAGCGAATTTATCTGGATGGGATTCTCTATCAGCCGGGTACGGCCACGTACGAAGAAATGCAGGCCCATATGCGAGCCATGAAAGCACTGGGTTGCAACCTGGTCCGGGTTCACATAGCGGGTGTTGACCCTCGTATCTATAATTTTGCCGATAAACTGGGTCTGTTGCTCTGGGTAGAAGTGCCCAGCCCCCACAGTTCAACCCCCCGAAGTCGTCAGAATCACCGGGCTGAGCTGCTGCGTATGGTGTCGTTGATCTGTACGCACCCATCGGTGGTTATCTGGAGTCTCTATAATGAAGACTGGGGCGCTCAGGATATAGCTACCAACCCCGAAACACGGCAGTACATCCTGGATATGTATCATTACATGAAACTGGCTTACCCACAGTATCTGATCGTGGATAACGATGGCTGGCATCATATCTCGTTCGAAGGTCGCTTAAAGTCCGACCTATTGACGGCTCACCTGTATACAGCCGATCTGGATCAATGGAAAGCCTTGCTGGATCGACTAACCAAGGGTGAGTTGACTGGCGTAGCTGCGTTCCCGCTGGTGGTCGGTGACCCGTTTTTTTACCGGTGCCAGGTACCCTTGCTCGTCAGCGAATGGGGCGGTTTTGGATTTGTTAACTATGGTGGTCCAAACGAATCTCAAGACCGTACGGAACAGATTCGTCTCTTTAAACAGGCTTTACGGCAGTATCCGGTTGCCGGTGATATCTATACGCAGGCAACTGACATTGAAGAAGAACGTAATGGTCTGATTGATCCTCAATCGGGCGAATTAACGGTATCGGCGGGTTTGCTTAACTCCGCCGATACCGAACCGACTTGATAAGATAGGTATCACAGGTTATTTGCTATGCCCTGATTTACTACCTCCCGTTGATCCACCTGCATTGCTGCTGCCTTTGGATGAACTTTTGTGGGAGGTAGAACTGCGTCCATTTCCTTTGCTGCCGCGGTCGGTGCCGTTATCCTGGTTGCCAGTTATGCGTTGGCCTTCGTATTCTTTCTCGACTTTTTCCAGCGTCCTATTTGCCATGACGTTGTGTATTTTAGTCTATTTAGTCGAAAAACACAAAGCCATGACCACAGTTGTATCGGCTTGGTTAAAACAAGGCATTGGCCTATAATGAATCGTAAAATTTCCCAACTGTAGCTACCTGCTCGCGAAATCCGACTCCCGAACTCCGGTGTCGCAGGTGGTTAACAAACCAGACAAAAGCGCCCAGATACTTTTTGTCCTATAAGTCATAAAATGGCTACTAAAAGTGTATGGAAAGTCATCCGATTCTTCGACTCCATCGATACAGTATGAGGGTCAGTTATTCCAGCCCTTCTCCTTCATTTTTTAACTCTTGTTCAAGGTCTTCAATGGAAGGTAGCAGCGATTTCAATTCCTCAGGTACCGATCTGGTTAATTCATAATCAGCGACACTTAAGGGATTGGTTATTCCAGCCAGCGCATACTCTGCCAAGGCCTGGTTTTTGCCTTTGCATAAGAGTAAACCAATCGTTGGATTATCCTCTTTGGTACGAAGATAGTCGTTGACCACATTCACATAGAAGTTAATCTGGCCAGCATCCCCCGGTTCAACGTCTCTGGCTTTTAGTTCGATGACTACGTAATAACGTAAGCGAATATGATAGAACAGCAAATCAATGAAGTACTCCCCATCCCCTACTTTCAAAGGATATTGGCGACCAACAAAGGCAAAGCCCTGTCCCAATTCCAGCAGAAACTTACTCACCTGCTGAACTAACTGGCTTTCCACATCGCGCTCTTTGGCTTTGGCCGTGGCTACCACAAAGTCGAATACATAGGGATCATTCAATAGTTGAGTGGCCAGATCAGACTGAGGTTTAGCCAGGGTATGCTCAAAATTGGTCAGTTTGGGTGTCCTTACCTGACGCTTGTACAAATCCATCTCAATTTGATGGCGAAGTACGTTTCGTCCCCAGCTTCCCGTCAATGTCTGTTCGATATACCAAAGGCGTTGCTGAGCGTATTTAACCTAGTCTAGCAGGATAATGTGGTGTGACCACGTAATTTTTGACAATACTGAGCGCAGGAATAATTGCTCGAAGTTTTCTGCATTGTCTAAAATGGGGGCGACATCAATGGCCTCCTGAGAGGTTTCAGGTAATTTTGCAACAGGGTGTTGCAAAATTAAGGGCAGATTAGCCATCACAAATTTCTTGATATAACCCAGGTTGCGGGTTGAAAAGCCCGCAACACCCGGAAACGCCTGGCGAATGTCAGCCAAAAGGCGATCAATTATTTTGGCACCTCAGCCTTGTTGCTGTTGAAAAAATAAGATTAAACTACCCACCTGCCAATAGGACAGTAAGAGTTGTTGGTTGGCCGATGTTGCTACTTTAACTGGAGCCTGTTGAATCTGTTGTTTAACCCGTTAAAGTAGTTCTGGGTACTGCTTAAACTCTTCCATTATGAAATTTAACGATGATCAGGCTGCTAATCAGCCTAGATAGAGATCGGCTACCCTTACGAAAATTACCACCCCTAGGAGAACACTCTCTGAATTAAGGTATGGGCCTGCCAGAAATGATATCCTATTTTGCCAGGACATTCGGATCTTAAGCAAGTGCAAACAAAGATAACAGTTGAAGTTCATCTGAGGATCTCATTCTATTCATGATCAGCTCTTCAATTTGTTGCATTCTTAGCCAGGCAACTAACTAGTTTTAAGACGTAACTTGTATTGGCATATTGTATAATCCAGATCATTTGCAATCGTTCATAAAAAGGGCATTTATCATCATTAATTGAACGTCTGATAATCACCTATCAAAACCGATCATTTAAACCTCCGTGGCTGTTGCACAACGCTAATGGAGTAGACTTCGCTGATTTGAGGCTGCTGGCAGAGCCGTTTTTTGCCAACATATTCAGAATTTGACCAAGTATATGGCTATATCAGTCACAGGCTTAACCCGAAAGGAGTTGTGCAATAGCCACAACCGATAATTTTCGGGCTAAGAAGTCTGGACCCTACTTGATATCAGCCATTGCAGCCGCATAATCAGGTTCTTGCCCTATTTCCGGCACTTGCTGTTCGTAAACGATTTTTCCTTCAGGATTCACTACGATTACCACACGACTTAAGTACCCTTTCATGGGGCCGTCAGCAATTTGCACCCCGTAAGAATGGCCAAATCGAGCTTTGTTGGAATACGGACAATCGCACTGCTACCGCTACGTACCAGTCCGCCGGGATTCTGAAAGGTCGCCCGCATATTGATGGCCCCGGTTTACGAATTGATCAGCCCACTCGCGGTTTCTACTTTGCCTTTTGTAGGAAGCTGTACGCCATTGGCCAGAACAAGGATCACGGGACATCGACTGGACTGTAAATGGTGGTTTAGCTCAGATTCGTTCGGGCATTATTGAAGGCAGCTTTCGCCTGAGCCAGAGCCGCCTGCTGGGATTCGAGTGTATATTGAGCCCCTTTGAACTGATAATCGCTAACGATATCCTGCTCAACCAGCGGCCTAACCTTGTCCACCTGCATCTGGGCGGCATTCACATTGGCAAGCGCAATTTTGATATTCGCTGCAGCAGTTTGTAAGTCCTGCTCATATTACGGGGCATTGATATGAAACAGGGGTTGCCCTTTTTTAACGGCAGCCCCTTCATCGACGTAAATCTTTTCGACATACCCGTCGATCTTCGCCCGAATCTCGACATTCTGAATTCCAAGTATGGAGGACGGATAATCGGTATTTGTTTCTGCCTTTCTGGGCGCCAGTTTCATGACAGTATAGGTCATAGGCTGCGTTTTCGTCGTGCTGGTATCGGCAGTCGCGCAAGAGGAGACAATGACCGTTGAAAGAAGGACTATATAAGAAAATAGCTTGCAGGATGTAGGCATACTCTGTTCGGAGTGGGTGACCAAAGCCGCCAGTCAATGATTGTATGCCAAAACTCCCGGCCAATTCTGAATTTTTTCTGCATGTGTTCCAGAAAGCCATTCGTATTTCCTAGACAGTTATCATGAAAAGTACAGCTTTTGAAAATGCGGGACTTAACCTTAAGAAAACCAACTGCTAGCACGGTATTGCCAAAAGCGGGTGTATGAAAAACTAGTAAGCTGGCGGCAGTAATCCAACTGCAGACGGTCGCTGGTACTGTTGGGCATATCACTTAACATTTGTCAATCCTTTTTCTTGATTTAGCGCAATTTATGTTCGCTTGCACACCCGTAATTTTGAGTCACTTAAAAACAAGCGAACAAACATGGAAACCTCCGCAAAACTTTTGGAAGACAGCCTGCTCGTCATTTGGAATGATAGAAATACAGAACGCAGACTTGAAGCAATGAATGAGATTTATGCCGTTGACATTATTTTTTATGAAACAAACGAAGGTCAGCCCATTACTGGCTACCAGGCCATAAATGAGCTAATTTCAGGATTGCAGACCCAATGGCCATCAGCGTTCAAATTTGAACTCACCGGCCCGGCAAAGGTGAATCACCAGGTTCAGCACATCGCCTGGCGACTTGGCGTTCCCGGTCAGGCGCAGGTGGCAACCGGAATGGATGTTGCCATTATTGACAATCACAAAATAAAGTCACTTCATTTATTTTTGGATGCCCCGGAAAACTGATCAATTGAAGAGACTCTTGTCATTAAGGGCTTACCTGTGCAGCGTTCTTTTTCGAATCCGGCTCAGGATTTCGGGTGAAATACCCAAGTAGGAGGCTATCATACTTGGGGAGAAGCGCCTGATAAACTCAGGATACGTCTTAGTCAGCAGATCGTACCGTTCTTCGGCATCCAGACTGATGGAAGAATGAATCCGCTTTTGGGTGGCAATGGTACCTTTACGGTCAAGTTTAGTAAACAAAAAAACCTCTGTTAGTCGAAATCGGTCGAGTCGAAAACTCAGTCTAGAAATGTGTCAATGATTCCGGGTTTTGTATAAATCCTCCTCAAGGGGCACCAATACCTTTGTCGCAGATTAATGCATAACGAATTAGTATCATGGCAAAAATAATTTTGATCACTGGAGCCTCTCGGGGATTTGGTAAAATCTGGGCAAAAGCCCTCTTGGAACGGGGTGATAAAGTGGCGGCAACCGCCCGAAAACTAGACGACTTAGCAGATCTTGTTGCGCAATATGGCGACGCAGTTCTTCCGATTCAACTTGATGTAAATGACCGGGCGGCCTGTTTTGAGGCCGTCAATAAAGCGACGGAATACTTCGGTCGTATCGACGTATTGATTAACAATGCTGGCTTTGGCTTATTCGGCGCCATTGAAGAAACAACCGAGCAACAGGCCCGCGCCCAGATGGAAACTAACTTTTTTGGCCTCCTTTGGGTGACACAGGCTGTCGTTCCAATCATGAGAGCGCAACAAAGTGGACATATCATTCAGGTATCAAGCTTCCTGGGCCTGGTCACCTTGCCGGTTTTAGGGCTCTATAATGCATCCAAATATGCCGTTAACGGGCTAAGCGAAACCCTGGCCACTGAAGTTAAAAGCTTCGGGATTCATGTAAGCCTGATTGAGCCGAATGGTTTTTCAACGGACTGGTCGGGCGCGTCCGCTTTCCAGACAGAGCCAAATGAAGTGTACGCACCCATTAAAAAAGCATTTGCCGATGGAGCAACCCCCGATACCTGGGGCAAACCAGAAGCCACAGCGGCTGCGGTTTTGCAGCTGATTGACAGCCCAAATCCACCCTTGCATTTCTTATTGGGAAAAATTGCTTATCCTGGCGTTAAACAGGTGTATGCAGATCGGCTTGCCGAGTTTGAAGAGTGGAAAGACGTTTCAGTCGATGCCCACGGTCATTGATCCTGCAACTCAAATTTAAGTTTATCTGTTACAATCTACTCCCTCAAAAGAGTAGATTGTACTTTCATTTTTAGCCATGAAACATTTTAAAACACTAAATGATCTGCATCGCGAAAATGGCTTTCCTCTCCCGGAAAATCCACTTTTCAGTATCTATCAATGTGATAAGACCTGTACAATGGGCGATCGGGAATTTACGAGTGATTTTTATATGATCGGCTTTAAGAAGATAAAGTCTGGCGTTGTGCTCTATGGTCGAACAAAGTATGATCATGAATCTGGGTCAATGATGTTTTTCAAACCCAATCAGGTAATTGAGATGAACAATCTGGAATTTGATGAAGATGGATTCCTGGTATTCATCAGCGAAGATTTTTTGAACGGCCACCCATTGCACCATGAAATAAAGAAGTACCATTTTTTTGATTACGAGACCAATGAATCCCTGCATTTATCACCAAGTGAAGAAAAGATAACCTGGGAGCTATATCGTAAAATTGAAAACGAATACAATAATAACCAAGATGAATACAGCCGCGAAATCATTCTAGCCAACATTGATACACTGTTGAAATACGCCCAACGATTCTATAAACGACAGTTTATTAACCGCTCAGAAATTTCAGGCAAAACCGTCACTAAATTTTATGCAGAAATAGACGCCTACGTGGCTAGTGGATTTTTAGGTGTTAAAGGTCTACCTTCTGTTCAGTATCTAGCCGAACGACTCCATCTCTCTGCTGGCTATTTAACGGACCTGCTCAAACAGGAAAGTGGAAAAACCGCTCTGGAACATATCCATCTGTATTTAATATCGGAGGCTAAAAACCGACTAAAAGGGGAAGAGCAGTCTGTTTCTGAAATTGCCTATGGGTTAGGCTTTGACAATTTATCCTACTTCTCCCGCTTGTTTAAGAAAGAAGTGGGCATCAGCCCGAATATGTTCAAAAAGCAACTGCTTAATTAATAGATGTATTGGTTATGACTACGTAAAACCTTAGCGACCACACGGCCAGTGAATAGGACGGTTCCTTGTAATCGTTCAAATGGGCATGTTTTATTTATGAATTCTCTTCTTCGCCACTCGCCGATTTGCCTTTCTTCACTTTGGCCCCATTCAAATTCCCGATTTTATAGCTGAACGTCAAGCGGATACTGGAGTTATAGATATACTGACGGAAATCCTGGTTAAATTGAGCGGAGTTCAACACCGAGGTGAAGCCCATACCGTTGGTCAGGAAGTTCTCGGCGGCTAAGCCTATGCTACCCCGTTTATTAGTGAAGGCTTTGCGGGCACCTAACGAATATTGAGCAAACCCAATCCGATAGCCTTGCAGCGCGATGTCCTTACCCCGATAGCCGAGGTTGGCCTGAATCGCCCAGCCTTTGTCAAATTGAATCTGGGTATCGAACCGGCCACCCCACCGAACACCAGTGTTACTGAGCGGAATGGACAACCCCGACACATCCAGTGCCAATCCGCTGATGTAGCGGTACATAATATCAATGTTCGTATTGACGCTCCATCGGGGTGTAATATTCACCGTAGCAAACAGGTTGGTGCCGTAATTATACTCCTTGCCAATGTTAGACCGGCGGCTTACTACTGCACCAATCAGGGTATCCGACCGTTGACTAATCGACTGAATATCATCCCTGTTGAGTCGGGAGTAAAGCGTTAGGTTCAGATAGGTTTTTTTGACGTATGTACTATACCCAAATTCAATCCGATCGGTTATTTCAGGCTTTAAATACGGATTGCCGATGGAAACATTATAGGGATTGGCTGCGTTGAAATTGGGGTTCAGATCCTGAACATTCGGGCGCTGAATCCGGCGATTGTAAGCCAGTTTAATCGTGGTTGACTCGTTAAGCTTTTTCGAGAGATTAATGCTTGGAACCAGTTTGCCGTAGTTCGGAATGGAAATCGGTCCTTGCCCGCCAGCAGACGCCTGAATACTGGTGTATTCATACCGTGTTCCAGCCTTAATCGTGATCTTATTATGGGTCGTTAGTGTATACGATAGGTAAGCTGCCCCAATGTTCTGATCATAAAGCAAGGAGCCATCCGGTCGCTGGCTGTCAACCACATAATCGGAGGTCGGTCCCGCCAGTAAGTACTGATACTGGCTGTTGACTCTCCGATAGGTTTCTTTGGCCCCAAACTCCAATTGTTGGGCTTGGCTGATGGGCGTCTGGTAATCCACTTGCAGAACGAACTCCTGACTGGTATTGAAGTTCAGGTTCCGCTGCCGGGTGGTCAGGATGCCCAGCGTATCCAGATTATTCGCGTCAAAATTATTGGTCAGGTGATTCTGGCTATACTGGGTCGAAATGCTTAATTCCCGTTGAGGTCCGTCGCCCGTGCCTGGATAGGTATGCAGGTAATCGATGTTCATATCGACCGAGTTCGACAAATCCTGACTATTTACATCCCGTCTCGACGGTGCTCCTACGATGTCTCCCTTGAGCAAACTGGTTGCCAGGTGCTGATCACGACTTAAGTTGCGCACCCCAAACCGAACACCGCCGGTTAGCGATTGATTTTTAGCGATATCGTAGTCCAGCCCCAGGGCATACTGCCCAAAGAGGCCCTTATCGAATCCATCCGAATGCTGACGAGTCCGGACGGGGGCAATGGATTCACCCAGAAAGGTAGTCTGATTCAAATCTGAGCCTGATGGGTTATACACTCCCCGGCCATTACCGTTCAGGCTTACACCCAGTTTGCCCTTTCGGAAACTACCATTCAACCCCAGCGTAGAGGTTCGGTTGCCCGAACCTCCATCTACATCGAGGTGCAACCCCTGTAACGTATTTTTCTTGGTGATGATGTTGATAATACCACCCGAACCTTCGGCATCGTATTTAGCTGAAGGCGAGGTGATAACTTCTACTGTTTTAATCAAATCGGCCGGAATCTGCCGCAAGGCATCCGCCAGATTTCCGGCCAGAATGGATGAAGGTTTATTGTTGATCAACACGCGCACATTGGAGCTGCCCTGTAGAGATACATTACCTGCCAGATCCACCGACAGCATTGGCACTTTTTTAAGAATATCGGTCGCATCACCGCCTTTAGCTGCTAGATCGACATCTGCGTTATAGACTAATCGGTCGACCTTATCTTCCACCAGAGCTTTCGTTCCTGCCACCGTTACTTCGTTGAGCGTACGAGTGCTGGCACTGAGTCGGATAACACCCATGTCTTTTGTCTGACCTTTGGCAATCACGACGTTATCAATCGGTTTGGCATTGTAGCCCAGAAAAGAGACCAACAGTCTGTAGCTACCTGGGGCTAACTTGGTGAGTGTGAATTTACCTTTATCGTCGGCAACAGTGCCGTCAACCAGTTTATCGGTAGCTGTATTATAGACGGCAATGTTGGCATACTCAACCGCTTTTGTCAAGGTAGAGTCTACGACATAGCCCGAAATTTTTGCGTTGCCTTTTGATGAAGTTTCTCCTACTGGAATAGTCGAGGGTTGGCTTGATTGAGCCGGAACCGACGGGCTGGGTGTACCGCCCGATAGTTGAGCGAACGTAACGGTGGTCGTCAGTAAGAATAAATAAACTGTAGTTCTAAGCCACATATCCTGATCGTGAAAATTTGACTATTGCCAGATTGAACAAAATTGCCACTGGCCATTGGTGAATCGAAAAGAAACGTGGCTAATGCCTTTTATATGTGGTTGAATGGCCATAATAACTGCCTGAGTTCAAAGTCATGGCCTGCTTATTTTGCGTCGATAAGCGGGCCACGGCTTTAGTCAATACACTGGTTTACTTAATAAATTGACCTTTTTCGTCAAAAATCAGGTCTTTGCCACCTACCGCTGCTTCGTAGGTTTTCCTACCTTTTGCATCGACGATTTCAGCTGCTTCCTTAATCGTCTTTCCTGCATGGTGTTTAGCTACATACGCCCGCACCGATGCAGGCAGAGCCGATTCGGCAATGGTCATTTCTGTTTCGAGTACATTACCCTTAGCATCAATAACCAGCGACAATTCTTTTCCGTTGTGGGTCAGACCAGCCTCATAATTCCCGTCTTCTTTTTCCCATTTCACGGCTTTCGCTCCTGGATATAAACGGGCAACGGTGGCTTTGGCAGCCGCTGGCACATCAATCGTCAATACAGTTATTGCAGGCTTTGAATTAACTATGGAATTCCTCAGAGAAACCGATGCAACGTGTGCCGACGTGAATATGATCAGACCACTTATCAATAGTGTATACATGTGCTTCTAATGATTTTGTTTATGGATCAAAATTACGGTTGGATTCTAAAGCAATTTTGAAGTTGCCGCAGGTCGATTAGCTTAGTCCTACGAGTAGGAGATGTACTAAAAATATAATAAACCCGCCCCGACATTCCCCTTTATATCGGGTTACGTCAGGGCAGGTTTGTACTCTTTCATACGGGCCAGGGTTAGCTTCTGTGAATTATTGCCAATAGACTCCATAGTTAAAATCCCTCAGAAATCAACCTGAAACATATGCCGACGCATCGACGAAGCATAGTCGTATTTCAGAGTCATTCCATACTGCGCGGCAATTTCTTTCACTAAGGCTAATCCCAGACCGGTAGACTGAGGAAGCGCCTGGTTGCGGACAAACCGCCGAAAAAGTTGGTCCTCGGGAAATGGTAACGGATCACCTTCATTGGTGATAATAAAACAATTGCTGCCTACCTGAACGAAAATAGAACTGCCCGCATCGCCGTGCCGGACAGCGTTTTTGATCAGATTCGAAAAAAGTACATCGGCTAATTGTCGGTTTAGGGATTTAACGGGCCCATCTTTAATCATCCGGCTAATAGCGATGCCTCGGTGCGACACATAATCCGAGTAGTTAGTCAGGAGTTGATTGACCAACTCGCCGATATTAACGGCATCATTATGGGCAAACTGGTGGTTATCAATCTTGGCCAGCAACAACAAGGATTGATTCATGGCGGACAATCGCTTTACTTCCTGTTGTGACCGCTGAATCCGATCCAAATCAGATTCATTCAAACCCTCCGACTGTTGCAATAGGTCTAACTCGCAGGACAGCACACTTAAGGGTGTCTGCATTTCGTGCGATGCATTATCGGTAAACTGCTTTTGTTGAGCATATTGATGGCGAGTCCGGCGACTCATTTCATCGAGCGACTGACTCAATAGCTTAAACTCATGCACATCACTCGATGGAAATTCAGCCTCATCGGGGCCATCGATCCGATAGTATTGTAACTGACGAACGATCCCATAGAATGGCTGCCAGATGCGACGGGTAACCAGTACGTCGGCCAATACGAGCAATACCACGACGATCAGAAAACAAACGATGACACCTACCGAAACCACACTGGCGATTTCATCAAACTCCAGATACGATTGTTGAAGACTTATGCTATAATTCTGACCATCAACGGCATACGTAGAACGAAGCATCCGAACGGGCGACCGTTCTTTTTCCCGATGCCTGAAGGCTACTGTATCTGAATAGGCAGGTACGGTCTGGTATGATAATGGAGCCAGGGTGATCCGTACGTTTGGGTCCCAGCCCGGAAGGTCATCAGCATCGGGTGGGTGAAGGCGGAGTTGTTCCTTGACCTGAATGAGTTCACTGGCCAGCAACTCATCTATTTCATGCAGCATGTCCCGGTGAATATATGCATTCAGTAGAAAAATACCACCGAGAGCGATCGGGAAGGCTGCCAGCAGCAGGTAGAGTGCCGTTTTATAGAGCAGTTTCATTCGCCTGGCGTGAAAATATAACCAGCTCCGTAGCGTGTTGTGATGTAATCCGGACTACCGGCATCCAATAGTTTCCGGCGCAGGTTCCGAACATGTGTGTACAGAAAATCATGCGAGTCGATCCCATCCATATAATCACCCCAAACGTGTTCGACAATGACCGCTTTGGATAAGAGTCGATTTTTGTTGGTAACCAGAAATAAGAGCAATTCGTATTCTTTAACCGTCAACTCTACTGGCTGATTTTCCACAAGGACCTGGTTGCGGTTAGGCACCAGGGTAATGGCCCCGAAAACGAGTTGGGTTTCCCCCTCATGCTGACGCCTTCGCATCAACGATCGGATGCGTGCGTTTAGCTCGGGTAGATGAAAGGGTTTGGTCATATAATCATCGGCCCCTAACTCTAACCCGGAGAGCTTATCATCCAGAGAGTTTTTTGCCGATACGATGATAATGCCCGCCTGCGAATGTGCTTCCTTCAACTCTTTTACAATCGCAAGCCCATTGCCATCGGGCAACGTAATGTCCAGCACGACACAATCGTACTCATAATCATGCGCTTTCACGGAGGCCGTACGGAAATTATTCGCCGTCGATACATTGTAGTGTTCACTCTCCAGATAGTGGCGCATGGCTACCAGTAGCGAAGGTTCGTCTTCAATCAGCAAAATTTTCATGATCCCTGTTTTGGGGTTATTTCTTCAAAGTACTGTCCCAAAACTGAATACATTTTGAAGTTGGTCTTGCTGCTGGAGGTATTCGCTTTTCAACTTCAGATTCTCTTTAGGTTTCCTCCGTTCCTTTACGCTACCCTCCTACCTGCCCGACTCTATAAAGCGCCGTAGCCACCCCACCCTTACAGCTCCCGGCGCGTAGTGACTAGTGAATAGACCATATGAATAACCGAATGACAAAACAAAAGGGGCAATTCGATTCTCCATTTTCCTGCTGGGTACTGCTCAGTTGGCTTTTTTTATTTCCACTACTCACAACCTATGGGCAACCAGTAAATACCGTATTTCAGCGAACGTCGTGGGATACGATTCCGGCTAGTCCCACTGCATTCCGGTGGGTGGCTCCAGCCGTACTAATTCCCGTTGGACTGGCTTTATTACCTGATTACCCGAACAGTCATTTAGATCGCTTTTACGTCCGAGGTGAGATTCAGGATAAAATCCATTTCCGTACTCATGCAGACGATTACCTACAATATGGACCAGCCGTTGCCTGGGCCGGATTGAGTCTGGCGGGCGTGAAAGGTCGATCGAATCCCCTCGACCGGGCGTTTATTGGCGTACTAGCTTATGGGATCAGTTCTGTAGTTGTATTGGGCCTGAAACATACCACGAATGAGCTTCGGCCCGATGGGTCCAATTCCCTATCCTTCCCATCGGGACATACCACCGATGCCTTTACGGGAGCTGGCTTACTGGATCGGGAATTTAGAGGGGTCAGCCCCTGGATTCCCATTGGTGGGTATGCCATGGCCACATCGACTGGAATCTTACGGATGACTAATGATAAGCACTGGATATCGGATGTACTGGTTGGCGCGGGTATCGGGTTACTCTCCACCGAAGTAGCGTACCATGTCTATCCGTGGTTGAAGCGGAAACTGGGTCGGCATAAATCAGCTTTGCATCAACTCATCTCTGCGCGGTTATGATTCAACAACTGTTGTTCGGCTTGCTGCTCTTCTCCCTTCAGGTAAGCGCTCAAGAATCCAGGCCGGATCCTGATCATTCCAGACAGGCTCAATTTATTCAATTACCCGTCCTTTATTATACACCCGAAACAAGGCTGGGCTACGACCTTTTGGGCGTTTGTCTTTTTCGGACAGACAGTTCTGCCCGAACGTCAAATGTGGATGATGGCAAAATCCACACCCTCAACCGGCAAACTGTTGTAGAGCCAAGGTACACCGTTTTTACCTACCGTGAACACTATTTACCACGGGGTATGTTTCTCTACACACTGTTTCCGGAATTTTATTACGGCATCGGAAATGAAACAACCGATAGTCAGAAGGAATTGATTTCCTACAAAAGTTTGCGGGCCTACAATCGATTTCTTCGGCAAGTTCGGCCCGGTCTGTTTGTCGGCTTACAACAACAATTTTTCAAAACGTTCGATGTTAACCGCTCGTCGGAGGCCCCATTTCCGATGAATACGTTGATTGGCGGGCTTGGTAGTGTGGTCAATGGAGTCGGTGTGGCGGCCGTTCGGGATACACGTGATACTCCGGGGTTGGTTTGCAGATGTATCCAGCATGCTATACGGTCAGGCGCTGGGCAGTCAGTTCGCCTTTACTAACTATACTGTGGACATTCGGCGTTACAACTTGCTGGCTCCTCACACAGTTCTGGCGTTGCCGGGTTTTGCGAATCTGAATGTTGGCGAAGTCCCGTTCAAGCTGGCGGCTACGTTTGGCTGGTCTTTTTTGCTGCGAGGCTATTACAATGGGCGTTACCGCGACAACAATGCACTGGCATTTCAGGCCGAAGTCCGGCAACGATTAATTGGACGCCTGGGGGTACGGTATTTGCACCAGCAGGCAACGTAGCGACTGTACTGATTGAATTTTCACCCTTAGAGTGGAAAGTGGCAGGTGGTGCCGGACTCCGGTTCCTGATTAGCCGCAAAGAACACCTGAACCGGCGATTCGATGTGGCCATGGGGCAGCAAACACACGGCATTTACGTCAATATATCCGAAGCCTTTTAACTATGTTGTCACGAAATCTCCATCTGTATACGCTGGCGTCCATCTCCGTTTTCATTCTGTTTACGGGTCGTGTTCTGGCGCAATATCCGATGATAAACAGCAATCCAACCACTCGGGGTTTGGTGACAGCGGGTTTGGACCAAGTCTATGATAATCAGTTTTCTGCTGCCGAAGTCACCTTTATTCAACTGGAGAAACTAGCGCCCAAACACCCGGCTATCGATTTGCTCCGGGGCGTTTGTTTATACTATCAATGGTTTCCGGCCCGCGCCGATGTAAAACTGAAGCAACGGTGTATACAACAGTTAGAGCTGGCGGCAAATAAAGCCGATGGCTGGCAAAAGACACTAAATGATCGCAGTGCAACTGCCCAGCCTGAAGCGATGTTTCTATACTTCACTGCCGAGGCTATGCTGGCTAAAATCAGTCACTTCGAACATGAACCGTTCGCGGCTATTGGGCACGCCAAGAATGCATACCCGTACATCCAGAAAGGCAAGACTTTCCAGCAGCAATACCCGGACTTTTACCTTTCCACAGGCCTCTACAATTTCTATCGCGAGGTCTATCCGGAAATTCACCCATTTTATAAAACCGTTGCCTGGGTGATGGTCGCTGGAGATAAAAAATTGGGAATGACTCAACTTCAACTGGCGACCAAACAAGCCTTATTTGTTCGTACGGAAGCCATTCTTTATCTCACACACTTACTAACGGATTACGAAAATAAACCCACTGATGCCTTACCGTACCTGGCCCAACTGGTGGTGACTTATCCGAATAATCCGTACTGGCGATTCAAGTATGCAGAAGCCCTGCTTAACGCACACCAGCTAGATGCTATCCCCCACCAAATCAGCCAGTTGGAATCAACTCCGGAGATCGTTTATCATCAGATGGGTGCGCTGCTCAAGGCTCGTTACGCGTTAGAAAAAGGGCAACGATCAACCGCCCAAACCTATGCCGAAGAGGTGGTTCGCAGTTCGGTTCGGGATGAATCTGTGCGGGCCTATGCGTATCTGGTATTAGCCAGAGTAGCCACCCTTCAAGGGCAGCAAAAGCAGGCCAGGCAATACTATAAACAATTGCTGGAGTTTGCGGAATATCCGGTATTACGTAATGAAGCCCGATAATCCAGCAGCAGTTTAATCAATTTTTATAACAATAAACCAAATTTGATCAGTATGAAAACCGTCTGGATTTCTACCGTATGCCTGTGTTTAACAGGCTCGCTCTGCGCCCAATCGACGAATTATCACCTCGTCAAGAAAACCACCATCGGGGGCGAAGGTGGCTGGGATTACCTGATGGCCGACCCACAAGGTAGTCGGCTCTACGTTTCGCACAGTACGCAGGTGGAAGTACTCGACCTGAAAAGTCATGAGAAAGTAGGTGTCATTACGCCTACACAAGGTATTCACGGCATAGCGGTTGTTCCAGGTACAACAATCGGTTACACGACCAACGGCCGCCCGAATACGGCGACCATGTTCAACACGAAGACCCTCAAAGCCACCAAAGATATTCCGACGGGGAAAAATCCCGACGCGATCATGTACGATGCATTCTCCAGGCGGGTCTTCATCTTCAATAATGAGGGCAATAGCGCAACTGTATTAGACGCAACTACGGGTAACGTAGCCGGAACGGTCGAGTTGGGCGGTGCACCCGAAGCCGCCGTTAGCGATGATCACGGGACGATTTTCGTGAATCTGGAAGACAAAAATGAAGTGGCTGTATTTGATGCCAAGTCACTGGCGGTCAAGCATCACTGGAAGTTAGGCAAGGGCGAAGAGCCTACTGGCCTTGCGTTTGACAAGCCCCATCACCAATTGTTCAGCACCTGCAATAAGGTCATGGTGGTAATGGATTCGCAATCGGGTAAAGTGCTGGCAGAAGTACCAACCGGAAGCGGAACCGACGGAGCCGTATTCGACACCTCAACCGGATCAGCTATCAGCTCCAACGGCGAAGGCACGTTAACGGTTGTGAAGGAAGTAAAACCTGGCAAATTTGAAGCCGTTCAAACGGTAACGACCATGCGCGGTGCCCGCACCATTACCATCGACCCAATGAGTCATCACATTTTTGTAACAACCGCCGAGTACGGCCCTGCCCCAGCTGCCACAACGGAAAACCCAAAGCCCCGCCCTGCGGTGAAGCCGGGTACATTCATGGTGCTGGAATACGCGGCTAAATGATAAGTATTGTAGATATGGCCTTCAATTGATCAATAATGGCCATATCTACGATAAATCTCTTATCAACCACTTAACAATCATAGCGTAGCCGCTGGCAATCTTGGATCAACTGGGTAAGGTTCAATCCGAAGAACGCGACACTCTGCCCGTAACGGATGCAATGGGTTCAGTAATACATTGCGCGATGGCGATAGAGGAACCACCGCTGATGGTAAAGCCAGACACAATGTATTATGCTGTCGAAATTGGGCGTCAGCAAATTGGGGTAAACCTAGTGGCGTGACATACGGATCGTTCCAGCCAACGGGCAATTGGTGGGCTTCCAGCCACACAGTAGACTCATCAGGAATTTCGATTTCGTAGAGAATCAAGGGTGGCAAATCGGCCAGGGGTGTCCCCTCCAAATGCACCATGTATTCCAGAAAACACAGTTCAGGGGTTGTGGCCGTATACACCATTGGTCGCCCGCGAACATTCCAGCGACCACCCCGCAACTGGGCACCAATGCCCTCTAAAATAGTATCACGATGGCTGTCTGTTTGAATTCGGTATAATGTCGTCGGCATCAGCTAAAGACACCGTATTCAATACGCCCCAGAATGTCTTCTACCAGTTGAACACCAGTTGAGCTATCCAATAGATCTAACGGCGAGCGATCACTTAGGAGTCGGAGCGGTCGGCGAAGCCAGCGCGTAAACTTGCCCTTATCCTGAAAGACGGTTGACCCGTAGGTAGCCAGCCGGGTCAGGAGGAGTAATCGTTCGGAGGTTGCTGCATCGAGTTGAAGGATTTTGACTTGTCGGTGAAATGTCGCCACCGATTGATTCAGCAAGCGGGCCATCTCTTTATCAGTAACGCCAAGCAGTTCCGCTACCCGACCCGTTTCGGTACCTGACAGACCCTGCCGCGATCGATCGATCAACTGAAGGGGTGTGAGAGAGCCAGAAGAATACATGCTCGTATCTGGAAGCAATGCCTGCGCTGCCATAATCTAGAGAATCATTTGATTGCAATATAACACGCATTTGCGATTAATCGTTTCTTTCGGCTCGATCAATTAGCCTTCTCAGTCTTCTTCAATAACTCACTTCCCCAGTCGATAAAGAATCTGGAGATTTGTCCCCCAGGAAAGATCATCTGATTTATAACCAACCGGGCGAAGTTGCGGACTGATAAAGGGCTCTGCCCGAAACAACCACTTTTTCCAGGATCGTTCGACGGACCTACTCAGTGTGAGGTTGTTGAAGACATACGCTGGTTCTTCGATACACCCGGCGAATGGCGATCAACAACCAGAGTGCCCTGAAGAACATTGTCATTGATACCAACCCGTTTGTTCAGGAATACCGACAAAACACGGCAACGTTTCCCGACATCCTGCAGGATACCGGGAAGCAATTGCACTGGATCGACAGTGTGCTGGCCAATACCTCGGAGCCCTGGAAAATTGTGGTTGGCCATCATCCACGGTATTCGGTCGGGGGTGATCACGGCAATCAGGCTGAATTAGTACAGCAGTTAGGCCCACTGCTTCAGAAATACAACGTTCAGTTGTACCTGTGCAGCCATTCTCATACACGTCAACATTTGCCACCGGTAGGCCAAACGGACTTTATCATAGCCGGGGGCAGTGGTGCTTCACTTGGACCCATTGCAAATTCTACCAAAACCCAATTTGCCCGATCTAGCGGTGGTTTTTCTGTATTTTCGATGAATGCGGATAGTGTGCGAATGGGCTTCATTGATACAAATGGCAAGATGCTTTATAGCTGGCAACGGGTAAAACCCGATAATGAATTCGCATTCAGATTGTACAGAAGCGATTTGGAGTTTTGCGACGTTATGTTCTTAGCCTGACACCACTAAGTCAAACAACTGCTAATCAATATCCCGGCGATAGGTAGCGATTAAGCCCCCTATGGCCACAACCGCAAAGGTGAGCAAGCCCGCCCAGACATAGCTGTTAAGCCATTTTGTTTCATAGATATGATCTCGAATGGCTAAATAAACCCAGAGGTAAGGCGAAACATAACTGTACTCCCAGGATTTAATGACAATGCCGATCAGGCTTATAAAGACGCCCAAAGCCTCTGGGACAATAAAATTGCGAAATCGAAAACTTAAATAGAACTGGATGGCCGTCGTGCCTAACCCAATCAGAAACGTTTTCAGCACATTCCGGACCAGAAACCACGGATCTGCCGAGGAGTCAATCTTTAGTTCCAGTTTCAGCCAGTTTAGCAGCCAACCCGCTAATTCAGCACACTCAATCAGTGCTAACGAACTGATAAAAAATAAGCCCACAAAAAAGAAGAGCTTACTGAAGTAGATACTCCATTTCGGAATAGGTAAACTGTAGATGTACTTCCAGGCATTGGCCAGATGTTCAAGTGCCGTGACCAGAGCCGATTGCAAGCTGCTATACATGGGCAGCATCAGCATCGTCTACACACATAACCATCATATGAAATGTAAAATGATGCCAGGATGTCTATCCGTGCCTTCACTGTAGCATTTCCTCTCCTCGATAGTAGTAGATGGCCAGATCCAGGCCAATAGTCAGGAACGGAATGGCCAGTGAAAGCCAAAGAACCAGTCATTGATTATCTGGTCAAACCTATTCCGTTTGAACGCTTCGTAAGTGCTGTTCAGTAAGCGCAAAGTCGGATACAAACCAATTTAACGATACCTGAGAAACTCACAGAAACGGCACCGCCGGACGAACCAGAATACAGCTTCATCAAAACGGTGCGAATTGATATTCAGGACATTATTTACCTGGAAGGCATGAAAGATTACGTTCAGATTCACACCCGCTAAACCAGGTTAATGACTTTACTGCCCTTAAGTCGGTTGCTGGAAAAGCTACCAGCCCGCCAGTTCATGCGGGTGCATCGATCGTACATTGTGGCCTTAAGCCGAATCGACAGCATCGAACGCAATCGAATCCACATTGGTCAGGTCACGCTCCCCATTGGCGAGATATAGCGGGACGAGTTGATGAAACGAATTGGCTAGGCTGGGCCACAAGTTACCGATATGTTCGGGCTATTCGAAGTCCAACATTATCTCGTCGCTGCTGGGGCAGATAGTTTGTCACTCCACGATGTGCCGAACGGGCCGACTCCGTATTATAAACAAACGACCCTCCGCGTCGTGTACGAGCACCGGTATCGTTGACCACCTGAACACTATCTTCTTTATCTTCTGTCAACTCGCTACTCTTGGGGTAATCCACTCGTCGATCCTGACACCATTCCCAGACATTCCCATATACATCGAATAATCCCCATGGGTTTGGCTTGAGTTGACCCACTGGCCAGGTTCGTTCCTGACCGGTGGTGGTCGGCGTCCGTAAATACCAGGCATATTCTTTCAGGGAAATCGTATCTGAACCGTAGAAGCGGCTAGTAGTCGTACCTGCCCGGCAGGCATATTCCCACTCCGCTTCTGTGGGTAGTCGGTAACCCGTTCGCTGTAAGTAATTGTCCGGAAGCTTCATCCCACTCTTAATCTCGCTATACAATGGATAACACCATTCACTGGTGGGTAACCCTTCCTGTTCGCTCAGCCAGTTACAGTATTGAGCCAGCTCGTACCAGTTAGCCAGAATTTGCGGACAATTGCCTTCAGGAGCAAATGACTTCATCGCTCTGGAGCCACCGGGCCTGGGATCTTTACTGGCTATCTCCGCATTTTGCGCTATAACTTCGGGGTGAGCCTGTAGAAATCGTTGAAATTGAGCGACCGTCACCTCCTTGGTGCCGATGGCAAATGAGCGAGGAATGCGAACCCGGTGAAGGAGTTCATCGGTATATCCCTCTGCGACCGGCGAACCCATCTGAAACTCTACTGGCCCCCGAAAAATGACCAGCGTTTGTTCCTGTTTGTTGACAAACCATTTACGCCCTCCGGCTGGCTTTCCAGATAACGCCCGATCAGCAGCCTCCAGGGCATCGGCTTGTTGCCAATTCAATTTTCGGGGAATAGAACCCTGTTGACCGTGGCGCAGCAGCCAGTCAATAGCCGAATGAATACCCGGATCTGGATCGATACGGTACCAATTCAGCAGCAGAGGTATGACGGTGTTTCGTTTATTGACCGGAAGTTGCTGGTCAGAGAAACCCCCTAGTTGGAGAATCAGCGTTCGTTTGGCAGTAATCTCTCTCTCCCGTTTGAGTCGACGAATGATTTCATCCGGGTTCGAATCGTCGGGCTGTGGAATCAGCGTAGACCCGAGTAAAGTGAAAGTGATACCCAGAAAGAGCAGGTAATAGTTCATAGGTCCAGGATTTCACCAAAGAGGGAAAATCTGTCAAGGTGTTGCATACGTTCGTCTTCTTTCGTGTAGCATATCGCTAGCAAAGTTCACGGTGTCGATTAAACGAACAATCTCACTTTCAACCAACTGACCCTCCAGCTGCTTGCTACACAATCAGCAAAACATCATAAACCCAGCTTGCTTAAAAACGAATCCCGGTACGTTTCGGCAATGGGGATTTCTTTTTGCTGAACATACACCCGGTTGCCGTCAATGTGATTGATCATCGATTTATTGATCAGGAAGGACCGATGAACCCGAATGAATAAATCGTCTGGCAGTAAAGCGAGCAAGGCGGAGAAGGTCATTTTTGGTAAAAAAGTTGACCCAACAGTGACCACTTTCGAATAGTTGCCCTGCGCTTCGATGTACAGGCAATCCGCATAAGCAACCTTGTAAATCTTGCCTGCTGCCTTAATAAAAAAATTCGTTTGCCGGGCCAGCTGATTGGTTTCGGCAACCCGTTTTTGACTTCCCTGTAGTTTTTCCTTCGCCTTATCAACGGCCACAATAAAACGTTCCAGCGAAAATGGCTTGAGTAAATAATCGCAGGCAGCCAGATCAAACGCCGTTACTGCATACTCCTCATAAGCCGTTGTGAAGATAACCTGGGGCGGATTTTTCAGGGTGTTTACAAAGCTGATACCGGTGAGTACCGGCATGTGAATGTCCAGAAAGAGCAGATCGATCGGTTGGTCGGCTAAGATCACTTTAGCTTCCAGTGCATGGCCACATTCGGCAACAATATGTACCTCCGGCAGATGGCTACAATAGTTCCGGAGAATGGTTCTGGCAACCGGTTCATCATCGACGATCAGGCAGTTGATCATGGCGCTCCTATTTTATTTTTACCCGAAGTTCAACGGTATAAACGCCATCTTCAGCCTCTTGCTTCAGCGCATAGTCATTCCCATACAATAGCTCAAGCCGCCTGAGCGTATTGGCCAGCCCAACCCCTGAGCCTTCGTCCAGCAAGCGATCGTCCTGTTTTTCAGACTGATACGAATTACTTACGGCAAAGCAGATAAAGTTATCTGCAATTTTTAAGGAAATCGATAGGTGAATCTGCGGCACCAGCGTGTTTTTAGCGTGTTTAAATGCATTTTCCACAAAAACGATCAGCACCAGTGGGGCAATCTTAATTGTCGGTCCGCTCACTGGCTCCATATTCGTTTGCAGGACGAGCCGATCACTGATTCGGATTTGCTCGAAATCAATGTAGTTTTGAATATAGTCAAGCTCATCCACGAGGGGCACAAATGGCTTCTTGGCACTATACACCGAATACCGCAAAAGATTAGACAATTTAAGCAGTAAAGCCGGTATCCGTTCATGCTCGTCGATTGAAATGCCATATAGATTATTCAGCACATTGAACAGAAAATGCGGGCTTAACTGAGCTTGTAGCAGGTTGAATTCGCTTTGCTTTTGTTCGGCTTTGATCTGGACATCCTGCAACTCCTTTTGTACCGTCGCCCGGATCAGTTTCAATAACATACCCATAATCAGCCCGATCAAAAAGAAAGGCATAATGGCAACGCCGAGTTCTCCCAATTCCGCATATGGGTGATTGAATACATACCGGACGAATAACCATTTGAGAATAAGTAAACCGAGGGTTGATAGTAGGGTATAGCCGATAAAACGGACCAGTTCCTGGCGGAGATACCACCGACCGAAAAGCCAGCGCCCCGTATAGATGCAGAGCAGGAAGAATAGACAATCAATACTTGTCGACCAGTTATTCTCAAATCGATACCCTTGCAGATGCATCAAATACCATCCTACCCACAAACCGGCCAGAACGGAGAGCGAGAAAATGAGATGAAGAGTCAGCTTGTTTCCGCTGATGAGCTGCTGAACGGTTTTCATGTGTCAAAGATCGATGAATCCAGTTACCGAAAAAGTTCGGGGGGCCACTTCGCCTTATTGGGGGACGAGTTGTGGCTAACGGTTGACGAAATGGCTTACCCACCGAAAACACCATTCCACATCCCATTCCCCACTTCCCGTCCCCGGAAATTGAGATCGTCCTGAATGGGATCGACGTTTGGGCAGGATTCTTCACGAATAAGCCTACCCCATGAAACTTTATGTTTTGTTGCCTTTCGCTATGCTGGTAACCCTCAGTACGCCAACCAAAGCTCAATCGATCAGAGGAAAAATCGGTGGATTGATCCGGGATACCCAAAACAGAGCCTTGAGTGGTGCCACGGTCATCTTGCAGGAAAGGCAGGACTCCACAACCCACCAAGCAGGCCTTTCCGACGCCGATGGTAAGTTTGCGTTCAAAAGCCTGCCCAAAGGCGACTATCTATTACGTTGCTCCTATGTTGGTTTTCAGCCTTATAAAAGCGGGCTTTTGTCGATCACAGAAACACAGCCTGTCCTGCAGCTGCCCGTCATTATTTTGCAGACCTCTACGCCAAAGACCTTAAGCGAAGTGGTAGTCACCGCCAAAAAGCCTTTGGTTGAACAAAAAATAGATCGACTCATTGTGAACGTCGATGCCATGCTTACCGCAGCAGGTAGCAATGCCTTGGACGTATTAGCCAAAAGCCCCGGCGTGATGGTGAACACGAATGATGATATCAGCCTAAATGGCAAACGGAATGTGCTGGTACTGATCGATGACAGACCTACCTATATGTCGGCACAGGACCTGGCCGCTTATTTACGGTCCCTGCCCGGCGGTTTGCTGGATAAGCTCGAATTGATCAGTAATCCACCAGCCCGGTATGATGCGGCAGGGGGCGCCATTATCAATATCGTGTTGAAAAAAAACAGAGCGACTGGCTTTAATGGCAGTTTAAATCTGGGCTATAATCAGGGCGTATATGGTCGAAGCAACAACTCGTTACTCTTGAATTACCGCACGAAGAAGTTCAACATTTTTACAAACAGCAGCTACAGCCGCGACCGAAATTTCAGCGAGGAAACTTATAGCCGCTATTTTTATTCGGATGCGAAATCACTTCAGTCTACCATCCTGCAAACCAGCCGTTCCAGCTATACCTCAAACGGCTGGAATGGCCGGATCGGAATGGATTATTTTGCGTCGCCTAAAATAACCATTGGCATTCTGTTTACCGGTTCTACCCGTCCTAAATCCGACCGACTTGATTATACCAGCAATCAATATACGGAGTTGATGCAACTTGATTCGGTGTCGAGAGGATATATCAATGGACTCTATCAATCCAAAAATACGGGTATAAATGTAAACCTGTCTCATAAATTCGACAACAGGGGTAAGCTATTGACTGCCAATATAGACTATCTGAATTTTCAGTCCAGTACGAACCAGTTTTCGCCGATTGATACGTATCGGCCTGATGGTCAGTTAGCGGGTACACAGGAGCGATTTTTTGCAATTCCTTCGACGGTTCGGATTTACGCGGGTAAAGTGGATTTTACGCAGCCCTTAGCTGGTAAATCCGAATTTAGTGCGGGTCTTAAATCGAGTTATGTGATGACCGATACAGAATCGAACTGGCTCAACCAGACTGGCGATGGCCCAGTCCCAGATTACGGAAAAAGTAATCATTTCCAATACACCGAATCCATCAATGCCGCCTATGTAAACCTGAAAAAAGAGTGGTCTCGGTGGGGTATTCAGACGGGTCTCCGGCTAGAGAATACCCAATCAAAAGGTCATCAACTGGCTAATCCGACAACGGTTGATTCCACGTTTCACAGAAGCTATAGCTGGCTGTTTCCATCGTTATACCTGTCGTATAAGGTAGATAAGCGTGGCGATAATACGCTTGCTCTGAGCTATAGCAAACGGATACGGAGGCCCGGCTACCAGCAACTTAACCCGTTTCTGTTTTTCCGGGATCGATACTCCTATTCGGGTGGCAATCCGAATTTGATTCCAGGCTATGGCCAGGCGATTGATCTACGCTATACCTTCAAGCAATATGTGGGTGTTACGCTCAGCTATAGCTGGGATAAAGATGGTATCGACCCCATCACCAGGGTCGTTGGTGATCAGTTTATAACCCGACCCCAAAATTTTTATCAGGGCCAATCTCTGGGCATAATACCCAACATATCGTTTTCGCCCACTAGCTGGTGGACAGTTAACATTAGCGCCGTTTTATTAGCCATCAGGAATCGGGGTCAAACAGATGGCGTGACGATTGACCAACAATCGAACCTCCATGAAGTAGAAACCGTGAATCAGTTTCAGTTGAGCAAAAGCTGGAGTGCCGAATTGACCGGCTTTTTTCCAGGTAACCAATTTTTTGCTCAGACCAAAAGCAG
Source organism: Spirosoma endbachense (assembly GCF_010233585.1). Lineage (NCBI taxonomy): Bacteria > Pseudomonadati > Bacteroidota > Cytophagia > Cytophagales > Cytophagaceae > Spirosoma > Spirosoma endbachense. The sequence continues at coordinate 2,608,230 of NZ_CP045997.1, forward strand.
TTCGATTTATAACATCAGTGCTGGTCTGCAAAAAACCATTCTCCAGGGGCAGGGAACGCTGCGTTTAACCGTAAACGACATCTTTTATTCCCTGGTCATGAACAGTCAAACCGTTGCTCTTAACCATATTTCGGCGTTCTACACCCGGCAAGGTGATACACGCCGGGTAGGTTTCTCCTTTATGTACCGCTTTGGCAAAGAAGCTAACGCCCGAAAACGGAATACCGTAGGGAGCGCCGAAGAGGAGAAACAACGAACGAATTAAGCGTGTATTGTCATACCATTTGCTGAAGCCCGTGTGAAAGGACCAACTTAACCTGCCGCATTTCCCCGCTATTTTTTTTTGTCCTCTAACCATTGTCTGGCAAGTGAAGCTTCAACAGGCTGCAATACCTGAATGCACAATTGTACTTGCTCTTCAGCTAATCCGCCAAAACACGTTTCGTTCACTTCAGTCAATTTTTGATAACAGTCCTTTAATGCACTTGCTCCTTCTTTGGTTATCTCTAACCGTTTAGTCCGCTTGTCAAGCTCATCTCCCTGTTCCACAATCAGGTTAGCTTTCTTTAATCGGTCAAGAATCAATAGGCCTGATGACAGCTCATTGAAATTGGCCCAAATGACATCGGTTTTCTTTGGGTTCGAGGAGTTGGCAATGGAGTTGAGATATAAAAATTCGTCGAAGCTACTGATACCGCAGTCTTTAAAAGCGACTACACTATATATAGAATGAAGCTTGACAATTCTTCCTACCAGCTTGGTGAGCATACTTACGCTGTCAGGAGGAACTGGGGATTGCCAAAAGCCAGTCTTTTGTTTATTTTTCTCCTGATTCACCAGATAAGCCTGACAAAACTGACTTAGTTCAGCCTTTGGATTTTCCTCTTCGTACTTCGCCCAGAGGTTAAGCAGTTCTACCGTTTTATTCATATAGATCATAGTTGATGTAAAACTAAAATTAAATAGCATTAATGATTTTAATTTAATCATTAATGCTATACATTTGCAATATAAACATCATATATGATATAATTATGGAAAATTTATACGTGAAGGGATTAAGTGGGATGATTATGTCATCTGCCGAGCCGGAACGGTTAGTCAAATTTTACAAAGAGGTATTAGGCATACCACTGGCGCTTAATCGTCATGGCAATATGCCCGAACATTGGGAGTGCGAGTATAATGGTATTCACTATGCCGTACTTAAGCGAAAATCGAACGAGCAACCAAACGAGAATATCGTACTCTCTTTCGCCGTGGATGATATAGAAAATTTTGTAGCCACACACGATATTAAGCTGATTCATCCTATTATGGACTTAGGGGAGGGAGCCTACATTGCCAGTTTCAAAGACCCAGACGGCAACACGCTTCGTTTTTGGATGAACAAGAATGCCATATAACAAGCTCGAAATTCACTAATGATGATACGGAATATGTGTATTCAACTAGTCTAAATGTCGGTCAATGGATAGGAATACATGGGTATTATCCATGCTAAAGCCACGACACATCGGCTTTAGCATAGTCCTGGAATAGTACCTTTTAGTTCTTATGAACTAATTTAAGTGCAAACTTTAGTTGCACATCGGTCTGCTGAACCAGGTCATTGACCGTGGGGGTGATCGTATAATCAGGCAACACACCTCTGTCCCTATAGCTTACTTTTTTCACATAGTTAACGTATTTAAATCGGGGAATAATCACGTTGAGTCTACTATGTGGCAACTCAATTTTTATGGTTTGCCCGGACGTATTCCCATAGTACCCGCCCCCGGTTTCTTCGCCAATAAATTCCCCCCGTTCATTACTTTTTGCAATTGCGCAGAATTCAACGGTTGTGGAAAACGATAAGCCATTAATCAGGTAGAAGACCCGCCCCTTGAAGTTATTTTCTTGTGGTGGCAGTAAACTGAGAAGCCTATTTTCCGATACCGTAAATTTTCTACTTATGGATTCTACCGAGGCAAGATACCTGAATGATTTATTGGTCAGATAAGAGTAAAGTAATGGCCCGTATTCATCAAGCCCACCAGCATTACCGCGAAGATCAACAATCAAATTGGCCGTTTTTTTCTCGCTAATTTCAGAAAATGATTCACGAAGAAACACCTTGAAATCCAGACCAGCTCTTCTCAATCTATTTTCATCAAACGTTTTTATAGTCAGTAAAGCGACGTTCGGTTGGGGGTAGCTTAAATTTAACTCTTTTCTGCTCGATTGTCTACTATTCGATTCGCATTCGAAATCCCTGGCGAGCTGAGCAGCAACGATAGTCGTCATTAGTTTCCCTTGCCGATTTCTGTAGTTGACAACAAGCGAATCGCCATGCCCGAAAATCCATTTATATAGAAATGGGAACGCTCCGTTAGTCGTTACTGTATGATTTTTTTTGGTTTCAATGCTTCCATCAGAGGGTAAATAGCGGAACAATTCTTTCCTTATCTCAGAAACCGCTTTATGATTAATGGATAAAATTTCGGTTCCTACCGGGAATTGCTTATGCCGACTGCAACTGATAAAAGCTTTATTTTGAGCAAAATAGAGGTAAAGTGGAACGAGTTTGGTACGCTCCTGATAGCTCTTCATTAAAAGGGATGAAATATTCGTTCCAGTATGACCATCCTGAATGGCGCTGATTAGAAAGAGGATTTTTTTGGCAAACTCAAGCTGCGTCAGTGGTCGGTCGATGGAAAGCAAGCAACTATCCAATAATTTATCTACTTTCCATTTCGTCTGATAGCGGTACAATCCGGGATGGTTATTTTTCAGGACCTCACGGAAAACCACAAAATCCATCGCCAATAACTCCGTAGGTATTGGGATTAGTGAACGTGTGGTTGTATACAGATTCGTTGGCATCGCGCCTGTTGAAATCCGGGTTAAACATGTGTCCTTTTGGTTTAGTAGTATAATAAAATCATACGTATTGCCCGGTGTAACCTTGAACGAGATAGAGTCCAGATCGGTGTAAAATGTAATTGATTTATTCGTTATTGGTTCTACTGACGTGTAAATATCAGGCTTAGCCTCAGGCGATAAACTCCATATCCCTTCCCGAATGACGTAGCCATCTTTAATCAGGACATTCGTTGAGCTTGCCCTTATCAGGGGGAGCTTATTCTGAGCTATTGAACAACCTATCTGTAGAAAAAACAGTATGGTTACGACAATAGAATCCCTTACCCATATAGGGCGAACGCTGGTAAGATTCATGGTAAGACTTAGTTAGGGAAAGGTTTTACTTGTTTGCAGATTGCTTTAGAAAAATGAAATAGCTTAGGAAGCTCGCTGCCAGGCAGAAGGACATGATCGCTAACGAGTGGATACCTAAGGGGAACGTATAGTAAATGATAGTAAGCCCAATGCCTAAACCTATCCAGATGGCGAACCATTTGATCGGGCTAGTATAATTGGGTTGAGAAGTGGTGGGAGCTTGCTGAAGTCCTAATTCGAGGGCTTTGCGTTTAAGTAGAAAATCAAATAATCGTTTGATGACCTCCAGGATAAATAGCAGTACGAATCCACCGCCAACGATTGTCACACAAACCGCAAAAAGATCCCGATCAATATAAGGCGTAGTAGTTTGGGCCTGTACGGTTAATGGCGTAGCAAGTGCGGTCAGCACACGGATCAACTGTTTCATTTTGTTTCGATTAACACGTTATACCTCATTAGACAGTAACCTCCAACGCTCGTTGCAAAAAATCAACTAAAATGTAACGTTTTCATTTTCCGCTGAAATTCTACGTACATCGCCACGCATAGAAACAGGAACGAAAAACTGGCGATGGTGTAAAGCAGGTAGACCACCATGGGAGTAATGGTTGAAACGACCTGAAATAAATCGCTACCAATCCGATAAAATACGATACAAACCAAGAAGACCGCACTAGTGATAAGGCAGAAAATAAATACGTTATCAAATGAATTTTTGGTTTTGGCAGGAGGCAACTGGCCCATTACTAAGCCTGACAGGCTAAACTCAAAAACCGGCCTGTTTTGCTGGTTTACACCATCCAGTAACACGCTGTAAAGCTGTGCTTTCCGCCGACAGTCTTCACAATGAGTGATGTGATCAATCAGTTGTTCACTACAGCTAAACGTGTGGAAAACATACTGTTGGACTTCGCTATCCGAAAGATGGGTCTTGCTCATAGCATTCCTTTATTATAAATCCGTACTACCTGATCTCTAAGGGCTCTGCGGGCCCGGAATAAATAGCTTTTTACCGTTCCTTCCGGCAGTTGAACAATTTGAGCGATTTCTGCACAACTTAATTCTTCAGTATGGTAAAGGGTAATTAAGGTCTTATAAAGTGGGGGAAGTCGGTCGATTCCAACAGCCAGAATTTGAGAAAATTCTTTATTAATCAGGTACTTTTCAATGTCGTTGTCAAATGGGTTCAGCAGGTTATTCCAGCGATCTGCCCCTTCCTCGTCTGTCTCCTGTTCTAAGGTTGCGATATCGACTAAGGGCAGTTTTTTCTTTTCAAGGAAATTGACGCAGGTATTGTACGTGATTTGCCCAATCCAGGTTGACAGTTTCGCTTCAAATTTGAAACTAGCTAGTTTTTGAAACACCTTTAAATAGACGTCCTGGGCAATATCTTTTCGATCATCGTGATTGGGGATCATTTTAAAAATAATCTGCGCCACTAATCCTTCTGTATTTTTAATAATCACCGAGAAGGCCTTCGTGTCGCCACGTAATACCTTCTCAACCACAGTCTGGTCTGTTCGTTTATGGTCTTCTTTCTGGTCCACTTACTGGATTAGACAGACTAGTTTCGGGAAAGTTGCAAACGGGAAGACTTAACCTACAAAAAGGGTTTCAAGCCACTGGAAATCGTGTTGTATTAATTTCCGTGGGATGAGGTTTTAAACCGCCAGGTGTCATAGTGCGGTTCTCCACCAAGGGCCCCACTCCTGCCACAATTTTCACGGTACGCCGGAGTGGGGTTTACAGGTTGCGGTCAGTTTATAATTAGAAAACCGTTTGCAAACTCAAATTTACTAATGATGGATTTACACAACATCGCGTTGAGAAGTACTCAGAAAACCGGCAATAGCACCCAGAATATACGTCAGCAGGCTTATATAAACGTAACCATAGTGCCAACCATCGGCCTGAGTTGCATTATGAAAAAAGTTAATAGGCGATAAATAAGGCGAAGCCCTGCTTATAGGCTGGGACCTGGAGATAACACCTGCTAACGTAATAAACAAGCCAAAGCCTGCCGGAATGATAAAACTGCGAAATCGTAAGCCGATATAAAATTGAAGGCTGGCCATTCCTAAGCCGCTCAGCAAGATGTTGAAACATGCCTGAGCTAACACAGGTCGAATGGTAAATAGTTGAAAATTATAGTGTGGTTTCAGTTCACTCAAAAGCCAGCCGGCGCCTTCGGCAAAACCAAATAACACTAGATGGCTAATGGCCAGTAATCCGGTAAATAAGGCCAGTTTAGCGTAAAATACACTCCATTTAGGAAGGGGCAAACTATAGACGCTTTTCCAGGTATCAGCCTGATGTTCAATGGCACTGACTAAGGCCGATTGCAGGCTGACATAAATGGGAAAGATGAACAGAGACCACCCGACCAAAATATGGCCGGTAAACTCAATCCAGGGATTGACGCCTTTATGATAAAATTTGTAACCCTCCAGATAACTGGCCGTAAAGGCCACTCCAACGACAAAAAGCGGAGCCACCAGTGCCAGCCACAGCACCAGCGTACCTTTGGCTTTTAGAATTTCTATGGTCAAACTACGGGTAAAATAAGATTGGATAGACATGGTTCGTTGATCGGTTAGGCATGAGCGTGAGTAAGGGTCAGAAACAGTTCTTCCAGGGTCTGCTGATTGGTTTGTAAACCATATACGGCCAGCCCCTGATCCATCAGCAATTGGTTAATGCTCGCAATTTGTACCCGATCCCTAATCGCCACTTGTAGCTGATCAGAGACTGCGTCCAGTAATCGAAACTGGGCATCCAGCAGGAGTTGGCGGGCTACCTGATTATTGTTGGTATCAATAGACAGGATGGGTAATTGAAGCGCTCGCAACTGAGTCATTGTTCCCTGAAACAATAAATGGCCCTGATTAAGGATAGCCAGATGCGTGGCAATTTTTTCCATTTCTCCCAGCAAATGACTTGACACGAAGATCGTTTTACCATGTTGGTGGCTTAGCGCGACCAGTAATTCCCGGATCTGTCGAATCCCAGCCGGATCTAATCCATTTGTCGGTTCATCCAGTATTAATAAGTCAGGATTACCCAGTAAGGCTATCGCAATCCCTAACCGTTGACGCATACCCAGAGAGTACTCGCTCACGTTCCGATGCGCATCCTTCGTGAGTTGCACCATCGCCAAAACCTGATCGATCTGTAGTCGATCCACCTGACGCGCCCGTCGAATAATTTCCAGGTTATCCCGGCCCGACAGATGGTTGTAGAGTGAGGGCGATTCAATCAAGGACCCTACCCGGTTTAAAATGGACAGCCGGTTGGTACGGATCGATTGGTCGAATAAATGGACAGTCTCCGGCGGGCTATGAATTAGCCCCATTAGCAATCGAATGGTCGTGGTTTTTCCCGAACCATTAGGTCCCAGAAACCCAAAGATACTGGCGGAGGGTACCTGTAAGTTGAGTTCATGCAACACTGGGTGCCGACCATAGGCATAACTCAATTGATGTGTTTGGATGATGTAGGAAGTCATAGTTGTGTGCTTTCCCAAAACAACAAGACTTCCACACCGGCAAAAAATAAAGTAGACTAAACGCCTAATATTCTCCTCAGACTCTCGAAACCACGGCGCAGGTCGATACGTCGGTAAAAATGGTCCGTTTACCTCCTCATTTTGCCAGTCTATTCCTGATCGGAGATAAAAAACACGTTCTTTTGTACCTTGTTTGCGTATGAAGCCTGCCCGTTCAAGACCTTTTTTTCTTCGGCAGACGCACTGGTCCACCTGGCTACATGGGATCGTGTGGCTACTTTATGTCGTATTCATCGTCTATGTAGCGGCTTATCAAGGAATTCCCGTCCTTCTGGCTCATCCCAGTGTGCACTTGCTGAGTCAGCTGGTTATTTTTTACCTGAATTACTGCTACCTCATCCCCAGGGTACTGGGCCGGATGAACATTGCTCGGTTTCTGGTAGTCAATCTGATCAGTATTTTGCTGCTGGAAATCCTGTTTATTCAGCTTTATCACTGGCTGAGAGCACAATACCTGGGCTCAGCCATAACGACTTTCCCGCTGCCATATTCAACCCAGTTTGTCCTACGTTTTTTTGAGCTGATTCTGTTTGTCGTATTGGCGGGGCTAATTCGCTTCACTGGCGATTGGTTTATTCACCAGCAACAGGCAAAGGAACTGGAAAATGTTCAGTTACGTACCGAATTAGCGTTTCTAAAAGCCCAACTGAATCCCCACGTTTTATTTAATATCCTCAATGCCCTCTATGCCCTCTCGCTTCGACAGGCCCCCGAAACCTCGCAGGGAATCATGCAATTATCCCAACTGATGCGTTATATGCTGTATGAAACCAACGAGGAGCGGATTACGCTAAGCAAAGAAATCGAGTTCATTCGTCATTACCTGGATTTACAACGATTACGACTCCCTGCCCACTTTTCAATTCAGTTTGAGGTCGATGGTCCGACAGAGCAAATCAGACTAGAACCGCTGCTACTCTTACCACTCATTGAAAATATATTTAAACATGGTGATTTTCACGCATCTATCCATATCGTCGTACAGGAAGGGTCCTTACAAATGCGTACCTGTAATGGGATTAGAACGAATCAAGTGAAATCAGTTGGAGGAATTGGCCTGACGAATCTTCGACGGAGACTGGCATTTCTGTACCCCGACCGTCATCAGCTGGCACTGGAAGAAAAAGACGAACAACTCTGGACCAACTTGCGTATAAGCCTGTAAATGAAGCAATTATGATTAGATGCCTGGTTGTCGATGATGAGCGATTTGCCCTTGAAGTACTGGAAAACTACATAGAAAAAGTACCTTTCCTTCAACTCGTACACCTGTGTAGCAGTCCACTGAAAGCGTTGCAGGTCCTTTCCCAAACACCCATTGATCTGCTCCTACTAGACATTGAGATGCCGGAGCTAACTGGGCTTCAATTGCTTCGAACCCTCAAAGATCCGCCTTTTGTCATTTTGACGACTGCTTATCAGCAGTTTGCACTGGAGAGTTACGAAGTCAATGCGGTCGACTATCTGGTTAAACCAATCCCCTTTGAGCGGTTTCTGACAGCTATTCATAAGGTTCAGGAACGACTTCAGGTATCCCCCCGAGAAGTCCCTTCGCATCCGTTCGAACTAACTGATAGTAGTTCGAACAGCATCTTCATAAAAAGCGAGTACAAAATGGTACGCGTCGATTTAGCGGATATCCTCTTTGTGGAAGGGAAGAAGGATTACGTGCTGATTCACACCCGCGAAAAAAAATTGATAACGCAACTCACCTTAAACAACCTGGAAGGTAAATTACCGACCAGCCATTTTTTACGGGTGCATCGCTCCTTTATCGTCGCACTTCATAAAATTGATAGTGTGGACCGAAATCGCATTCAGATTGGAGCCGTGGACATCCCCATTGGCGATTTTTACCGGGATAATTTCCTTAAAAAAATCACCTGATTCAGCGACCTCCTTTATTCAGAGAAATTTGTGACAGATCACTATAGGCACTATTACGTTATCACTCGGATAATCTCATAACTATGTGGTGGATTTATGCATTACTCTCGGCTTTGTTTGCCGCTTTGACTGCGGTCCTGGCTAAAGCCGGAATCAAAGGAGTTAATACCGATCTGGCTACAGCCATTCGAACCGTCGTCATTCTGTTTGTGGCCTGGGGCCTGGTGTTCTGGCGGGGCGGTATCGATTCGTTACCCATGCTCACCCGCCAGAACTGGCTATTTCTGATTTGTTCAGGACTTGCAACTGGTTTTTCCTGGATTTTCTATTTTAAAGCGCTACAGTTAGGCAAAGTTTCGCAGGTAGCTCCTGTCGATAAGCTTAGCGTAGCCATCGCCATTCTATTATCGGTTATATTTCTGGGAGAAGTCTTAACCTGGAAGGCCGCTATCGGGGCGATTCTGATCATTGGTGGTACGCTGGTGCTTATTTTATAAACCATGAGTTAATGATTAGCACGCTAAATGAAAAATGCCACAACCCATACGAGTTGTGGCATTTTTTTCGACCAGGGAAAATCTCTCAAATCTCTATTCCGATTAGCTAGTGTTAAATTACTTGGTTACCGTAAACGAGTCGAGTTCTTTGCCGTTGACGTCAATCTGGCGGATAGTCAGCGTCTTGCCATCTACATCAGCTACGGTGAGAGAGTGGACATTCGAAAAAAACTTATCCGTAAATCGCTGCCACGAGTCGGGATCGTTGTTCTGCTCGGGGTTATAAAGCGTTTGACCACCCGCACCCGTTACCAGATAAATGATTCCCTTTGGTCTGGTATTTGTCTTGCCGTTAAATGATTTATCGAGTGTCCATTGGCCGTTTACAACCCGCCCACGAGCCATCTTGGCTCCCATACTCGCGACCAGAAGAACGCCTTTTTTGTCGGGAACAAACGTCATTGGGAAAGTACGTTGGTAGTTATGCACATGACCAGTAAAGACCACATCGACATTGCCCTTTTCAAAGATTGGCGACAGGAGTCGGGTGTGTTGTTGCTCATAATGCTCTCGTGCCGAGTTGAAACCAGGATGGTGGAACATCACAAACCGCCAGGTAGCATCTTTGGCACTGGCTAAATCAGCAGCAATCCAATCCTGCAACGCTTTGTCCGTAAAATCAACGTAGGGGTTCGAGTCGATCACCGTCCAGTGGGCGTTGGCATAATCGAATGAGTAATTCGACATTTTCAGGTAAGCCTCACCAGCGGCATCGGTAAACGCTTTGCGGTTATCGGCCGAAGCCGTCATCGTTGGAACAAGTGGCCCACCCTCCGTGCCGGTGATGCCGTTCAATGGCTGGTTCCAGTAGTAGTAATACGCCAATGCATCGGGGTATTTGTCCAGATCGCGGGTATCGGTATCGTGGTTACCGGGAGCCACAATCATTGGTACCGACCGTAGCAAAGGCGCACCTGTCGTATCGACCCGGTTGGCGTTATAGATTGGCCAGAAGCGGGACCGGTATTCTGAGATTAAGCCACGTTCGTACACAATATCGCCCGGAACGACCACAAAATCGGGTTTCGCCAAATAGGCGCGGGAAGCCAGCTTTTTCTGGGCGGGTGTCTCGGCACCAATATCGGCAAAGGCGACAAAACGGTACGGCTGATCGGCTTTTTTCGAGGCTTGTCCCTCAGCCGTAAACACCACCTTGCCTGCTTTCGACACCCGGTAGTTGAATTTACTGCCTGGCGTCAGACCAGCGAAAGCCGTCTGAAAAACCCGGTGCGGCTCAATACCAGCCACTGCCACCCGAACAGATGTAGGCGCTTCCGTTTTTTTCCAGGGACCATTGGCTTTGGTTTGATACTCAACCGTCCAATCGGTACCAGCGTCTGGTGCATGCCAAAGCAGTTGAAGGGATTCGGCAGAGGGCGTGCGACCAATCTGAAGATAAGGCCGGGCAATGAACGGGTCATCCTTTTTATTGTCCTGCGCTGAACAGGTTCCTGTCAGGACAATCTGAATCAGCAACAACAGGAGTACTAGTTTATTTTTCATGCCAGTCTGGTAGAAGATTAAAGCCTACACCTCAAAAACCTTCAGCTTCGAGTTTTTTTGAGGTGTAGGCTTTCTATTTTTTTAGTGCAGATTACCCTTGCCGTTGCTTGGATAGGCACCAATATCAGTGCTTGGTGGCGTAATTTCAGTGGAGCCATACCGCTCGCTAACCGGCACTACGGTCAATGGACCGAAGCTTGTCGTTCCTTTGCCAAGAGCGGGCGAAGTTGGCTGTAGTCGGAAGTTCCATGTACCCACAAAGCTGGCATCGGCTATTTTTTTGGTGGCCACGTAAGGCAATGGAAAGTTTACGAACAAGGGGTTGTTTTTCTGCACAACCGCCGAACCGTCATAAACAGCACCCAATTTGTAGCTGGCGGGTAAAAACGACGAAGGAGCCGGAATATCAGTCGTCTGGGGCTTGGTATAGAAACCAGTCGGATAAATCTGGTTCGCCATTTTCAGCGAATCAACGTAGTTGTAGTTATAACCATACTTGATGTTGGCCGTATCGGCAATTACCAGTGCATTACCAGCATAACTAGCCGTAGCGCCAACCACCCGTGGGCCATATTTAGAATCGACCATCAGGTTGTTGTAGTACCCACCTTTCGCTCCGTTTTCGAAGTTGAGCGAACCCCCACGGCCGTCTGCCGACCGGCGGTAGCCGTTCGCAACCATCGTGTTGTTATACATCAGGATGTTCGTCTGAGGCTGGTTGGTAGCCTGTCCGTCATTCGAAGCTTTCGGACCGTTGGTGGCCATACCGATGACCAGGTTGTACGCAAAGTTACCAACCGTTCCACCCTTAACGTTCCACGCTTCGCCACCGGTAAAACCGCACTTTTCGAAGGTATTCCGCATGACGTTGTACCGACCACCGAACGGACGCATTGGATCGTCAACCGAACCGTATACCCAGGAATCTTCCAGAACCACAATGCCGTCTGAGTTTTTCGACGTCAGGGTGTACGCATTGGCACCGTTGGCCAGGAACGATACGGGCGAAGTACCCAGTTTACCACCGCCAAAATCGAGGTGCGTCCATTTGATAATGATGTTTTTAAACATCGTTTCTCCCGCAATACCGCCCCAGAATCCTTTGTAGGCTGGGTCGGCAGTGGGGTCAGAACCTAACGTTTCGTTCTTGACGGCTACGGAACCTGGTACGGTGAAATAGATTGGTTTATCCTGTGTACCCAGCGAAAGCAGCGAGCCTTTCACCACAAAACACCAGGCTCCCTTGCCATCGAACAGGACTTTGGCACCCGGCTGGATCAGCAGCGTGTCACCTTCGTTGATGAACACATCGCCCGTAACATTGTAGGATGAATCCGCTTTCAGCGTGCCTTTAATCGATCCCTGTAAGGGTATTTTGGTACTAACGGCCTGCCCTACCTGATAAAGTGGAGCGGATACCTGCACATCCTCGGATTTGCTGCAACTCTGCAGCCCGGCAAACAGGCCTGCAATCATCACGACGGCTAACCAGCCCAGTTGAATCTGACGTTTCATTCGAATTGAATTTTAAATAGTAAAAAGGTAAATAGTTGATTGAGCGATTGTTATCGCTTGTATCGTAGCCCAAATAGATAAGACTGCTGGAACACATCTTTCTGTACGGTGATCCGGTCGCTACGGTCTTGGTCGGGGTAACCGCTCAGGGTGTTAGGACGTAGAATGTCTACGATGATAGGGTTATTGAGTAGGTTGGCGAGCTTGGTAAACACACTCAGCCGACCGCCGTGAAAGCGTTTTTCGGCCGAGAAGTCAACCTGCGAGGTACCCCGCTGCCAGTAGTCAAGGTCTTTATAAGCCGACACGATATTGATTCGCTTACCCGTATAGACCCAGGCCAATTGCGCGTCGAAGCCAATGCGCTGGTTTTTGTACATCAGCGACAGGTTGGCGATATGATCGGACTGGCCCTGTAATGGCCGGGTTTGTTGCACATCGGTCACCACAGTACTGCCATTCGCATCGCGGCCATAAACCCGCTTGGTGGTGGTGATACTCGACTTCGTGTAGGTGTAATTGCCCGATACACCCCAGTTGCTGAAATATTTGGCAAACACCAGTTCGGCCCCGTAGTTGATTGCCGTACCGTAATTGATGGGCTGGTAAACAATGTTGTTCTGAGCTAATTGGCTGAATCCGTATTCAATGGGGTTCTGGAGATTTTTGACAAACGCACCCAGCAGTAACTGCTCGTTGCCTTTCGGAAAGAGTTCGTAGCGCAGATCGATGTTATCGGCCACTGTATGTTTGAGATTAAAATTACCCGTCTCGGTGAAAAAGTCGCCAGGGAACGCAGCGGGTACAATCTCAAAATAACCCGGCCGACTGATGCCCCGGAAGTAGGAAAGCCGCAGGTTTTCACGGTCCGATAACTGGTATTTCAGGTGCAGGCTGGGCAATACATCCAGATAGCTGACATGTCCCGTTTTGCCGGTTGCGGTTACCGGTAACTGCGATACATACGACTGATTGGTATTTTCGGCCCGCACACCACCGACCACCTGCCAGTTCCCCCGTATATACTTGCCTTGTATATACCCAGCCGTTATCTGTTCTTTGGCCGTATAGTTGTTGGCGTTAGTACTGTCTGGATACGCATAAGATTCTGGGCGGAATGAGAAAATTGCTTTGTCGACGCTCGTAAACACCTGCCGGTCGCCACCTGGCAACACCGTCGCTAATTGGTAATCGTTGTAATAATTATCCCGATTTTTAGCCCGATACATACCGCCCACAGACACATCAAACGTCGGTAAAAGCATATAGGTTAGATTCACGTAGCCAGTCAGATCGCGGTCGTTGTTACGCGTCCAGATATAACTCATGTTGTCAATATACCGCGTCGAAACAGACTTGCCATCAGCGCCCTGGCTGGTGCGGCTCGTCACCGAAAGATCGGTCCAGTTGGGGGTCTGGCTTTTAGCCAGCGAGTACACCGCCGACCAATTCAGTTGCAATCGTCCCACGCCTGGTTTTGGAATCAGGGCATGGTCGCCCTGAAGGGTAATGTTATAGATGTTCTGCCGCCGGAACACCGACCTGTCGGTAGTGGTCACGTCACCGATTTGTACCAACTGATTGCCCAGCACGGTTCGGTGTTGCTTGTCATCGAGCTGCATGAACAGCCCGTACAGGCTTAGCTTGTTGTTACGGTTAAATTCGTAATCCGCCTTGAGATTCAATCCTAATCGTCCCTGCTCGTTTGAATACTTACGCTGTTCCACAAATTCGAAGATGGGCGTGTTCGGCACAGGATCGGGCGAGGGTTGACCGTAAAGCCGTAAAAACGACGATTCGCTGCCCCGATAGGTGTGCTGGTAAGAACCACCAACCAGAAACCCCAGCCGTTTATTGAATACCCGGTTACCAATCGACAAGCTCATTAACCCGTTTATGGGCAATTGCACATCCTGATACTGCGCTGTTCGTACGGAGAAATCGCTCGGTTTAGCCGCGTACCGATTGCTTCCTGCTATCTCGGAGGGCGAGCGAAAATTAATATCAGCCGTGCTGAATCCCGAAAACGGGCGACTACTGAACAATTGGCTGTATCCACCCGATGCGGTTGCATTCACTACCAGGTAATCAGGAGCCGACCGCATAATCATGTTCATAGAACCACCAATGGCATCGCCTTCCATGTTGGGTGTAAGGGCTTTTACCACCTCTAAGCGTTCGAGCAGATCGGCCGGAAAAATGTCCATCGGCACGAAGCGGTTTTTGTTGTCCGGGCTGGGAATTTTGATCCCATTGACCAGCGTGTAATTATACCGACGGTCCATTCCCCGGATGATGGCAAATTGCCCATCGCCAGTAGCATTTCGTACTACCGAAACACCCGACACGCGCTGCAACACATTGGCCACCGTAACATCGGGCAGCAGCGAAATGGCTTTGGCACCAATGATATTCAGGACATTATCGGCTTTCTGTTCGGTTTTACGAGTGCTATTGTCACTCTCCCGATCACCAGATGCTGACACGATTACTTCGGCTAAGTCGTGACTACTTTCCGCCAGAGCGAAGTTATGAACGACTGATTCGCTGTTGATCGTAATCGTTTTCTGGGTTTTCTGGTAACTGACGTACTGCACCAGACAGGTATACGTTCCGGCGGGAACACCTTTGATCAGGTAGCTACCATCCAGTCCGACCGTTCCACCGAATTTGGTATTGATCAGGCTTACGGTCGCGCCAATAAGTGGCTCACCGGTGCGTGCATCCATCACGGAGCCTTTTAGCGTAGCCGCCTGCACCGTGAGTGATCCAACCAGCAGCAGTAATGTGTAAAGCGTAAATTTCATAGCTATGCCCTCCAATCGTAGGTGTTCGTTCGTTAGTTGCCCTGCACCATG
Organism: Spirosoma endbachense; assembly: GCF_010233585.1. NCBI lineage: Bacteria > Pseudomonadati > Bacteroidota > Cytophagia > Cytophagales > Cytophagaceae > Spirosoma > Spirosoma endbachense. Next base: position 2,623,337 of record NZ_CP045997.1, read on the forward strand.
AGCGGCTCAATCTGAAACAGCCCCGGCGTGGCTGGATTGATCGTCACTTTTACCGCATGGATATTATCTTCTCCGAAGGTTTGTAGCCGCGTGAAATTGTCGAGATCCTTCTTGCCCTTTCCGCCCTTTACGTACAGCGGCTTATCGACCAGAAAAATATGCGAGTCGCCATTGACTAACAGCACCGGTTTTTTGAAATCCACGGTCCGGGCCTGAAGCTTGTCTTTTAAAGTTGTGAATGCATTGGCTTCTTTAGCATCTTTCGCCGAATTGTACATATCGGCCTGCGTGAACAGCACCACCGCAATAGCATTGCTGGCTTTCGCCTGATCAAAAACTTCGTCGATCCAGGCTAAATTGGCTTTATTCCGGTCGTAGAACTCAGCATTATCGCCTTTGGGATTGGGGTAAAAATTATTGTTTGTGCCTACGATGTGGACTGTTCCAAACTGGACATTGCCATATTGCCAGCGATTGTTTTCAACGTATTTGGCAAACTCCGGATGTTTCGCCTGTGAAATCATCAAAAGTTTCGATTTGCCCAGGCTGCTCTGGCCGTCGAAGAACAGTTTCCGGATGGTGCTCAGTCGCTCATCGATGTTGTATTTACCCGGTGTATGTTTGTTGCAATCCGTCCACTCGTTATCACCTGGGATGTAAATCAGCGGCTTGTCAAACTGGTTGAAATAGCCGTGAATCTTTTGATAATACGCATCTGAGCAATCATTCTCACTCGACTTGATATCGCCGACGTGCACATTGAAGACCTGATTCTGTTTGTTCACATCCCGAATCAGATTCTCGAAACGGCCATAGTCTTCAGGAAGGTTGTATGGCATATCGCCGAAAGCCACAAAACTGAAAGGTGCCTGTTGGGCCTGGCTAGAGGCACCCAACAGCATCAAGGCAGTAAAAGCCAGTAGTATAGAAAATCGTACTTGTCTCATCGTTGTAAAGTGGATCATTAAATGGATTGGCTTACCGCAGTTTTACATCACGGCAAACGGTCCCAAACGTTTCGGCATTGAATGCTTTTAAAGTGACAGTCTGACCATTCACCGAAATCAGAGCCAGCACGGGCGGCTCGGTGAAGTATTGGAACTGTTTCATCCAGGGCGTTGCCAGCATCGCGTAAGGTGCCGACCCTCCTCCCCCATTGTTGAGATGATAAAACGGACGGCTCAGTTTCAATTTGGGCAACGTATACCTATCGGGATACATCGGCGTATCGGGCGTTACGTGCAGGAAAGCGAAGTTGTGTTCGTCACCCGAAATGAAAGCCAGAAACTTTTTGCTCTTGTTGACACACAAATCCAGAAGTTGATCGCGACGTTCGAGAATACCCGTTTTCACTGGTGTTCCTGCCACTTTTGGCCGTTCGTCGTTATTACCCTCATACCACATGGCACCGTTCGCATGGTCACCATTTGGAAATACGGCACTGTGTACACTGACAAAAATGTGGTCGATGGCGGGGTCTTTCTCCAGCTTTTGCATGGTTTCGGTTAACCACTTGACCTGTTGGTCCATGATGTAACCTTCTGGCGACCCATCAACACCCGGATAATGCGACTTCCAGTACTCGGTATTCAGCACAATCATTCCCACATTGTCGTAGAAGTAGTAGTACACATTTTCCTGATAAGTTGGAAAGTCAACCTGTTTGCTATCAGGGTCGTAACTCGCCCCATCTTCACTGGATGGCCCGTTGGTTGGGTGAACAAAGGCGCGGGCAAACGTGGCCTCTCCTGACTCGGTTTGATACGGAAACCGGTCGATCTTCGGGTTTTTCTTCGTCTCCGGGTCCGGTGCGAACGTCAGGTAATTCACTTCATGATCGCCCATACCCGTATATACCGGAATCTTGTGCCAGAACGGCTCCATCGCCCGCTTCCAATTCGTATACTCCATCAGATGCCCATCCTCACTCGGATTTCCACCAGTAGTCAGATCGCCAGTGGCCTGCATAAAAACGGCTCCATTCAGTAAAGCGGCTGCCATAATTGCCCGCGACGACTGGTAATTCGTTCCGCCGAAATCACGTTCTCCCCCACCCGATGTTCCTCGATTCGCACAGGCAAACGCGAACGTAAACGGCTTGCGACTTCCCGAAGCGGGCGCTGTCTGGAAGTGATGCTGGTCACTCCGATTCGCATACGCTATGGTATATACGTAATCCATTGCAGGTCTTAACCCACTGACCGTAATCTCATGGTGTGTTGTTTCCTTCGGATCGCTGAATGTCTGGTTACCGACCGTAATGGTTGTCTTTACAGGCACCTGGGTTTCATACGAAATGATGCAACCTGTCGACGTCAATGCATTGATAAAAGGCCCTTCGATAACTGTCGGCAAAGCAGTATATGGCCCTTTGCCACTGAACGCAACCCGACCTTCGTAGACGATCCGTCCGGCATTGTCAAGTACCCGGTAACCAATAACGCCCTGGCCTGTTTCACTCAGCTTAAAGAAATCATTTACGGCTTTAACCGCACCTTTGATATCCAGCAGGGCTTTTCCATCCTGGATCGGTACCGTACGGGGCAGAAATGCAACGGCTGGGTATTCGGCCTTTTCATTGTATGGCCCATACGCTACGGTTCCCGATAAACCCGGCTTGCTGAAATCAAGTAAAATACCCGTTTCATTACCTACCGGGTTGCCCACCATCTGAGTCAAAGAAAAGGCATCTTTTTTATCCAGGTCAACCAGTTTCTGACCATTTCGGGTCAGGACCAGCTGGCCCGTTTCACTATAGTTTAAGCCCGATAAAACACGGGGAATGGTTGGCTTGACCGATTGGGCCTGGGTAAGTAACGGGCAAAGCGTGGCCAGACAAGCCCCCACTAAGGCTTTATGAATGAAAGACAACATGAGTAGTCGAGAGATTGGTTATTCGAACGGTTATTGCTTTGGACTTGGCCCGTAAACATACACCCCGAACGTACCGGGTGCAGGAGTTTTACCGTCGGCCTGATACTCGGCTCCACTCAGGTAAATCCGGTGCGTTGTACCCCGGTGAACCATTGTCTTCTGGCCTGGCTTTGTTGTAAGCGTTTGAACAACAGAATATTTATCAGCTGAATCCTGATGAATAATAGTGACGTTGCCTTCTCCATTGGAGGTCATGATCAGTTTTAGATCTTTCTCGTAAACCACTGCATCGACACCGCCCCCAATCGGCACTGTCTGGACGATTTTCCCGGTCGAAGCGTCCATCACTACCAGCACTTGTGGCTTACGGCATACGGAGAACAATCGGTTCGTACTTGCATCGAAGGCCAGCCCGGTCGGTACACCGCCATTGGGAGCCACAGAATATTTGTTTTTTACCTTGAGCGTTTTCGTATCAATCTCGAAAATCTCGTTGGTATCTTCGTTGTTATTAAAGACACTTCCCTTTTCGTTGGCCACGGCAAACTCTGGTGCACCACCCATTTCCACAGTTCCAACCACTTTGTCAGTTGTGGCGTCGATGGCTACTGCATCTCCACTGCCATTGTTGAAGACAAAAATCCGCTTTGTGCCCTTATCATACATGACGGCATCTGCCTTCTTGCCCGTGACCGATATCGTTTGCAGGACTTTGAATGTATTGTAATCAAAGACTGTGATCGTATTATCCGTTCCGTTGGTGATGTAGCCTTTGTTCAGATCTTTAGCCAGACCGATACCGTGAACGCCTTTCAGACCAGTGATCTCACCGATCTGTTTGTTTGTGTTTAAATCAATGACGTGTACCCGGTCGAAGTGCGACACGAAGAGCCGTTCGCGTTCACCATCCATTTTCAGGTAATCCCATTTACCGTCGCCCGTAGGCAGACTAATTTTCTCAATAAAAGAATACACAGGCGTAATCTGCGCGGTAACGTGTAGGTGGCTAGTGCCTAATAGGCAGGCAGTAACAGCAATTTTTTTGATTAAAGAGACCATAAGTTGTAGCATGAAGAGGAAACAGTTTCGATCCTTTTCGCCAGCAAACTTATAGACTATTTCTAAGATATAACGACCTCAAAATTCAAATTAATTATTTGATAATAAGCAATTTACAATTAATTAACATTGATTTATTATATAACAAAAGCCATAATCGATCGACTGCCATTTAAGGCATGCCTAGCGGTTATGGCTGCGATATGGTTAGTTTAGTTAGTTGGTAAAATCTTCACTAGTCGAGCTTATCTTTTATGGATTAGCTCAATACAACAGAACGGGAAATCCTGGTTTCATCGTGGTTACAAAAGTGATGGTCAATTTTGAAGCAAATCTGAAGTTCGCGCAGATTTGATCCTCTTCTCTCAATAGTTCCAACTATTCCAACATTTATCCTAAAAAATTGAGCCAATTAAGGGCAAAGCTTAATTTTAGCAATGGGGTTTCGCCCTGTACAATGGTTAATAAGGCGGCCTATAAACGGGAGGCACTTCAAAGTCTCTTCAGAATATCCCTGTTAGTTTGCAATCGTTATCGCAGCAGGCAGATTAAACCATTACCGAATGACTATGTACCAACTTCAACACCATATTCATCATCGCTTCGGTCGATTAGCCACCCGCTATCCGGGGCTTGTTCGCTGGCTGGCCGAACGTTTGACAACCGAACATTTCCGAGGTTTACCCCTGACAGTACTTGCCGGATTACTAATCGTCAACGTGATGGTTCTATCTGAAATCGCCGAAAATCTGGTCAACGCCGAATCGATGGTCCAAGTTGATCTGGGATTTACGCACTGGCTTTTTCAGGGACGCAGTACGCTGATCAGCCAGATGCTATATGCACTAACCTGGTTGGGTTCGGCTTATGTAACAATAGGTCTGGCGTTAATTGGATCACTGGTTTTGTACCATCAAAAAAAGGGGCGCAACATTGTGATTTTGTGGATTTTAATGGCAGGTGTCGGACTGTTTGTACAGGTTGGTAAACGAACATTTATTCGAAATCGACCAACAGAAGTGGCTTATTATACGGAATCAGGCTATTCTTTTCCAAGTGGTCATTCAGCCACAGCGATGACGCTCTATGGACTACTTAGCTATTGGTTAGTCCGGGGGCGTCGTCGTATTCGGAACCGGTGGCTGGTGGGTATCAGCGCTGTTGGCTTAATACTGGTGGTTGGCTTCAGTCGAATTTATCTGGGCGTCCATTTTTTAAGCGATGTGTTAGGTGGCTATCTGCTTGGCACCTGTTGGCTCATCGTAGGTATTGTGCTCACCGAATGGCAACGGACAACTCATACAGCTAATGTGACTTAGCATCCAGCTTGTTTCATTATTCATTCTATTCATGTTTTTATCCGGTTTGCTTCTATTTGGCTGCGCCTTGCTGGCCTTCTCGCTCAGTGCGGTTTGCGGTGGTGGGGCTGGTTTGTTGTTATTACCGGTACTTGGCTCTCTTTTACCAAGTGCCCAGGTTCCGGCAGCGCTGTCCATTGGTACAGTTTCCAGTTCTATTTCCCGGATCATTGCCTTCTGGCCCCGTATTCGCTGGGATGTCGTTGTTTGGTTTGTTCCACCCGCCCTACCCGCCGTTTGGATTGGTGCTAAGCTACTTACCTATATCAATCCCCTCTATCTTGAGTTGTTGATGGGCTTATTTCTGATGGCCAATCTACCGTTGATTTTTCGTTCTACTAAAGACCTGGAAGAAGTCCATCCATTACCCAAAGGCTATCTGGCCATCATTGGATTAGCAGCGGGCTTTGTTTCAGGACTGACGGGTGCCGTTGGTTTATTATTTAACCGATTTTACCTACGTTACGGTATGACCAAAGAGGAAATTGTGGCGACTCGTGCAGCCAATGAGGTCATGCTACATCTGGTAAAACTAGCCTTGTATGCTTCCTTTGGCTTATTGACGGGCAAGGCACTTACACTGGGGGCAGTGATCGCAGTAGCTGCGATGATCTCTTCTTATGGCATGAAATGGTTATTGCCGCGCCTGAGTGAAAGCCTCTTCCGACGAGTTGGTTATGCGGCTATGGTCGTTTCTGGGTTAAGTTTATTTATCGAAGCGGCTGGGCAGGTCGTTACGAAAGCACCTATCGGCATCGACTACTCTCCCGTTGCCAATGGTATGAGTACGCAACTCCAATGGCGCAATAAACTGTTTTCGCTTGAGTTTGAATACGATGAAGGCTTCGAGTTCGAACACACTATTCCACTCAGTGGACTACCTCAAGACAAGCAAGTTGAAGCGAAGAAACTCAGCCAGGGGTCTGATCACGTTGTATTGGAAGAAGTGTTTGGCATCGATAAACATTCGTACGAAGTTTATGTCTATCGAAAAGGCAGGCTGGAAAAGTTTAACATATAAGCGTTCCTATTCTTCTATCCAAAAGAGTACTAACTAAACTGTAAAGTAGAGCATATAATGTGAATTTCAGCGTCACAGCGCTTACGACTCCAGTGACCGGTCGGGCTGCGCTCAGCTTTACAGAAGAAGGTGTACGAATGGTTCCTCCAATAATGGATTCGTGCGTGGCACTGGAATTGCAATAGTATACTAGAGATTTTTTAGGCAGCCATTGAGCTGATGAAAAAATAAGATTCGCATTGAAAAGGAGTTTGGTAGTCAAGCGTTGAATGTTTTCGCCGACGATTGTACCAGTCCTCGATGTATTCAAACGTAGCCAACTTTGCCTGGTGGCGCGTTTCAAAATTAACATGATTAACCATCTCACATTTCAGGGTTTTGAAAAAGCTCTCGGCCACGGCATTGGCCCATCGGATCGCCGAAGCGACAGTTACCTTTTCGACTCATACTTTGCAGGGCGGGCAACTCCTTTAATTGGTCCCGAAAGTCAATGCAGGCGTATTGTACACCCCGATCAGACCGGGCTGCCGGCGCAGTGGAAAAGTAGTTCACCATCTAATGGCCTGTTTTTAAGGGCCATTAGCCAAGCCGCAATGCTGGTATCAACGGCTTTCAACGTATCGCTTAAAGCCCAACCCACCACCTTTCTATCGGCTAAATCTAAAATAGCCGGCAAGTATAACCAGCCTTCGCCGGTTCGGATATAAGTAATAGCTGACACCCATTTTTGGCCTGGCTTTTCGGCCGAAAACGCTCTGTTCAACAGGTTGTTAGCGATTGGGTAATCATGCTTTGAGTCCGTGGTTTGCACGCAGTACTTTTTATACATGATGCTTTTTATGCTCGCTTTATTCATCAGTCTGGCTACTCGATTACGGGATACCTTCACACCTGATTCGTTAAGGTCATCGGCAATGCGTGGACTACCATAACGCGCTTGACTGCGATCGTAAACCTGCTGGATTTGAGTCAAAAACTGTTGTGTCTTAAGCTGCCGGGCTCCGACTGGATGTTTGAGCCAATAATAGTAGCCACTGCTGCTCCCTTTGATTACTTTACACATCTTCTCAACGGGAAACTGATTGGCATGTTCCTTAATAAATCGGAATATCTCCCACGGTCCGCCGCGCGGTCGCCCCTGGAAAAGATGCTGACTGCCTTTTTTAATATATCGCGCTCGAATTGAGCCTATTTGTGGAGATTTCGGAGATAGAAGTTCTGAGCCACTATCTCCGAAATATACAACTTATGTACTGTCTACTGCGCTGAAGCGGACAGGCTTCGCGGCCACTCTCCCAGCAATTATCGCCATATAACTATTGGTGATGCACAAGGGATTCGCTTGTGGTTGAGAAAGGGAAAATGGGGCAAAACGATATAGGAACGACTTTAAACTTCTTTTGGGGCAATAAACGCACCGGGCCCGCAGCGGAACGGGTCTTTATTGTTATTAAGCCAGCTTGAGAACCGATTCATTCGTTAACTACTGAGCATATAATATAGTGCTCCCTATATTTAGGACCAGTTTTTGCTTTTTTTAATTGAGGTTTTCCGATTCTACGTCGACTTGCAAAGGAGTACAGTACACCTCAGCAGGTGTTTTTCTAGCCAGACCTTGATGGCATTGACAATGAATCTACTGCATCGATTGAAGCCGAAGAATATGGCAGCTCAACTGGACAATTTTGCCGATGAATTTTCTTCACTAATTCAGTTTATGCAAGTGGAGGCTGTTTTATAAGAAAGCCCTGTGTTCGGTTATAACTAAGCCTACCTATGCATAAATCAATTGCTATCCTCATTGCTTTAGGAGCAGTAGCTTTTTTTATCCTGCTTTGGTGCGGTATTATTTATACGATTAGTTATGCTTCAGGTTGGCAAAAGTTAGCTGAAACGTACTCGACATCGTACGTTCCCAATCAAACAAAAAACTGTAACTGTCTTTTTCAAAAATCCAGTAGTTACAATGGTGTTGTACAATACGCTTCTACAAAAGAAGGGCTTTATTTAAAAACTATAAACTTATTTTCCATTGGCCATAATCCTCTCTTTATTCCATGGAAAGATATTGAAAGCTACGAATCTGGCGATCTGATTATTCCTTATAAAAACAGATTAATAGCTTATTCAGCCAAGTTCAAAGTAAAAGGGATTACGATTTTTATTAATCAGGATGTCCGGGCGCTTCAAATTCAGTACTAGTTAAATAAAGGATGACTATGGTAGGCGGTATTTTAATCGGCAATCTTCTTTCTTTCGTATTAATTGGAGGGCTTTATTACCTCACCTTCAAAAACAGTCCCAAACACGCTACTATATTATTACTTATTGTCGCTTGTGGTTTCGCGCTTAGCTTCATTAAACTAGTAGAGAAATATCTTCTGCTCGTTCTTGCATTAGGGATTGTAGCTGTATTCATAGTCATTATACAATCACGAAAGGCACGAGATCTAGCTCTCCATAATTGGCTAATTAGCGCTGGATTTAGGCGAATGGAATTCCCTTTTGTAGAAACCCTGTTTAATAAACCGGCCAGTACTATTTTACGCCATTTACCCTATAAAGGTGAGCTAACCAGCTACCAGCAAACTATTCCATTTGTGATGGCAATACGATACAGTTCATCACCGAGCGGTAAAACGACCAGAATTACAGTAGAGTGCTCCTATTATTTCAACGAAAAAATAGACGTCGATTTGCTGTCTGATAAATTCAAAATCGCTAAAGAAAATACGGCAAATCCCAGGCTATGGCAACGAAATCTAAAAAGCTGCGACATTTTTAGACCTGCTATAGGTGGTATCGTAGTAAACTGGTCAGTATCCGATGCCATAGAAGGTTATCGTGAACGCCATGAATGGATAAAAAACGCACTACAGAATTAAGCACACGCATGAACAGTTCATCAAACCCCTTACAGGACGGTGTAAGTTTCTTTTTTCTTATTCTTATCTACGTACCATTCAATGTCTTTTTTATGGTAGTGGCGGCTGTATTATTTAGCCTGATCAATAAACTTTTTCATCTTCATTTTCCGACCTGGATCGTAGCAGTTGCCGCAGCTTTGCTCGTATTTGTTTTCATGTTCTCTTTTCTTGAAGAATCCCTGAACAGAAGTAATTCTGGTGACTCAACGCTATTTTATGCCATAACACTAGTTATTAATCTAGTTGTAGTGATCATAATGCTTACAGCTACAGGCATCAATAAGCTTATTTTTAGCGATGCTGCTTCTACAGATTTTGTTTTTGAAAAACCTCAAATCATCACAGCAATTATCTATTCAATAACCGTCGCTTTTTTCGCAGCCATTCCATTAATTAGCGACGGGGCCGATTATGTCAATGATATTCAGAATGACAGGAAATTAGCGGCTATTAGAGAAGCTATAACTACTGACGATAGTAAAGCTTTTACAAAAATCAATGATGAGACAACCGAGCTTTGGAAAGTAGTGTTGCCCGACGAAAAAAACTCACTTTTAGATTATTTAGTAGCTGGTGATAAAATAGCCTTGGTACATATATTGGTCAAAGACCATAAAGAGCTTTTTGGCTATACATTTGAGTGGCATATAAAAAGCCCTGCTATGGTTCAACTGCTTATTAACGATGGCATGGGCATAAATCAGATAGTTGAGAAACTTACCAAGCACGATGAAGCTGAATTAGTAAAAACCATCGTAGAAAAATATCACCCAACGTTTAACAGTTCAGTGAGTTTTATTACTCAAAATATTATGCACCACAACAACGAAAAGTTATTAGATTATCTTATTAAAAATGGCCTTACTAAAGACTTAAAGCAAACCAGTGAAACCCTCTATTGGCTTGTGCAAAAAAACGATATAGAATCGGTTGGTTTTTTGATCGATAAAGGATTTTCAATAGATCCATCCGATAACAGATTGGTTTATTGGGCTATATATAATCGCAATTTACCGTTCCTTAAATTTTTATTCAGCTATCCATTTGATGTCAATGCGTCTTCTGATGAATATACGAATTTAGAAAATGCAATTATTGGCAATAACGAGGCAATTTTTGATTTTCTATTAACTAAAAATCCTGACATAAAAACATTACATCCCACAAAATTAAATGGGATAACCAATGCCTTACTCATTGCCGAACGCTATAAACAGACTAAAATGTTAGAAAAACTTAACCGATATGCTACACGAAACTAAGAATCTGCTTAAAAACGATAACTCAGTACTAAAAAGTAGAATCAGCCTATTTTAAACAGGCTCTAAACGCCACCATAAAACGAATTCGGGATTAGCAATGGCCTGCCTGAAACCAACGCTAACCCCGAATGCCGGAAACCGGTAAAAACTGCCTACTTAGAACGTAATCTTTAGCAACGCTCCATCGCCCATACTTGTTATGTAAGCGGTATGGCTATTGCTTATTTTCAGATCTGTCGGCATGTTCAGTTTATCGAGTAAAACCGTACTGCTCGTTCCATTTGCCCGTAACAACCGGCCCGTATTTGGCGTAAAACCCATCGGTCCAAATAGGGCGAACTCAAGCACTAACGGTTTCCCGTTGCCATCGTTCTCTACATCGACCAGGCTGTTGAACGTTTGCTGATAAATTGTGAGTTTTCCAGAAAGGTCCATTTGATAAATGATTGACCGCCCAGCCGGGAAAGGGAAGCCCAGTAAGGTAGTAATCAAAAACTGGCGACCATCGTGCGTAATGCTGGTTGGTACGGCCTGAATGAAGGGTGGGCCTGGAGGTGGGCCCGCCGGATTTGGATTGACAATGCCCGGAACTTCAGTTACTACACTCAATTCGCCGGCTTTTGATCGGCGAATGATGGCATTGGCTGCTGCGTCGGTGATGTACAGGGCTCCATCGGGACCTAAAGTCAAATTATAGAGGTGTGATTCACCCGTGTCGTTCGTAAAATTATAGGCGAGTACAAATTTACGAATGTCTTCAGGGATCAGACTGGACGCCATAATGGGCGATGCACCAGTTTTGTAGGAGGAGAGATCAAACTTATAAAGCCCCTTCGGATTCAAAAAGTAAAGCGTTCCCTCAACGACCAGCAAATGATCAACGGCATCAAGATCGCCCTCCGTGTTGGTTACCGAATAAATGTTGGTAATAATTGGATGCCGTACACCATCCTGTGTGATCTCGGATACACTACCGTCATTATGACCCGTGCCCTGCTCAGCCACAAAAACTCGTCCGCTGGCATCCGTCTCAACACTAATTGGAGCAACCAGCTTGGTGGCCAATATTCGGGGGGTTAACGCGGGAGCAGAGGGAGTTGGGATAATGTGATCCTGACAACTCATAACCAGAAAAATTGCCAGCAGACAAATTGAGCGAGTAATGTTGTAAATCATTTGACAGGAATAGTTAAAAGGTGAATAAGGAATATTTACATCTATTTTCTGGCAATAATGGTTGTATCCTGATAATTTAATACTGCATACTACGCACCGCTTGACGAATGAATAATTGATTCAGGCAAGTTTATCCAACGCTACGTCATCAATTACTTAAATCGATCAATTACCTCTATACCTGATCGTCATGATCAACTGCCGATTAATCAGGCACTTATTGTTTATCAGAAAGTTATAAACTGTAATTAATGTAAACGAACATATTGAGTAAAGGGTAATTTAATCCCTAAAAACCTTACCCCTCATTTCTTTGATAAATCAAATTCTAAAAATCATTTCCCAAACTGCGCTCATGGGCGTTGAGCTAGAAAAAAAGGGCATGCAAACCAGTTTGTGAATGTAATAAGTTCTTATTTATATAGAATCAACGGCTTAGCCAACGGTGATTTCTGATAAGCAATTACTTGAATAATATCTTTATTTCGCCAGAAATTCGAAAGCCGAAATTTAGTAAATGGTGAAAGTATAACCCTATTTCTGAATCGATTCTGTACGTTTTCAGACATTCTAATTTACCTGGACGGGTACCTAAAATCAAAAAAGTCGTTGACCAACGATACCTGGTTAAAGCACCGTTCGCCAACGACTATTGATTAGTTGTCCTGTTTATTATTGCTTCTTTTCCGGCAAAAGCACTAACCGAATAAAGTTCGGTCCGAAGTATTGATTGGCTGCGGCTTTGGTGCTTTCGACGGTTACTTTGTCCAGTTGTTCGTTTTCATGCAATACCTCGTCCGGAGCGTCGCCATTATAGTATTGGTTTTGGAGATAGCCAAGCCAGAACTGGTTGTCTTTCAACTGCACTTCGGTTTCACGGCGGGTTTCGGCCTTAAATTTGGCAATATCGGCGGGCAACGCACCTTTTTCTTTCAGATCATTGATCAACTCCTGCGTTTTAGCGATGAGCTTTTCGACGTTTTGCGGTGCGCAACCGAAGCTAATCCGGAACGTATACCGTGATACTGGATATTTACTGTAGGCTCCACTGGCACCAACACCATAAACACCGCTTTCTTCCTCCCGCAACTTTTCGATCAGTTTGATTTCCAGCACTTCAGCCAGAGCGTCCAATTGCGTTGTCGTTTCCGGCGACCAGCTTAAATCACCGCTGTATACCAGTTGAACAGAAGCTTTCGGGTCAACGCCCCGGTAGACAGTCTTGCTGATCTGCCCCGATGGAATACGAATGCCCAGATCTTTAAACTTCTCGGTTGTCTCGGTCGATGGCAATCCGCCAAGGTATTTTTCAACCAGCGGCTTTAGCTGATCTTCTTTAAAATTGCCGACAAAATAGAACGTAAAATCGCCCCCATTGGCAAATCGCTCCTGATAGATTTTCAACGCTTTATCCAGATCAATTTTGTCCAGATCTTCGGGTTTAAGCGGTTGCCGCCGGGGGTTGTTGGCCCCTAGTGTTACCTGTACTGTATCCTGAAATACACGCGCTGGCGTTGGCGTATTGATCTGGTTCTGCAAGGCGCTTCGCTGGTTCGACAGGAACCCTTTTACAACATCAACATCCTTCCGGGGCTGGGTAAAGTAACTATAAAGCAGTTGAAGTGCGGTTTCCAGATCTTTCGGAGCTGCACTACCATTAATACCTTCGCTCAATTCGCCCACAAACGGAAAGACGTTTACCTGTTTACCCGACAGAAACTTGCCCAACTGAATCTGATTATAGTCGCCAGTTCCGCCCATAGCCACGAGCGTAGACGAAAACCGGGCCGACATGAAATCAGTCAGGTCATAGAGTGATGTGCCGCCGAAACTGCTGCCCGAAAACAGAATCTGGTCGTTTTTAAAATTGGTCGGTTTCAGCACTACCCGAACCCCGTTTTTGAGTCGCCACTCTGTCACGCCAATGTCCTTGATTTGTTTCTCGTTCACAACCGGAGAACCAGTTGGCAGCTTTGCTAATAAGGGGCTGTCAAGCGTTTTGTCTTCATAAGCGGTCAGGCCTTTACCCGCATTGTCTACATAGCCCAGGATCTGCTCAACGGTAGGCAATTTGGCCTTGTCTTTTTCAGGAGCCAGAACAATAACCGCCCGGTTATCATTATGAATAAACTGGTCAACCAGTGTATTCACTTCTGCCAATTTGATACCATCCTGTTCTTTCTTGAGAAAATTGTAATAGAACTCAATACTCGTGTAAGGCTCTTTGTCCGTAAAATTCTGAACGTATTCATTAACATAATTGGCCGACCGGGTTTTGTCGCGTTCGCTGTAGGCTTGTTCCACATTGGTCATAAACTCCCGCTTGGCACGATCCAATTCTGTCGATGTGAAGCCGAACTGTTTTACGCGGGCATTCTCGTCGAGCACCGCCCGAATAGCTTTTTCCACGTTTCCCTCTTTGGCAACGGCAATGGACGTAAATGCATCCAGATTCCCCAGAAAATCGCTGTAATTACTGTAGCCACCCAAAAATGGTGGATCAGCCCGCTGTGTTAATTCCTGAATCCGGTTGCCAAGCATGGTGTTGAACAGACCTCGCTTGATGCTTTCCCGCAGATCATTCAGGGTTTTCTCTTTGATTTCAGGTCGTTTGTAAATAACCTGTACCACCGTGTTCGGTTGTTCGGGGTCTGTCAGAATGACGACTTTCGTGTCTTTATGGGGAGGAATTTCATATTCCGTACGAGGTTTTGGGGTTTTAACCGCCGGGATTCGCCCGAACTTCTCGCGAATGATCCCTTCCACTTCTTTCGTATCGAAATCGCCAACGGCAATGACTGCCATCAGATCGGGCCTATACCAGTCCTGATAAAACTGTCGCAGCGTTTCGGTCTTAAACGTAGTCAGAACCTGCTCGGTGCCAATTGGCAATCGTTTGGCATATTGCGAGTTATTGAGCAATATCGGAAAGTATTGATCGCGCAGCCGCTGGCCTGCCCCGCGCCCAAGCCGTCGTTCTTCCAGAATAACACCGCGCTCCTTGTCTACTTCAGTTGGGTCGATAGTGGCATTATGAGCCCAGTCTTCCAGAATCTGGAATGCTTGCCGAAATACCTTGACCGAATCAGTCGGAACGGGTAACTGATAGACCGTTTCGTCAAAGCCTGTATAGGCATTTAAATCGGCCCCAAAGCGAACTCCGGCAGATTGCAGGAAATTAACCAGCTCGTTTTTCGGGAAATTCTTTGTGCCGTTAAACTCCATGTGCTCCATGAAGTGCGCCAGCCCCTGTTGATTGTCATTTTCCAGTACCGAACCCGCCCGGATAACCAGCCGCAGTTCGGCCCGGTTTTTCGGTTCGGCATTTTTCCGGATATAATACGTCAGGCCGTTGGGCAGTTTACCCACTTTTACTGCCGGATCAGTCGGAATTGGACTACTAAGCGTTGTAGTAGCCACTTTAACTGCTGATGATTTGGGCGCAGATTGCGCCAACACCAGCGTAACACTGAACAATGCGCTCAGTGTGAGCGAAAAACGTACCATTCGGTCGTTTGGGTTGGGTTAATAGATCTGAAACTGAATTATGGGATAATAACGCTGAGGAGAGTTGAAACGTCTATCGCTTCCATACTAACAAAATTGCCACTGCTATTGACACGATAACAGAAAACCAGCAAATAATAATTACCCATCGCATTGGGATTTCCCACATCGGCGGATGCGTCAGTTGGGTTTCTTCATCAACTTCAACGACACCATAAAAATTACGGACACAAAAGTCATCCCAATCAATATAATCAACAAAACAGGCGAGCGTATCCAGCAAGTCAGGTGATTTTATAGCGGAGGTTTGCCAGAATGCCTCTAAATGCTGAGCATCTACCTGCCGCTGCGTATAGGTAAACACAAGCTCACTCAAGTGTACAAAATCCTGCGATCGCCAGTGCGATGATGGCTCCCACAGCAGAATGCGTTCAATTTGATATTTAAGATCAGTAGTGTGCTGATTCACACCTTAATAATAACATTTTTTCGATACATCCACCACAGAATTCCGAACCAGATCAGTACAAACGTCAAAGCACCCGCCAGCGACGCATTGGTAGGATTGTCAAAAAGAGGTGCAATGAATGATCGGTAGAGGTATTCTTTCAACCCCACTTCGGTTCCATCAGTCTGAGCAACATGAATCATGTTCATGATCCGCGGAATCAGCCCTGATAGAAAGAATACAGTGATCGCATTGACGCCAAACGCCACAAAAGGGAGCACACCCCGCCGATAGCCTTTAACATCGATCAGCCAATAACTTAGCGCCAGTCCAAGCATGGCCAAACCACCCCCCACCAGCACGAACGAACTGGTCCATAAGGCTTTGTTGATTGGAAAAAATCCATTCCAGATCAGGCCAGCCAGGGTAGTCAGACAGCCAGCGGTAAAAAGCCAGGCTATTTTCTCCGCAGCCGAACGATTGGAACGCAGCCAGGTGCCGGTCAGCAGGCCCAGCAAACCCGTACCAATGGCAGGTAAGGTGCTTAAGAGTCCTTCGGGGTCCCAGACTTTAGCAGGTTTGTAGACGTGGGCCGGCGTAATAAATGTTCGATCGAACCAGGCTGCCAGATTTGTTTCGGGCTCAAGGTTGGCATACCCAACCCCCGGAACCGGAATGACTGTAAGCAATAGATAATACCCAATGAGGAGTATGACCAGAAGTGTGATTTGCTGCCGTGGCGTTGTTTTCAGGAAAATAAGTGAACAGGCCAGATACACCAGAGCAATGCGCTGCAATACGCCGGGAATTCGTACGATCGAGATGTCAAATCTGGGGAAAAAATTCAAAAACAGGCCCAGCAGAAAAAGCGTTGCACTTCGTTTCACGATCTTGCCAATCACTCCTTCTCTGGCTCCATCGGGCCGCCCCAAGGCAAACGTTATCGATACGCCAACAATAAACAGGAAAAACGGAAAAATCAGATCGGTGGGTGTCCAGCCATGCCAGGGCGCATGTTCCAGGGGGGCATAGATGTGGCCCCAGTCGCCAGGGTTGTTGACCAGAATCATAGCCGCGACAGTCAGACCCCGAAAGAAATCGAGCGAGAGCAGCCGTCCGGATGCAACCGGAACACTCTGGAACTTAGCCGTACTTGTTGAAACAAATGATTGCATAAAAAGCCGGGGCGGATCGCCGAAGCGAAGGGTTTCCCGAAGATACAACAAGTAGGGCTAAAAGTTTAACGGAATACTTTCACCAGCTTTTTTTCTAAATCCGTCTCTAATTTCAATAAACCTTCAGCATTTGGTAGATAGGTCAACGCCCGATGATGACGTAAATCGAACGGAATGTCGCCGACGGATTGTGTTATAGGAATCACGATCTTACCGAGTGTATGCGCTACTCCCGTTTCGTAAAAGACGTTCGGATTTCGATCCGTAAAATCGGTGATTACAGCTTTTGAGGTATAAATCAGATCGAATACATCCTGAATTAAAATGCTGTTATCCCAAATATCGTCGGCTCGTTTACACTCGATCCCGAGTTTAGCACACACGGTCCGAATAGCCGCGTAGGTTCCGGCAAATCTACCCTCGAACGGCATCATTACCGAAAGCACATTCGACTCAACGAGTTTATCCGGAATACGAAAAACATCCGGCGCAAACGTAATAACGCGTTCGGGTGCAGCGGCCTGAACGGTAGAAATGAAATCAGGTACTTCCCGGATGGATCGATTCATCGTTGTTTTTTTTGTTTCGACGAAGCGTTCAATTTCGTACAGATTGCCACTGCTTTCGCTGATTAGTTTCGACAAAACCTGAAGGCTGTTCCCCTCATAATCATCGTCTTTAAAATCTAGACTGCGCAACAACCGGGGATGATCTTCAATCAGTTCGAGGCTGTCGGTCAGGTAGGCTACTTTGATCCAGTCAGACTTCGTGAAGTGATCCTGAATAAACTCATGGAGTGCAAATAGTCGGAGCGTTCTCTGCTTATTTTGTCGCGTCATCTTGTTGACAAAGGGCCAATTATAATACAACTATTATATATCAGTGCAATTATATCTAAAATCTATATTACAATAAACAATTATTTGACATTTTAATGACTCCGGATCAATTCGGGTAGCAAATCAAATTTGCTACACAGGCTTTTCGTCGGCTTTAGCTGGAAGTCTATACGGCATTTTTCGTGATTCATCAGATTCTACGCTGACTCCGGATTTAGGGTAACTACTTTTGACTCATCCTCTTATTAATCATATCAACCTTATTCTACTCATGGATTTCGATCAGGCGCTTACGAATCAGAAACGAAATTATTTTGTGGATGCCAATGCTGGGCTTTCGTTACCTGTAGCTGGCACTATCTACTGGGCTATTCTGGGCATAGCGGGCTTTTATTTAAAACCCGGTTATTGGATGTTGCTGGCTTTTTGCACAAGCGGTTTATTGTTTCCGCTGGGTCTGGCTCTACAAAAGCCGTTCAAATCAAACCTGATGGTGAAAACGCCGTTATCAAGCCTTATTCCCTATGCGCTTTTTTCGATGATGCTGAGTTGGGCCATTACCGTTCCGGCCAGTAGCCTCGATAAATCATTTGCACCGCTTTGCCTCGCTATCGGGATGAGCATCCACTGGCCCATCATTGGCTGGATTTATGATAGTAAAGTATGCCAGCTGCACGCCTTAATCCGGGCTTTGCTCGTGGTAGCCTGCTGGTATCTACTCCCCAATGATCGCTTTACAATCTTGCCTCTGGTTGTTTCCGGTGTTTACGCACTAACGGTTCTGGGGCTAAAATGGGAGGTTACCAAAGTACGGGAACAACGTGTTCTCCGCTCGGAATCAACGTTGGTTAACGCCTAAAGCACTGACCACAAAAAAAGCCCTGCATGAGTCATACCGACAGCATACAGGGCTTTTTTGGTAACAACTATTTTTTAAAACCGCCAGCGCACAAACGCTTCCATGGCTTCGTATTCCGCCAGACCTAACCGGTTATAGAGTTCAGCTGTTCCCCGATTACGCTCTTCGGCACGCTGCCAGAACTCCCGCGAATCGGTGCCCTGATAGACCACGCCGTCTTTCTGAGACTGGTGTTTAAAAATACCTAACCGCTTTTTCGTCACCTGATCGGGTGACATTGGGACGGCCATTTCAATTTCGTGAATATCCCACTCAGCCCAGGCACCGCGATAAAGCCATATCCAGCAGTCTTTCATAAAGTCGGCCTGTTTCAGGCGACGAACGGCTTCCAGAACGGCATCTAAACAGACTTTATGCGTACCATGCGGATCGGCAAGGTCACCAGCCGCATAGATTTGATGTGGCTTAACTTCTTCGATCAGGGCCATCGTAATCCTGATATCTTCTTCGCTCAGGGGCTTTTTAGCCACTTTCCCCGTTTCGTAGAAGGGCATGTTCATGAAATGGGCATTCGAAACCGGAATACCGACAAAGCGGCAGGTCGATTTGGCTTCACCCATGCGAATCAGTCCCTTCACATACCGTACTTCAACCGTATCCATTTCACTATCCTTCTTCTCACGCAACGAAGCGGCTGCGTCCTGGAAAATCCGGGTAGCCTCGGGGCTGTCAATACCAAACTTCGTATTGAAATCAACTACGTAATCGGCAAAGCGCAATGCTTCATCATCAGCCACGGCAATATTGCCAGAGGTTTGATACCCGATATGTACTTCGTGGCCCTGATCGACAAGACGCTGGAATGTACCACCCATCGAAATAATGTCATCGTCGGGATGCGGGCTAAAGATCAGGCAGCGTTTCTTAGCCGGTTGAGCACGCTCAGGCCGATTGGTATCGTCAGCATTCGGTTTACCACCCGGCCAGCCCGTAATGGTGTGCTGAAGCTGGTTGAAAACGTCGATATTGATGTCATACGACTGACCGTATTGAGCCAGCAGATCGCTCATACCGTTGTCATTATAGTCACGGTCAGTCAATTTCAGTATGGGCTTGCCAAGTGCTACCGACAGGTAGGTGACAGCCTTCTTCTTCATATTGTTGTCCCATATGACTGAATCTACCAGCCAGGGTGTTTTTATACGGGTCAACTCCGAAGCAGCCGCCTGATCGATTACAAACAACGCGTTTGGATGCGTTTGTAAATACGACGCCGGGTTAAGCTCGGTGACAAGACCTTCGACCGCACCACGAATAACGGGTGCTTTCCGCTCACCCCACGCCAGCAGAACGACACGACGGGCTCCCAAAATGCTGGAAACGCCCATAGTGATGGCCTTACGAGGAGTTTTAGGAAGCCCACCGAAATCGGCAGCCGCAGCAGCCCGAGTCGAGTTATCGAGCATCATCAAACGCGTGTGCGAGTTGATCAGTGAGCCCGGTTCGTTAAATCCGATATGGCCGTTACCGCCAATTCCGAGCAACTGAAAATCAAGGCCACCGGCGGCTTCAATGGCGGCTTCGTACTGCTTCGTAAATTCAGCAACTTTATCGACTGGCAGCGTTCCTTTGGGAACGTGATAGTTTCCCTGAGGAATGTCGACATGGTCGAACAATTGCTCCCGCATGAATCGCCAATAGCTTTGCAGCGAATCAGGTTCCATCGGATAGTATTCGTCCAGATTGAACGAAACAACATTGTGGAAACTCAGGCCCTCTTCGCGGTGCATCCGAATAAGTTCGGCATAAACCGTTTTAGGCGATGAGCCAGTTGCCAGCCCTAATACACAAGGTTTGCCCTCACGTTGTTTCTGCCGGATCAGGTCGGCGATTTCCTGTGCTACCGCCCGCGACGCATCTTTTGCGTCAGCGTAGATGTGCGTAGGAATTTTTTCGTAAGTGATGGCCGACTGGATCGGACCACCAGTGGCGGATAGGCCCAGCGTGGGCTCGCCTGACAATTGCCCGTCTGGATTGTCGAGTAGTTGTGACTCCGAGATCATGCGCTATGCGGAGGGGTTAGTATGACTCCGCAAATGTCGCAAAAAATCAGGGAGTTCGCATGATATGTGCCGTTCAGCCGGCCATATTTTTAAATTTTTTTATAAATATGCAAACGTGTGCACAGGAATGCGATTACTGCCGGGCCAACTGATCGGCGTCGACGGCGGTTTGCAGCGATTGTAATCCATTTTCCTCCCGAATGATCCGGTGTGTATCCGGGTAGTGAATGGCTGTAGCCTGATCCCGGAACATGAGCCGAAGCAGTTCACTATAGAGGTGCTGCTTTTCTGCCTCAAAACCGAATCGTATCTCGATTTGCTGGTAAGCCTCAAATTCTTTGTGACGTCCGCGTAAAGGCTGATCCTTACCACCAATGTTGGCAGTTACATTTAGCTGGGCACCCGGAAATAGGTCCATCAGGGCACGGGTTGTTTCTTCATCGGCTACGCAACGCATCACCATTCGGGTAGGTACCCATTCAAAAAGTGTAACGTCACCGCGTTCAAAGAGCAACCGCATTTCCTGGCGATCCATCCGGCCGGTCTGTGTGAACCCATGATAAAAATTGACCAGCTTTCGGCCAGTCACATCATCGCCATACTCAACGGTTGCCTGCACCTGATCTTCAATATCATTGCTATCTGGCCGCTTCACAATCTGCGCAGCTTTAACCGTTCCTTCACCAAGCCATCCCGCAAACATATCGAAGAAGTGAACGCCGTGTTCAATAAAAATGCCTCCGCTTTTGCTACGATCCCAGAACCAGTGTTCGGGGGAGAGCCCTTCATCGCCAGCGTAGTTTTCGAAATAGCCGTGCAGAAATTCGCCAAGCAGTTTTTTATCGATCAGGTGTTTAATACGGGCAAACATGGGGTTGTATCGCTGCATCAAGTTCGTGACCATCAGCAATCCCTTTTGCCGGGCGGTCTCGATCATCTCCCGGCCCTGTTCAGGATTCATGGCCAGTGGCTTTTCGCAGATAACATGTTTACCGGCATTCAGCGCCAGCATAGCCTGTTCATAGTGCAGAAAAGGCGGTGTAGCGATGTAGACGACATCAACCTCCGGGTGGTTGACTAACTCCTCAAGGCTGGCTAACTGTTCAGCACCAAAGCGCTTAGCCGTTCGAATGGCTTCTTCGCGTTTCGACCCGGCAATAGCCACTAATTTAGCGTGGGGTGTCTGTACAAATTGCTGAACGGCAAACAGGCCAAAACCGCCCATTCCAATGACTCCTATTCCGATTTCGCGTTCTTTTGGCGCGGTTGTTTCCATAGTATTGCGAGTTGTATCCATAGAGACAACCGCTGGAACATCCTTAATGTTGGCACGAAACTAGTTTTCCAGATAAGTATCATCTGTTAGCCAACCATTCTTTCACGGCCTTTCCGGTACCAAACGGCCAGGGTTGAAGCTGATTGATGGGTACGATTTTATACGCCTGTAACTCTTCTTCATCCATCCTGATTTCGCCCGTTGCCCGAACGTGGTACGTTATGATGAGTTCATTCCGCTGATGAAACGTATAAATCCCTACCCGGTCAATCACCTGCCCATCCAATCCTAACTCTTCTTTCAATTCCCGAAGTACGGCTTCATCGGGTTCCTCATCTTTTTCGAGAAATCCCGTTACCAGCCCGAACCATTCGGCAGGCCAGCCTTTATTCTGAATCAGGATAACGGTATCATTGTCATACTCAACAATAGCGCCAACAACAGGCAGTGGATTGTTCCAGTATACATAACCACAAGGTTTCGAGCAGACAAGGCGCTCGCGCCCACCAGCCATTCCCGAAACTAATGGGCTGGCACACTGAGGGCAATAATTCATTTGAGCCATGATGAGGTGATCAGGTTTCCGGAGGCTTATTACGCAGCCCGCTAAACAAAGCTCAAATTACCACTGATAAGGGCTTTCTTGTAATTTTCCCGATCAAACTGGTATAAATAGGGCGATTTATGCGCTTTACCGGTTCGGCGTTCATCTAATCGGGTCAGTATATGTAACCCCATAATTTTTTTATGAAAATTTCGGGCATCCAGCGATCTCCCCAGTACGGCTTCATAGAGCCGCTGCAATTCAGGAATCGTAAACTTTTCTGGCATCAGATTCAGGCCAATAGGCTGCCAGCTAAGTTGAAGCCGAAGGGTTTGCAAGGCCACTTCTACAATATGCCGGTGATCATAGAGCAAAGAAGGCAAATCGCTGACCTCCCACCAACGGCATTCATCCGTCATAAAATCAGCTGTAGGCATCACCTTTGTCTGATCGACCACGGCATAATAGCCAATTGATAGTGTACGCTCGGGCCATCCACGACTCTCAAATGGCATTGGCATTTTCTGCCTTTGCCAGGTATCCTCCCGGTTATACCGGACAGCATCGCCAAACAGATGAAATTGTTGTAAAAACAACTGATCTAAACCGGTCCGCTCACGTAACACCCGTTCGGCTGCCACATCGACGGATTCTGTTTTATAAATGAAGCCGCCGGGCAAACACCACTCATGCGTGCCTTTCCATCGTAAGAGCAGCACTTTCAGGCGTGTATCATGAAAACCAAAGATTACACAGTCGAGCGATACACCCTGTACGCATTCATCGGACACCATTTTATAAAAGGCATTCAGCTGTTCAGTATAGGTCATGTAGAAATATAAATTTCCCTTTATGTTATTATGACATAATAAGACAATCACGTATAATTACCTGTAATTTCTGGTTTAATCAATAGAAATCAGCTATTCTCCTTGTTCCCTTTGCAATTGTTATCTCCTAAATCACCTTCCTAATGCCATTCATTCGGTCTTTGACAATGCTCTCGCTGGTAGCCACGTTGGCTTTACCACGAACGTCCTACAGCCAAAAACTACCCGCTGGCCCTCAGGTAGTAACATTCTTTTCGGATGTTGATGATACCGAACAGCCATATGGATTATATGTCCCCAAGAATTATAATCCCAGGAAAAAATATCCGCTTGTTATCATGCTCCACGGTGCAGGCTCGAATCATCGGCTGTCGCTCCGGCGCGTATTTGGCAAGAGCAATGCACAGGGCGAAACCGATATAGAAGCCACACGTTATTTCCCGGAATGGGCCGACGTGAATTATATTGTAGCCTCCCCTTTTGCTCGTGGCACTGCTGGCTATCAGGGAATTCCTGAAAAAGATGTTTATGACGTCGTAGCAGATGTCAAAAAACGCTTCAACATCGATGAAGATCGCACTTATCTAACCGGCCTGTCGATGGGCGGGGGTGGTACGCTCTGGATTGGGCTAAGTCGACCCGATATTTGGGCGGCTATTGCGCCGGTTTGCCCGGCCCCACCCAGAGGCACCGACGATCTGGCAGCGAATGCAACTAATTTCCCGGTTCATCTATTTCAGGGGGATGCTGATCCGGCGGTGAAACCAGAAGGCACCCGGCAATGGGTGAAACGTTTTCAGGATTTGGGCGTCAATGTCACCTATAAAGAATATCCCGGCGTTAAACACGACAGTTGGGTGCAGGCCTATGAGAACGAGTTTATTTTTGGCTGGTTCAATCAGTTTAAGCGGAACCGTTTTCCTGAGCGAGTACGCTTTTCAACCCGGCAATACAAATATCCATCGGCTTATTGGGTTCGAATTGACCAGCTTACACCCGGTATGCTTGCCAATGTCGACGCAAAGTTTTCTGGTGCAAACCACATCGATATCACGACGGCAAACCTGGGCGCATTAACGCTTAAACTGGCAGGGCATCCTAATTTCAAAGCAAAACGGCCAGTCGATGTCGTTATTGACGGAAAGGCTATTAATGTTCAGGTGAGCGACTCGCTTACCCTTGTCAAACGCGAAGGGGGCTGGGAAGCGGGTTCTTACCAACCCACAGTTACGGCTAAACACGCAGGGGCAGAAGGGCCCATCAGTGCTGCCATTGCCGGTCGGCATCTGTATGTTTATGGCACAGCCGATAACCCATCAGCCGACGTGCTGAAAACGCGACAGGAAATCGCGACTCAGGCGGCCAACTGGGCTACCTATCGGGGTGAGTTTCTAGGGCGTATTATGGTATTTCCGCATGTTGTGGCCGATAAAGATGTTCGACCAAGCGATCTGGAAAGTTCAAATCTGATTCTATTTGGCACTAAAGAAACCAATAAGCTGGTGAGCCAATACAGCGATCGATTGCCCATTCAGCTATCGTCGGCAGCCACCGAATACGGCTTATTTTACGTCTTCCCCATGAATAATCACTATGTAGCCATCAGTTCCGGACAACCCTGGTGGGCGGGCACCGAAAACCCCAATTATTTCACGAACCGGGCACTGGATGCAATCAATGGCTTCAAAGACTTCGTTTTGTTTAAAGAATCCAGTAAAACGCCTATTGTATCCGGCTATTTTGATCAATCATGGCATGTACCCGATGCCGAGGCCAAAGCACTCACCGAAACTGGTGTTGTAACGGTAGCTGCCGGCACAATCTCATCAACTAAGTAATTAAGAAGCAAAGTGGTTCTTCGGGCTTAATTGCTTAACTTTCGTTGCGTTTTTCTGCCCGTCAGCGCAACATAGCGCTGAAAAATCGCTCTTTATCCTATACTGTTTAGGCTATGTCTTCCGTAAAATTGACCATCAATAATCAGCCCCATACTCTGGATGTCGATGCTGACATGCCCCTGTTATGGGCCATCCGCGATGTAGTCGGGTTAACCGGCACTAAATTCGGCTGCGGTATTGCGCAGTGCGGTGCCTGTACCGTTCATCTGGACGGTAGCCCCACTCGCTCCTGTAGTTTACCTGTTTCGGCAGCGGTAGGTCATAAGATTACAACCATCGAAGGCATCTCTAAAAATGGTGACCATCCTATTCAGAAAGCCTGGATCGAGCATCAGGTGCCCCAGTGTGGGTATTGCCAATCAGGGCAGATCATGTCGGCGGTAGCCTTGTTGAAACATACACCTAAACCAACCGACGACGATATCGACGCGGCTATGCAGGGTAACATTTGCCGTTGTGGTACCTATAATCGCATTAGGCAGGCCATTCATACCGCTTCCGCCGATATGGCGTCGGCCCCGAAAGTCCCTAAGTCAACTCCTAAAATCGGCAAACGATGAGCGCGAAACCAACACAAACGGCCATTGACCGCCGGGGCTTTCTGAGAGCGGCCGGTTTGACTGGTGCGGCCTTTGCCTTAGGGCTCTCATCAACTGAAGCCATTGCAGGACCTGTACTGAATCTTAGTGGCCAGCCTGGATTGGCCCAGCCTGGATTGGCCCCTGAATCGGTCGAACTGACTCCCTTTATCATTATCGAAAAATCGGGGCGAATTACGCTCATGAATCCCCGTCCCGAAATTGGTCAGGGAACATTCCAGTCGGTTCCGGCGCTCATTGCCGAAGAACTGGAAGTATCGCTGGACAAGGTTGTGATCAAACAAACCGGTGGCGAAAGCAAATTCGGTGGTTTGTGGTCGCAGGCCGTAGGTGGTAGCGGCTCCATCCGGGGCGGCTATACCCAGATGCGTAAAGTAGGAGCGTCGGCCCGCGAAATGCTTATTAAAGCCGCTAGTCAGCAATGGAATGTACCGATCGAGGAATGTTACGCGGAAGACGCGAAAATCATCCACCGACCATCGGGCAAAAAAACGTCGTATGGCGAATTGGCGGAAATAGCATCAAAACTCGATGTTCCGAAAACACCGGCGTTAAAAGATCCGAAGGATTTTAAAATTCTGGGCACATCGGCACCGCGCCCTGATACACCCCTAAAAGTTACGGGACAGGCACAGTTTGGTATCGATGCCAAAACACCGGGAATGGTATACGCATCGATCGAGCGTTGCCCCGTACTCGGCAGCAACCTGGTAAGCTTTGATGCCACTCAGGCATTAAAAGTCAAAGGTGTTCAGCAGGCCGTGAAGGTTGAGCGGGTCGTTGGCAAAAACCGATACGAAGGCGTAGCCGTTATTGCCACGAATTACTGGGCGGCCCTGAAGGGTAGAAAAGCACTTAAGGTTCAGTGGGACCATCAGGGACACGACACATTCAATTCAACTGATTTTGACAATTCGCTCCGTGAACTGGCCAAAACTGATGGTATCGTTGGCCATAGTCTGGGTGACTTCGATAAAGCCTACTCCGATGCCCCGGTTAAACTGGAAGCACTCTATGAAACACCCATTGTCAGCCATTCGACCATGGAGCCAATGAATGCGTTAGCCCATTATCAACCCGGCGACAAGGTTGAGCTATGGGTTTCTTCGCAGGGTGGTGATCTGGTTATCGACGAAGTTGCCAAGGTGCTTAAGGTGCCCGCCAGTAACGTAAAAGTGCATGTGATGTTCAATGGCGGAGGCTTTGGTCGGCGACTAACCCAGGATTTTGCCAGCGAAGCGGCTTTGCTTTCCAAAACAATTGGAAAACCGGTTAAAGTGGTCTGGACACGCGAAGACGATACGATACTCGGTCCTTTTCGTCCGATGACCTATTCGGCTTTGCGCGGAGCATTGTCGAGTGATGGGCAGGCCGTGGCTCTTCAACATAAGGTCATTTCGCCTTCCATTGATGCAACAATGGGCGAAACCGAAAAATACGATAAAGCCAAGCCCGACGGCACCATGCTTGAAGGTACGAACGAACAGAAATACGAGATTCCGAATGTAAACACGCGCTATGTGCATGCTGAGGTTCACATTCCGCTTTCCTACTGGCGTTCGGTGACGAGTTCAACGCTGGCTTTCTCGCACGAATGTTTTCTCGACGAAATGGCTCATAAAGCAGGGCAGGACCCGATGGCGTTCCGGCTGGCCATGTTAACGAAAGACTCAGACACGAAGCGGGTATTGACCAAACTGAAAGAA
Source organism: Spirosoma endbachense (assembly GCF_010233585.1). Lineage (NCBI taxonomy): Bacteria > Pseudomonadati > Bacteroidota > Cytophagia > Cytophagales > Cytophagaceae > Spirosoma > Spirosoma endbachense. The sequence goes on from NZ_CP045997.1 coordinate 2,650,758, forward strand.
TTCTCGGGCTGGGATAAACCGCTACCCGCCGGAAAAGGTCGGGGAGTTGCCCAGTGGGAGTTCTTTGCCGGTTTAGCGGGTCAGGTGGTAGAAGTCTCCAGAACAGAAAATGGTGGCGTAAAAGTTGACAAGGTATACTGTGTCATTGATTTGGGTACGGTCGTTAATCCGGATACTGTCAAAGCACAGGTTGAAGGAGCCATTGCCATGGCGATAACGGCTGCGACTAAAGATGGAATTACATTTGAGCATGGCCGCGCGGTTCAGGCTAATTTCGACAAAAACCGTATGCTTCGTATCAATGAAATGCCTGAAGTCGAGGTACTTATATTAGCCGAAGGAGGTCCCAAAATCAAAGGTGTTGGTGAACCCGGATTACCGCCTTTGGCTCCGGCTTTAGCGAACGCAGTTTTTGCGGCTACGGGCAAACGCATCCGACGGTTACCCTTTGATTTAGCGAAAGTATAAACAGCGGGCACAGTTTACGGTTTACACTATTTGGTTATGAGCGACTCCCGAACGAGTCTGTATCACCGAATCCCGTAAACCACGAGGCCGTATATCGACACAGCATGAAAGAAATAGCTCGCATCGTTGAGGTTTTTGAGCAAATTGACTTCTCACAGCGCAAGGTAGCTCTGGCAACTGTGGTATGGGTTGAAGGCTCGTCGTATCGTAGGCCAGGAGCGCGGATGCTCATTACGGATGATGGCCGCTGGGAAGGTGCAATCAGCGGTGGCTGTCTGGAAGGCGATGCACTCCGAAAAGCCCGCCAGGTCATGCTCGATGGTATACCGATCGTTGTTACATACGACACAATGGACGACGGTGCCAATAGTTTCGGCGTAGGATTAGGCTGCAACGGTATCATTGACATTCTGATCGAACCAATTGATCCGGCCGATCCAAAGAATCCTGTGGCCTTATTACATGAGTTTATCCAGAAACGGGATGTACGCGTATTGGCTACGATTCTGAAAAGCGACGAGACAACCGGTTTGGTTCCGGGCAACCGGTTTGTTCTCACCGATCAATCGGCAAGTCTTTTGCCCGACTGGTTGCAGGACGACATGCAGCTTACGTTCAAAACCGGCAAGCCACTCACGCAGACCTATTTTGTCGAATCGGGAAGTGCCGAAGTGTTTATTGAGCGAATTGATCCTGGTATTGAGTTAGTTATTTTCGGAGCTGGGTATGATGTCATTCCGGTGGCCAAACTCGCCCGTGATCTTGGCTGGCAGGTTACCGTTACCGACGATTGTATTGCGCATTTGTCGCCCAGGCGTTTTCCGGTCGCCACCTGCGTACTTTATGCCGACCGTCAGGCCGTTCTTGATCAGATCACCATTACGAGCCGAACAGCAGCCGTCCTGATGTCTCATAATTTCAATTACGACCGGGCGGTTTTACAGGCTTTGCTGGCGACCGATGTACCTTATATCGGTATGTTAGGGCCACGCAAACGATTTGATAAAATGCAGGCTGAATTTGAGAAAGATGGGCTGAATTTCTCAGAAGCGGCACTTGCCAGGGTCCATGCCCCTATCGGCCTCGATCTGGGCGCTGAGACTCCCGACGAGATTGCCTTGTCAATTATGGCCGAAATAAAGGCCTTTTTCACGAACGGGTCGGGAGGTTTCCTCAAAGATAAATCCGGACCAATTCATGAGCGCCTAACCAACAACCAGACAAGTGCCAGCCAACCGGTAACGTTTGTTAACTCTACGATTGAATCCATTTAAGGCTGGTTTATAAACTTGCCAGAGCTACCCTCAGCTGATCGAGTCAGGCAGGATTCCTAAACCCGAACTGACGCCTATCGTCTGAGGGTATTTGTTTAATCTACCTCGTATTTCGGTCTCCAAAGCAGCTATCAATCGATTCGGGGCAGACCGCAATTCCGTTTACACGACAAAAAGACGCCAAACTAGCCTCAATGTTGTACCTTTGCGTCTGATATGGCACGACTCCTGGCAATCGATTATGGCGCAAAACGAACCGGCATTGCCGTAACAGATCCGTTGCAACTCATTGCTTCGGCTCTGGAAACAGTGCCCTCACATGAGCTGTTAAAATACCTCAGAGCGTATGTTCAGCGAGAGCCCGTAGACGCTTTTATCGTTGGGCTACCCAAACGATTAGACGGAACCGATACGGATAATACACCCCGTGTTCGGAAGTTCGTCACGCATTTGCAGAACGCTTTGCCCGAGATTCCGGTTTATTGGCATGATGAACGCTTTACATCCGCTATGGCCCTGCAAGCCATGATTGCCAGCGGAAGCAGTAAAAAAGATCGACGCGAGAAGGGCAACATCGACAAAGTCAGTGCGGCTATCATTCTCCAATCATATATGGAAAGCAAAAAATAGTTTCCAGTATGCAGTTTTCGGCCTGAGTTGAAAACTATATAGTGTGAACTGTAAACTGAATTATGATTCTCCCAATAATTGCCTACGGCGACCCAGTGCTGCGAAAAAGGGCTAAGAACATTGAGCCCGGTAGCCTTGACGTCAAGACGTTGAGTGAAAATATGTTCGAAACCATGTATGCGGCCTCAGGTGTTGGATTAGCAGCACCGCAGATTGGCCAGAGCATTCGCATGTTTGTGGTAGATGGTGAACCGTTGAACGAAGATGAACCAGAGGAAGACATCGATCAAAGTCTGGTTGGTTTTAAGAAAGTCTTTATCAATCCCGAAATTATTGAAGAAGCTGGTGATGACTGGGGTTTTGAGGAAGGTTGCCTAAGTATTCCTGGCATTCGGGGTGAAGTCTTCCGGCCAGAGATCATTGTAATCCGTTATTTCGACACCGACTGGAACGAGCACGAAGAAGAATATGAAGGCATGGCAGCCCGTATTATTCAACACGAATACGATCACCTGGAAGGAAAACTCTTTACGGACTATCTGCCTACGTTGCGCCGTCAGCTTATCAAGAAAAAGCTGGCCGATATTACCAAAGGCAAGACAGACGCAGAATATCGAATGAAGTTTCCCAAGTAATGAGGACTGTAGAATTAATAATGGATACTTAGTAGTTCATTTCATTCTGCCTTATTCATTCTATACGACTCATTTCCCGTGCACATCACCCTCCTCCAACCTAATTTATACTGGCATGATCCTGTGGCTAATCGGGCTATGTTGGAGGAGCATATCTTTTCGCTGCCAGACGCGACGGACCTTATTGTTTTGCCCGAAATGTTCACAACTGGCTTTACGATGGATGCACGTGCTGTAGCGGAGCCAATGAACCTAACAACATTTCGGTGGCTGAAGCAGATGGCGGCCCAAACCAGGGCCGTTGTTACGGGGAGTTATGTCATTCAGGAAAACGGTAGTTATTTCAATCGGCTCATCTGGATGCAACCCGATGGACAGTTTGATACGTATGACAAACGCCATCTTTTTCGTATGGCGGGCGAAGATGGCGTTTACACCGCCGGAACCCGGCGAATTATCAAAGAATGGAAAGGCTGGCGAATTTGTCCGCTCATTTGCTATGACCTTCGCTTCCCGGTCTGGAGCCGCAATCGTAGCCTGGCATCGACCGATTTTAACTACGATCTGTTACTCTACGTTGCCAACTGGCCAGCCCCCCGGCGCAATGCCTGGAATACACTCCTCCAGGCACGGGCTATCGAAAATCTGAGCTATGTAATTGGCGTCAATCGGGTTGGCAACGACGGCAATCAGCATCCTTATACCGGCGACTCGGCAGTTATCGATTTTAAAGGTGACGTTCTGTTCCGACAGGCAGACACCGAAATCATTCACCAGCAGCGTTTATCACTTGATGACCTGCGTGCCTTTCGCGAAAAGTTTCCGGCCAATCTGGATGCCGATGATTTTACGCTATCTCTCTAGTTTTAGCTTTCTCTAATAAACCTACGAGTTCGCGGGCGTTGTCTACCGTTGTAAAGGATTTCCCTTCCAGATACTCCTCTCCTACCCGTTCGTGCTCCCACGTAATGGCATAGGGGATATGTATCGCACGTGCCCCAATATGCACCACAGGAAGTATATCTGATTTCAGCGAATTACCGATCATGATAAACTCGCTGGGTTGCAGATTGTATTTTTTGAGAATTCCCAGATAGGCCTGCTCGTTCTTTTCGCTGACAATTTCGACGTGCTTAAAATAGTGTCCTAAGCCGGAGCGGGCAATTTTACTCTCCTGATCGAACAGATCGCCTTTGGTCAACACCATTAAATCGAACTGTTGGGAAAGCGTCTCCAGCACTTCATGAATCCCATCAAATACTTCAATTGGAAATTCCACTAACTCTCTTCCAACGTCAATGATCTGCTGAATTTCTGATCCTGTAATGGCTCCGTTGGTCAACTCTATGGCAGTCTCAATCATGGAAAGAATAAAGCTCTTGGCGCCATAGCCAAATACCCGAAGGTTACGCATTTGCGCGTCATAAAACCGTTGCGACAGTGTTGTCTGATCAATATGATGCGACAACAGTTCGCATAGTTTTTCCTTAACATTGACATAGTTGGGTTCATTTACCCAAAGTGTGTCGTCCGCATCGAAAGCTATCAGTTTCATAGTTGTAGCATAAGTTTGGGAACAAAGGTAACTGGCTAATTAAAAAAATGTCTCTTTACTAAATTTCCGATTTGATAACTGACCTCAATTTCAGGTTTACTTAATTGGCCAATTACTAAATTGCCAGACTTCCTTAAAATTTGATTTGCGTCACATTGTCGAAATAGCCAATTTGCCGCCCGTTCCTAACGCTATTATTCCCGTTACCTTATGCAATTTACCGAGCAAGATCACGACCAGATTCTGGCGCAGGGCGTTACCCCTGAGCAGATCGACAAGCAGATACAGTACTTTGTAAACGGTTTTCCCTACCTCAACGTCATCAAAGCGGCTACTATAGGCGATGGCATTGTACGTATTGATGAAGATCAGTTGTCGGCCTATATTCATCGTTTCGATGCTGCAGCTCACGAACGCGATCTGGTTAAGTTTGTACCCGCTTCCGGAGCCGCTACCCGTATGTTTAAGTCGCTGTTTGCGGCCCTTGATGGAAAATCCGATAAATCAACGGATGAAGTATTTGCCCGATTAACCGACTTTGCCTTTTATGAAGATCTGAAGGATGCCATGGCTGCCAAAGGTCAGGATCTGGATAAAGCCGTTGCCGCAAATGAACGGCAAACAGTATTGCGATTTCTACTGACGGAAGAAGGGTTGGAATATGGCAGTCTGCCCAAAGGTTTGTTGAAATTTCACCGCTATATCGATGGCCCACGGACTCCCGTTGAAGAGCATCTTGTTGAGGGAGCTGCTTACGCGAATTCGGATGGTCTGGTTAAGATACACTTTACCGTTTCGCCCGAACACCGCGACCGTTTTGAGAAGCTGATCGAAGAACAAAAAGCGGACTATGAGGCCTGGCTTGGGGTAACGTTCGATATTAGCTTTTCGGAGCAGAAAAAATCGACCGATACAATCTCCGTCAATCCTGACAATTCACCATTTCGGAATCCCGATGGCTCACTGCTATTCCGGCCAGCAGGTCATGGCGCCTTAATTGAGAATCTTAACGACATTGATGCCGATATCGTTTTCATTAAGAATATCGACAATGTTGTTCCGGATGATATTAAAGAACAGACGATCACCTATAAAAAAGTATTAGCAGCTGTCCTTCTCGACGCCCAGCAACAGATTGCCCGTTTGCAGGGCCTACTGGAAAGCCAGTCCAGCGATGTGAGCGAAGGCTATCTGGCCGAAGCCGACGAACTGTTCCGCCGGACGTTGTTCACACTCCCCCCCGATGGTTTCGACAGTCTCTTGAAAGAGGAAAAACTGGCTTATTTCCGGCAGAAATTAGATCGTCCGGTACGGGTTTGTGGTATGGTCAAGAACGTAGGTGAACCCGGCGGAGGACCTTTCTGGGCAAAAAATCAGGATGGTTCCGTATCACTGCAAGTGGTGGAATCAGCTCAAATCGATTTGGCCGATGGTGAGCAGAAAGCCATCTTCGACGAAGCAACGCATTTTAATCCAGTCGATTTAATTTGCGGCCTGAAAGACCATCATGGCCGGAAGTATGATCTGACGAATTATCGCGATCCACTCACCGGATTCATTACGGCGAAATCGAAGGATGGGAAAGACCTCAAAGCACAGGAACTGCCCGGCCTTTGGAACGGCGCAATGGCTGATTGGAATACTATTTTTGTGGAGGTTCCTCTGATCACGTTCAACCCGGTCAAAACGGTAAACGATCTGCTCCGCAAAGAACACCAGCCGAGCTAACCACATAAACATTGTCGGGTTATATGCGAATAAAGGGCCAGATCTTTATACGCATATAACCCGACGGTTTTATAGGGCCAAAAAATTAAGCAGTGATCCGATTACCCGACACTTCGGCGAACTCACCGTTTTCTGCTCCAATGGAAATTTCTTTTGTTGGATTTGACTCTGTTTTCTGGAACGTCACTAACGTGGTATTTTCATAAACGTCCAGGTTTGCATCCCGAACTCGCTCCATAATTGGCCTTAGTGCACAGGTTACTTCATCATTACAATCATCGCATTTCACGTAGAAATTAAATGATACACAAGGCGTTGGCGCAATTGGCCCATCAATAACCCGCAAAACCTGGGCCAGGTTAACCCGGCTCGGATCAATACGCAATAGATACCCTCCTCCTTTGCCTTTCTGACTCTGAAGAATCCCATGGTTACGGAGTTCAAGCAGTATAGCTTCCAGAAATTTCTTAGGTATATTCTCTTTAGCTGAAACATAGGAGATCAGCACAGGGCCTTTCCCATACTCTTCGGTTAAAACCTTAAGGGCTTTAATGGCGTACTTAGCTTTTTTTGAAATCATCTGTTACGGTGACTTTAGGGTTTGACAATGTTACTTGGGTAGCTGTATAACCTATACTAGATTAATACAATTTGGTAAGCGCTAAAGATTCGACATTTTTCAATACTCAATGACTAAAATCGCGTCAATCAACTTTACCATCACCTATCCTGTAGGTGGTCAACTGATTATTCAATCGCTTAGCAACTCTGTCTCAGAGTTCAATAGGATTAATTGGCTGTTAGACGAGTATTGAGTTTCCAAGTAACACAATTAATGGCTTATTTATATACTATCTATCCTATTTTGATGGATAATAGTAAGTAATTCATGCAAACCTACGAACTTTTGGGTATGTTATATAACGAATAAGATCAATTATTTGAATAAAATGCGTCATTTTCCGATAAGCCTCAAATGCGCAACAGTCTAAAAATCAGTACATTTATTTTTATAGAAGTCACTCATTCGATGAAATACCCTTAACCTGTTTAGTTGTTTACGTCCTTACGTACTACTATATACGGCTCCACCTGTCACCTTTGGCTATTCTTTGACCCTTTCATCCAATAGTAGAGTCACGTTGAAGAATTCGATATAGAGTAATAAACAAGAAAAAAGCCGGTGCAAAGCCCCGGCCCTTTCGTGCGACACCAATATGAAAATTAACTTAACTGCTTATTTATCGTAATTAGCATTCTGCGGGTCCCAGTTGGTCCAGCCTTTAGTCCAATCGGTCGTACCAAAGGCACCAATGAACGTTTCTTTTGTAAAGAAAGCATCAGCCCCTTTACCATCCCAGATAGCGCCCGTCAACAAAGGAGAACCTGTTTGGGGTAGGAAATTGGGAGCAGTCAGATTAAAGTTGGCTGAGTTAAGCAACAACTTTGCCAGGTCTGCACTAGCAATAATCTGGTTCTTATAAGCGGCTGTATTAAAGAACGTTGTCGCCTGAGCGTCGGTAATAGCCTGAAATCCGCGAACAGGAGTCGTTGTGTTAGCAACAATAACGCCATGCAATTGAAGATTACCAGCCGTAGCATTATCCAATGTGTTGGTCGTACCAGGCTGAGCGTCTAACCGCAACCCTTCTGGATAGCCGTATAGCAGCGAGTTAAAGATGCTTATCGATGTATTGCGCCGTAGGTGCATTCCAGATTGGTAAGGACCACTTCCTTTGGGAGAAGCTGCATTTGAAGGGGTACCGGTAAATACGAAGTTACTCATATTGGCAAATACCACTGATGTTAAGGGCAATCCGTTATTGGCAGCCGTAGCAGGCGCTCCAGGATTGAAATTGTCTGACTCAAAGCCATTCGAACCCGATTGGTCAGCTACCTCTGGATCCCGCAATGACACGCCATATTGTACCTTACCCGAATAACCCCAGTCCGTATCCCAATCATCGTCCCAGCCCCGGAAAGCAATAAGGTTCTTCAAATTGACTGTACCACCGAACCATTCGTACGAATCGTCACCACTATAGGAAACCTGAATATGGTCAATCGTTGTACCAGCCCCTACACCATAGAGCGTAAGTCCGTTGATTTCACTGTTTGCCAGATTACTCAGTGCAATACCTGCGAATTCGATACGGCAATACTGCATCACCCCTGAATTGTCATTGACATCGCTAAACGTTCCAATCGTACCCGGAATTCCTCCTTCAAAGGCCGTTGCACCCGGCTGGTTTGTTGGTGCTTTTCCTATCAATACAACGCCACCCCAGTCGCCGTAATTACGTGAACCAGCAGCTTTACTCGATGTGAATATAATCGGCGAATCAACAGTACCAACAGCATTAATTTTGGCTCCAGGTTGTATAATCAACGTACCCCCCTTTGCCTGACCTGACGGATCCTGCTCCTTAGCGGCCCCTTTAATAATTGTCCCTTTCTCGATGTTTAATGTAGCACCCGAAGTAACGCTTACAAAACCCTGAATCACATAAATAGTACCAGCCGTCCAGTTAGTTGTGGCCGTAATATTAGAAGCGACTGTAACAACGGGTTTATTTCCCAGTGCAAAAGCGGTTGTGCTCGTTACGGTTGCGCCACCGGTTGCCACGCTGATTGGTGTGCCTGCATTAGCAGGTACGATGACCGTTAATGAGGTCGTCGAAGCACCCGTCACGGTTGCGGGTACAGCACCGAACGTTACTGTGTTACTGGCTGGTGTAGCATTGAATGCGGTACCTGTTATAACCACTGTCGAACCAACCGGAGCTGAAGCGGGTGAAAAACTGGTAATACTCAGAACCGGAGCTGGCGTATCTTCATTCTTACAGGCCGATACAACTAAGAATAAGCCTAGTGCAATAATCAGCAGATGTGCCCAGCCAGAAGGAATGCCGTGCCACCGACGGCGCAATTGGTTAACTTGCATAAACATTGCTTTTCGTTTGAATTGAGTTTGTATTGATCTTGGCGCACTTATGGAATAATTGTTCGGCGGCCGAATGTGTAAATGGCACTTAAGGTGTAATAACTACCCCGTTTAAATCGACGAACGGTTTGATCAGCATCAGCTGTTTGCGAGGTTACGTCGCTGCCAATTTTGCCATCCCGGTTGAAATCCTGAACAAATCGGACATATTGATTGAGTATATCCTGAATGCCCAGACGCATTTCCAGCTTTTTGCTGACTTGTTTGGTTAGGTTCAAATCCACTACGTTACGGGGCATTTCGTAAATCGTTGGGTTGTTCTTATTCCCAACTGCAAAAATTCGCTGACCAAATACATTGTAGAGAATGTTAGCCTGCCAGCCTGACTTGGGAGCTGTATAATATAGGCCAGCGTTAATCAAATAAGGCGATTGTCCTGCCAAAGCTCGCTTAGCATCGACAATACCCCGAACATCAAGAGTACTAACGGTTCCACTGAGATCAGGAAGGGTAACAAAGTCACCAATATTAACCGTGCTTTTAATGAGCGATACGTTGCCCACTACGGATAGATTTTGCAGAAATACGCTTGAAGAATTCTGAAATCCTTTCCGCACTTCTAATTCGATACCGTAGTTTTGAGCTGAGTTCGCATTGATGAACGAGTATGCTAAACCATTAGCCTGAAGCAACAGAAACGACTCGATTGGGTTGCTGAAATGTTTGTAGAATCCCGACACTGAGATAAGCTCGTTGGGCGTCGGATAGAATTCCCATTTCACATCAGCATTCTGGATGTTAGCCGTTTTGAGGTCGGTATTTCCGCGAATATCTGCCAGCAGATTAAAATCGAAGTAGCTGAATGGGGCTAATTCACGGAACTCGGGGCGGTTTACTGACGATGAATAGGCGAGCCTCAGATTCGTACGGTCGCTTACTTTATAGGTGAAGTTAACGGAAGGAAGCGGGCTGAACACTTTGTTCGATACCAGTTGTTCTTCCGCAGTGGTGCGAGTAGCACGGATACCCTGGTCGTTGTATTCGCCCCTGAAACCAACGGTTAAGTTAGCTTTTGGCCCAAAATAAACATCGCCACTTACATAACCGGCCAGATAGGTGTTCAAGCCTTTATACGAGTCCAAAGGCTTTGTTCCATCCAATAGAGAAAACCCGTTTTGACCGTTTACGTTGGCAGGATTAAATGCGGTATTGATGTCACTTGCTTTGGCAACAGTGCTATTACCTACACCCTGATATCCATAGAAGCGGGCCGCATAGTCGCGGTTTTTACGTTCGGCGTATACCCCAAACCGGATGCGGTTAGGCTCACGATCAGTAGGGTTGCCAAAAGTATGTTCTCCATTACCAATAGCCGATACGACGTACTCATGTAACTTGGAATAGAACCGGCCAACGTCAATTGGGTTAGGGTCATTTGGCGCAGCAATGGAAAATTGCTGAAGTTGTCCATCTGCGCCAGTGGCGCCCGTAACGCGCTGATAACGAACTCGCTTCCAGTCTGGCTCCCAGCGGCCAGTATAGCCAAAACTAGCGATCCAGTTTATTTTCGTCAGTTCATTAACCGAATGTTCACCGGCCAATTGGGTCGTCAGAATGCTCCGGTTTTCAAATCGCTCCGAATAACTGCGTACATCAAAGCCATCCTGAACGCGTTGGCCCGTACGAACTACCGTTTCGGTTGTACTAAGCTGATTAAACAACGTTTTCCACTCCAGGGTGAATGCTGGTGAAAACCGCGCTGACCAGTTATGCAATATGCCTAAGCGTGACTGGCGCGCATAGTTTGCATCACTATATTGCTCTGCAACCGCGTTTGCCGCGCTCCCGTTGTCGTACAGTTTAAAATCAATAGCAGAGAATTGATTGGTACTGGCGTAGTTTACGCTTGTCAGGTTACTGACGCGAATGTTACCTACGTCAAACCGACGACCAAAATTCAATGCCAATCGTACATCAGGATTTACTGAGAAATTTTTAATACCCCATGAATTAGGAAGCAATTGGGCATAAGCTGCCCGCTGCAACGGATTTAGCCCATTAAACTCGCCCAGCTTGGTTGGAAAACTGGTTGGAATCTGTTGCTCCTTACCCCATAGTCCTAACCAGTTTAGCCCACTACGCGTATGAGTCTGTACATCCTGGAAGGTTGTGTTAGACCTGTATCCGAGCGTCAGTCCGGCGTCAAAGAAATTCTGTTCGGGCCGGCGCTTTGTATATATTTTAACGATACCACCCGCAAAGTCGCCGGGAAGGTCAGCCGAACCGGATTTAAAGACAATCATCCGGTCGATGATATTACTAGGTACTAAATCAAAAGAGAATGACCGCGTATCTACTTCGGTCGATGGTGTGATAACATCGTTGATTAACACCGAATTATACCGGGCAGCCAGACCGCGAATCAGTACGAAGCGGTTATCGACAATACTTACACCCGGAACCCGGCGAATGGCCGCTGCCGCATCACGATCCTGCGATTTTACGATCTGTTGGGCCGAAATACCGACCGCTATCGGTTTCAGTTGTTTGATTTCGGTGATAACCGCTACTTCAGTGTTGGTTGCCCGGTTGGCCCGAACCACAACTTCCTGTAAAGACTTGCCCTCTTCGTCCAGTTCGGTTTCAATGGCCGTGGTGTTGCCCGACTCAATCCGAACATTTGGAATTTCTTTCGTTTGATACGAGATGTAGGAGATAACAACTTTCTGCGTACCGGCGGGAACATTGGCAATGGAGAAATTTCCTTCAACATCAGTAGTACCACCAAGTTGGGTACCATCAATTCGCACGGTGCAGCCGATAAGGGCTTCTTTTGTCTTACTGTCTTTAATGATACCCCTAACAGTACCTGTCTGCGCCAGAACGGCGGTCGAGAAGAGTGAGAAGAGAATAAGTAATACGTTTCGGTTCATATTGGTAGATTGGAGTCGCTTTTAAGCGTCGCAAAGCTACCAGTCCAATATTACGCCAACGTTACCCCAATGTTACGCTTGGATTATATTTGCCAAAAGCCATAACTTATTAAAAATCAATATTTTACAAAACAGCATTAGAACTGATTTTAATTCTGCTCCAGCTCTGAAAGAATCTATACAATTTGGCAAAAAGCAGTACTTAAGTCGAATTTATTCGGCCACCCCATTAAACATCTTTCCTTGCCTTCTGGAGGTATCAGGAGTAAATTCCCAAAATCCGTTCACAAAATAGTACAAAATTTCGTTGCCTTTCATCAACAGAAACGTTGGTATCTGATCGACCTGTAACGGCTGTGCAGGCAAATCACCGGCACATAGAATATGAATCGGCTGGTCATGAAAGCTATTTTCAGGCAACTGACGCACCCTAAAGGCAACGATGCCCTGACTCCGGAGCGCGGGTAAATCAAGCTGGGTGATTGCATCAACCGAGTCAAGCGTATCCGTGTAAATACGAACAGGAGTCAACGTTAACCCGGTCGCATCGATTTCCTCCAATCCATAAAAAATAGAAAGGTCGCCAATATCATCGATCACACTTTTATAGCGAAATCCTTCATCGTCTGTATTGACCTCGATGTGCCTGATGCCTATATCGATCGTTATGGAATGGCCTTCGCGAATAACCGTTGCATTACGTATCAGTACATCGAAAAGTAGTGGGCCATTTTCGGGAATAGCCTGATAATCGGCCGTATTTTCCTGTTTATATGACCCGTCGGCAATAGCCGCCAGAGCCGTTAAGATGGCTACGAAGTTCAGTCGCCGGATTGTCATTTTCTCCACGTCGCCTTTGAAGCCTCCCGACTCAACCAAAACCAAGGTTGTTCCCCATTTCTGGATATTGTCGCCAAACGCCCTCGGCTCAAACTCGTCGTCGAAACGTCCGACCTGTTCCGGGATAAATTGTTGCAAAACCCGGTTCATACCTACGATGAGTTGCATCGATCGTTCGCGTACCTCATTGATGTTCCGATCTTCATCGTAGGCAGTTGCCAGAAAGGACATTACAGCCTGCTTTCCGGTCTTGCCCACGCTATAGCGCGGATTCTGGTCATGGAGATTGAAGCCGACCAACGGCTGTAATGTCTGTTGTAAATTTTTGAGCAGCGCACCCTCCGGTGTTTGGAGCCGTAGCGCATCCCGATTCATGTCAATGTCGGTTGCGGTTCGACGCTGGAATCGTTCAGCCCCATCCGGATTAAGCATCGGCACAAAATACAGCATTGTATGGCTAAGAATCGACTGCCGAAGCGCATCAAATTCGTCGTTATTTGCTTTCAGGAAGTTAAAAATATCGAACAGCGCCATAGTCGCCGTGGCTTCGTCGCCGTGCATTTGTGACCAGAGCAGAATCTTGTTTGGCCCCGTTCCGGCCTTAACCTGATAAATCGTCCGCTTCTCAAGCGATTCGCCTACCTGGCTGACTTCGAAAGGCTCCTGGCCATCCAACGCATTCAATACCGGGACAATATCTTTGTGCTTGAATCGACGTACAGTGAAGGTCTTTTCTTTATATGTATTGTGCGTATCGTGGAGTCGACGCGCGACATTCTGGGCTTGAGAATCAGTTGACATCATCAGCAATAATACTAGAAATGCAGATGCAGAGGGTTGAGTGACTAGTTAACCGATACGGGTAAAAACTATTCAAGTCAATGCATCTGTATTTCGGGCAGTTTTATAGTTTCTGTCCAATCAATACCCCCCCCATCGAAGCCAGGAGGCATAGGATTACATTTAAAATAATGTTGAGTAAAGCGATACCCGTGCGGCCGTTTTGCAGCAGAACGACGGTGTCATAACTAAAACTTGAAAACGTACTAAGGCCTCCGCAAAAACCGACCCCAATCAGCAGGCGAGCCTCTTCGCCGGTTGTCCTCACCAGAACCCAACCCACCACTACGCCCAGAATAGCACTAGCTACTATGTTTACAAGCAGGATAGCGGTTGGAAACGGGGAGCCGAATAAGGTGGCCGGAATAAATCGCCCGGCAAGATAGCGAGCCAGGCTTCCTGCACCACCACCCGCAAAGACCAGCACATAAGGGTGAGTCAGCAAGGTTCTCATGTGGACAAACTTACGAAAAAACGCCTACGCGATTCCGCCAAACTCCTGCGAGCAGCCCCAATAAGCCTTTTTTTTGCTATCATTGTAAGATAACCCACTCCAGCACGGTCCGCCGTTGCAGACTCAGCATCCCCTTGCTCCGCCTTCCTATGGCTCAGAACCAACTTAAAAAACTCTTAGGCGTCGGCTTCGGCGTGGCCGTAACCATCGGCGGTACTGTCGGCACTGGTATTTTGCGTAAACCCGGCCCTATTGCACAGGATATTGGTAACCCTACGCTTATTATAGCCGTTTGGCTGGCCGTTGGCTTATACGCCCTCATTGGATCGCTGTCGGTCATGGAGCTAGGAACCATGCTCCCGAAAGCCGGAGCCTGGTACGTATACGCCCGGCGCGCCTTTGGCAACTATGCCGGTTTCATCATCGGCATAAGCAGTTGGTTAGGCAGCGTGTCGGCCATGGCTTTCGGCGCAGCCGTTATGAGTGAATATACAGGGCTGCTCTCCCCCTCGCTCGTTCCCTATCAAAAAGTCATAGCCATTGGCATTTTGATAGCCTTTGTGGCTTTTCATTCGATAGGCGTTCGATTGGCCAGTCGCGCGCAGGAGGTCATGAGTGTATTGAAAGCGGTTGGACTTCTGGCTTTTGTGGTTGTTTGCTTTGTTATAACACCCGACAAACCTGTAGCGATTTCAGCCGATGCAATCCGGCCGGTGGCCGAGGGTGGCGTTTGGCTCGGTATTCTGGCCGCTTTACAATCCGTATTCTATACGTATGATGGCTGGCACACAGCTGCTTACTTCACCGAAGAAGACGTAGACCCAAGCCGTAATCTGCCGCGTTCCATGATTAGTGGGGTCTTGCTGATCATTGGCATTTATATACTGGTCAATCTGGCACTACTGTATATTCTGCCCGTATCGGCGCTGGCAGGCTCGAAGCTACCGGCTGCCGATGCCGTTCAGGTGCTGTTTGGACCGGGCAGCGCGCAGGTCGTTACGTTCCTGCTGATGATTTCAATTATGGGTATTATCAACGCCCAGATTATGTTTAATCCGCGCGTTATTTTTGCGATGGGCCGCGATGGATTATTTTTCCCTTTTGTTACGCAAGTCAATGAAGGAGGTACGCCCCTCAACGCGACAATCCTGACCGCAGTAACCTCTATTATACTGATTCTAACCAACACGTACAGTAAACTGTCGGATATCGCTACGTTTTTCTTCGTGTTATGTTATGCATCGAGTTTTGCCGCGCTGATCCGTTTGCGGAAAACGGAGCCGGAACTGCCCCGACCCGTACGAGCCTGGGGTTATCCCTTCACGACCTGGTCGCTGCTTATTGCTTCGCTGGCGTTTCTGGCGGGCGTTGTCATCGGCGATTTTTCCAGTAGCCTGTATGCCATTGGGTTCATTGCGGTTAGTTACCCGGCTTATTTGCTCATAAAGAAATAACGGCCTGCAAATCAAGCAACAACACCCTCCCGATGAGATTTTAAAAGTTCTGGTGAATCTCTTTCAATAATCCTGCTGTCCGCCGACGCATTTCGCTGACGGGCTGCGTGAAATTATTATGCATGATACTAAAATAAAGCACCTTATTACGCTTCGTCAACACATAACCACTCAGGTTATAGACACCACTCATTGAGCCCGATTTGGCAAAAATATAGGGTTTATCGGCGGTAGGAATCGAACGCAGCGTGCCCGACTGGCCAGCGGCTGGCAACAGGGCGAATAACCGTTTTTGCGGTACTTTCTGGGCAATTTTTTTCAGTAGGTCGATGAGCACATTGGGCGTAAAAAGATTATACCGCGATAAACCAGAACCGTCGACCCACTTGGCCGAAGTAGCTGGATAACGTAAGCTATCAGCAGTGCGTTGTAGCTCGGTAATTGGTTCAAGCATAGCCCCTGTTCGTTCGGCAGAAGCCATAAACAGCACTTGTTCAGCAAACTGATTATCGCTCACCTGAAGCATCCGTTTGTAAAGCGAATCGGTTGACATGCCGCGCACCAGCCGGGCATCAGCTGATACGGGCAGATGTACGACTCCTACCGGACGATGCAATGTATCGGCCAATAACTGGGCGACCAGCTCCGGCACCCATCGAAATGGGACATCCTGTCTTGCAGGTCGATCGCTATCCGGACGGACAAACTGATTGCTGAATTCATTTCGACGTAAGCCTGGTCTGGCATTATTGACAACCCGAATACTATCAGCAAACCGTCGCGGGCTAACCTTTTTATTGACTGCCCGAACAACATTACCGTAAATGGGTAATGGAGCCAATTCGGGTGAATAATCATCGTTATAATCGTCCCAGGCCCATCCCGGTCCGAAACGTGGGCCAGTGTAGTTTGCCGGTGAGTAATATAATTGCTCCGGACGATTGCGTAAAAAGGCCAGTAGTGTTGTGTCTGACAAGTCGGGATGGAGTAGCAGGGGGTTCCCCGTTCCCCAAAAAATCAGCGAATCGCCCTGAGCAGCAGTAGGCCGAATGGTGTAACGAAACGCCGGTAACGAGTCCCTAAGCGAAAGTAATCCAGCATAAAAGCTAAATAACTTGGTGTTCGATGCGGGCGTAAACGGTTTATCGGCGTTATACTGAATCAACGTCCGTTGTCGTATCGGGTCATAGAGGGCAATGCCGGTAAAGTGATCGGTATACGTCGATTTTTTTTGCAAGTCGCGGGTGATCCGATGAGCGGGGGAACAAGCGACATGCAGTCCAACGATAAGCAGAAATAGGGTGACTTTCTTCCGTATGTTCATTGATTTACAGTATCCGGGCCATAAGTTATGTGTTACAACCCAAACCCGATTACCGTAAACCTACAAACTAACGGGCAATAATGACTTTCTGAGTCAGTACTGAATCGCCCGCCTTAAGCCTTAGGAAGTATAACCCGGTAGGTAGCTGACTTAGATCAAACTGTTCGCTTATCTTCCTCCCTCCTACTTTTAGCGTTAGCTGCCGATGTAGCTGGCCAGTTGTTCCCACAATGGAAAGTCCTGCTTCGGCAACGGGCCTGGTCAGTTCAGCTTCAATCTTGATCGTACCGCTACTGACGGGGTTTGGATAGACCGAAAACGTTCCGGCGCTAACTGGTTCATTGGCCAGAACCGGCGGAGGAGGTGGCACCTGAATCTGTAAATTATCGATGGCCCAACCCCAGCCATGCGCCAGTTGATCGGCAAACAACCGGAAGCGAATCAAAATCTGTTCACCGGCTTTAAATGTACCGTTTCCCAACAAAGAAATTTCATGGCGTTTAAACAGCGCAGGTGACCCCACGGCTGCTGAATTTTTCTCATCTGCGGTTGAACCTGCCACAAGATTATTTGTATAAGCCGCATACCAGTCATACTGACTATTCGAATTATAACCGGTTACCAGCGGTTTCCAGGTTTGCCCATTATCGCTCGATCCTTCGACCACCGCGTAATCATAGAAACCCGAACTGCCGAATCCACTACCCGCTTCACTTGGCTCGACCAGTACAATTTCGTCAAAGCGCATCACTGCACTATCCGGATTGGCCTTAATCTTAATGGGCGATAACAGCACATATTCAGAATTGCTCTGGGATTTAAAATCCAATCCGTTCTGATAGGGATGTTCAGAATGAATAGCGGGGTCTGCAAAACCCGATGGCGTTGCCAGTCCAAACCGAAAACCGGCAAAATCACTGGCAGTGGCGGCATTATTAAATGTGTTGGTATACCGATCAACGGCCGCTTTTGGCGTTACGACCGTTAATTCATAAAAACCCGTCTGGGGGCTAATCGTCTGATTTTTCGCCTTCGATGCATCTCGGGCAACAATTCGGTAGCTAATCTTATCGCCAGCTTTTAGCGAATTGGCCGGAATTGTAATCCGGTTGCTATAGATGCTGTCGTACTGAACACCATTAACCGTCAGCGAACCAGGTCGCAGCATCAGTTTTGGCTGGGCCACACCATTTACCTGGTAATCAACATAAGCCGAATCGATATTGGTGCTCACAAAAGCCACGCTCCGATCGTCCGATATCCGGGCATAAATGGGAAGGCTATCGACCAGTGCGGGGTTGTAAATAAAATTTTTGGCCGGACTAAACGAAATGGTTGGTGGTAATCGATCGGCACCAAACCGGACCGTATGAAGCAACTGTGTGTTATTTGTCGTACGACCGGGGTTTGTAAACGTTCGTCCCGATGCGTCCTGTGCTCTAAAGTAATACCAGATATCTCCTTTGGCTACGCTTGCGGGCATCGTATAGGCGTATACAGAAGTGCTCCCGGCGATGAGCGTGGGCGTAACCATTGTAAAGGTCGTATCAGTACCCGTCGGTGCACTTTTCCGGTAATAAAGCCGAACTGACCCAGGCGTTACGGTTGTGTCACTGACCAGTTTAACCTGAAAAACTACATCTTTTTCATCTTCACTATTGACTGGCTTCTGATGAAGCAAAGAAGTCGTTTTCCATTCAAGATCGTACAGGAAATTCATCACCAGTGGACCAGGAGAATGAATCGCTTCGGCATTGCCGACCCTGGGAGTCATTAGGGAATTAGTATCTTTCTGCGGGTATGTATTCTCGTCGAGATGGTAGAGACTAGATCCTAAGTCGAATGATGACGGAACATACAGCTTGGCGCGTTTTCCTACTTTTCGCTGCATAATTGGACCGTTCAAAAACAGATTATTACCAGTCAATTGCTGGAATAATTTGTTCGTATTGACGGGAAAAGTCGTGGTTTCAATGGCTGGCTTCTGACCCTGTCCGTTCTCAATAAAGTGGTCGTAAACAGCAAGATATGGATCGGTGCGATAGATGCCTTCAGGCCCGTTCGTCGCAAAATAGCCGATAAAACCAAGCCCATGCGCAATTTCATGTAAAACAACGGTTACCAGATCAGTCTGTCCGGCGGGGGTTTTCTGATCTGTACCGTAATACCAGTTATTATTTCGGTTAAAATCGGCCGTAATATCCGGATCGGTAGGGCTATTTATTTCGTGCCGGGCTATTTTTTCGGCTAAAGCAATAGGATAGAGTGCATAGGCTTTTTGCGCCCCGCCCGAATCCAGTTCGGCCCCTAACCGGATTTCGGCCGGACCAGCTGCTCCCAGAACACCCGGACTCTGGGTAATCCAGTTTGCTTTAATCCGAATCGGAACGGGTGAAGAAATCAGGCTCGCCCAGATGTCGACTGCATACTGAAATGCTTTTTGCGCTTCGGGCGTGAAATTGTTGTACGAAACGATAAAACTGGAGGTTGCAGTCTTCCGCAGGTTTGGGTTCTGGCGCGCTTTCAGAAATGCTTCGGGTGCGGCTATTCGTGTAAAGAAATCCTGATCCGACTTATAGCAAATGGTTTTAGGAGCAGGTAAGTTGGTTCGAATTCGTTGCACAAATTGACCATAAGCCGTTGATGAAGCTGTATTTTTTTGCGCAATTACTGAATTGGCCAGCAACGAACCAGCCAATGCTATACCAGCCGCGAGGACGCGTACTGACGATTCCCGTAAACGCATGCGAACAATAGAATTACAAGTCAATTAGTTGCATTTAATAGTCCATATTCTGTCAGCAAATGGCATTTGCTGACAGAATATGGCTGTCTGAACATTATTTTTTTCTTCCAGCGACCAAAGTAGCCATCAGATCGCTAGAAAAAAAGTCCATCCTATCTACCGTTCAGTTTACTTACTCTGTATCAGCCGTTCGTTTCAAGACCAGTGACACCGAATTAAGGCAGTAGCGCAACCCCGTCGGTTGAGGTCCATCATTAAAAACATGGCCCAGGTGAGCATCGCAGATGTTACACAAAACCTCTACCCGAAACATACCATAACTATAGTCTTTTTCGAGCCTAATGCGTTCTTCTTCAATAGGCTCCGTAAAACTTGGCCAGCCCGTTCCTGATTCAAATTTGGTTTTGGATTCAAATAATTCCGTTCCACAACACACACAGGCATACAAACCAGGATCATGTGCTTCGCAGTACTCTCCCGAAAAAGCCCGCTCAGTCCCTTTCCCCCTCGCCACACGATATTGCTCTGGCGTCAGGATTTGACGCCATTCTTCATCGGACTTAATAACCTTCTGAATCATACCTGTTTTTAGTTTTAGTTGAATACATAGCTATAAACGTAAAACATCATCTTATCCGATTTGTCTTTACTACACCGTAAATTCGCAACTGGATTGAGGTTTTACGGCCTGTAGTCTTTGGTTTTCGATGAATAAACCAAAGACCAAATGCGGAAAACCATAGGCTATAAACGATAAACTCATTGACTGTCCGACAGATTTTACAGCAATTTTGGGGCTATTCTACTTTCCGACCCATGCAGGAAGAGGTAGTTAATACCGTGCTGGATCGGCAGGACACGCTCGTTCTGATGCCAACGGGCGGAGGAAAATCAATCTGCTTTCAGGTGCCTGCCCTGGCGATGAAGGGTGTCTGTATCGTTGTCACCCCCCTGATCGCCCTCATGAAAGATCAGGTCGAGCAGTTGCGCAAACGAGGCATTCCGGCAACCGCCATCTATTCGGGAATGCATTATCGCGAGATTGATACGGCGCTCGATAATTGCATCTACGGGAATACTAAATTCCTGTATGTGTCCCCGGAGCGACTCCGGACCGAGATTGTCATTGAGCGTGCCAAACAAATGACGGTTTGCCTGCTCGCCGTTGATGAAGCGCACTGCATTTCGGCCTGGGGCTATGATTTCCGGCCACCTTATCTGCAAATTGCGGAGTTTCGGGAGCTAATTCCAGAAACGCCCATCATTGCCCTGACGGCGTCGGCCACGCCCGATGTTCAGGTTGATATTCAGGAGAAACTGGCCCTGCGCGGCAGTAATGGCGGCCCGGTTCAGGTCTTTCGGCAGACATTTGCGCGGCCAAATCTGTCCTATTCCGCCGTTCTGGAAGAAAATAAAGAATCCCGGTTATTTAAGGTATTGCAGAATGTACCCGGCAGTTCCATCGTGTATGTGCGCAGTCGTAAGCAAACGCAGCAGATAGCCCAGTTGCTTTACAGACAAGGCATTTCGGCTGATTTCTATCATGCAGGCTTAACTACCCAACAGCGCGCCGATAAGCAGGATGGATGGATTCAGAATCAAATTCGGGTCATGGTAGCAACCAACGCTTTTGGCATGGGGATCGATAAACCCGATGTACGGGTCGTTGTGCATTTAGATGTACCCGATTCGCTCGAAGCCTACTACCAGGAAGCCGGACGGGCTGGGCGCGATGGACAGAAAGCTTATGCGGTCATGCTCTATTCGAACAGCGATCTGGACAACCTGCGCTTCCGAACCGAGCAGCTCTATCAACCCGTCGACATGCTGCGTCGGGTCTACCAGGCACTGTCAAACTATACGGCCGTACCGGTTGGGGGTGGTTTATTCAATAGCTATGACTTCGATCTGAACGCCTTTACCAATACGTTCAATCTTCCTGCACAGGAAACGCATTATGCGATGAAACAACTTCAGTTAGAAGGATTTATTCAGTTAAGCGAAAATTATTTTCACCCATCGCGACTGCTGATGGTGCTGGACAACCGGCAGTTGTATGAGTTTCAGGTTTTAAATCCGCGCTTTGACCCCTTTCTCAAATTGATTCTGCGCATGTATGGTGGTGAAGTATTCACCGATTTTATCACCATTTCAGAGTCTGCGCTCGCCCGCACGTTTCTGGTCAATCAGCGTGAAATTGTGGCACTGCTGGAGCAGCTTCACGAGCGAAACGTTGTTGTCTACGAAAAGCAGAAAGACAAGCCGCAGCTAACATTTCTGACACCACGCTTCGACGCACCAACCCTCCCGATCAACGTACAGGAACTCAATCGTCGGAAAGAATTAGCCTTGCGAAAAGTGCAGTCGGCCATTATCTATACCGAACATCCGACCCAATGCCGCACCCGGCTTTTACAATCCTACTTCGGAGAAAAACCCGGTGAAGCCTGCGGCATCTGCGATAACTGCATTAAAAAGAAAAAGAGCCAGGAAGTTGTTTCGTCGGTCATGCGGGAACAGGTGCGCGAGTATGTTGCCTTAGCGAATGGTCCGGGCGTATCCCCTAAACAGCTGGCTCATCATTTTTCGCAAACAGATGCCGATGCGCTTGCTCAAACACTAAAACAGATGCTGGCCGAAGAAGAAATCCGGTACACAAAAAACGGGAATCTCACGTTGAATAGCGGTGAATAGCTACCTTGATAACTGAGTAGTTGACAACCGGCCGATTGCTCAACTATCCCTCATTCGCTCCCATTTAGCCCATTCCTTGCCATTTGTCCCAGATTCGTGCTGTACGTCCCTTCCAGTTGCAGGAGATTTTCGGGAGTTGCTATGTTTGTTCTGTCGAAAGACGACACAGACTTATAACTTCAGATACTGCACACAATGAAAACGACAGCCGCTACACTCCTTCTGGTTCTCAGCCTGGTTACAGGCCTGTTTGCCAAAAGCGTCACCCCTACAGCCGACTAGGCAACGTATAAACTGACGGTTGTCGTATCGGACGTTAACAACCGAACTGGTAAATTATACATTGGTCTGGCAAACGATGAGACTACCTTCAAAGGACAATCCGTTAAGAATATAGCTATCGATGTGCCAGCTTCAGGCGAAATCACGGTAACATTTGATGGTCTGACAGCAGGCCGCTATGCCGTCCGATTGTACCAGGATCTTAATAGCAATCAGAAATTAGATTTTTCTGGTCAGATGCCTGCCGAGCCATTCGGTTTTTCAAATGTCACAAGGCTAATGGGGCCGCCCAGCTTCGATCAATGTTCCTTCGAGCTTACTGAAAATAAAGCGATTCGAATAAGTATGATGGAAATGTAAGTAATTTATCTTACTGATAAATAGATGGATCATGCCCTGTTCTGCCCTAAACTTTGTGCTACAAATCCCGGCACCATGTCAATCCACCGCATAACTGTTCTCATTTTAGTAAGCTTTGCACTTTTCCCTTCTCTTCAGGCACAGACTATTCCACTACGTATTCGCTTGCAGGAATCCCGTCAGCAACCCGTGGTGGGGGCAACGCTCCAGTTAACCGATCGCATCGATACCACGCGACACTTATACGCATTAACCGATACGTTAGGCACGGCCACGTTTCAGCTTGCTCTCAACAGAACGTATAGCTTGCTGGTAACATCGGTTGGTTTTAAGCCCATTCACAAACTGATTAAGCCAACCGCCGGGCAATCCGTTTTGACCTTAACAGCCGAGCAGGACAACATTATGCTTCAGGGTGTATCGGTTACGGCAGCCAAACCACTCATGAAGCAGGAAGACGACAAGACCATTGTTGATCCTGAACCCATTGCCAACACCAGTACAAGTGCCTACGAAATTATGGAGAAAACGCCCGGCATTTTTCTGGACCCCGATGGCAATGTTTACTTAAGCAGCACGACTCCGGCTACGATTTACATTAACGGACGAGAGCAGAAAATGAGTGCGGCCGACATTGCTTCGATGCTCAAGAGTTTACCGCCCAACAGCATTGCCCGTATGGAAATCATGCGGACGCCATCAGCCCGATACGATGCCAGCGGGAGCGGAGGTATTGTGAACATAATCCTGAAAAAAGGCGTGAAAATTGGGTTGACGGGCTCCATCAATGCAGGCTTCAACCAGGGGCGATTTGGTAATCAGTTTGCCGGAATAAACATCAACAATACACAAAACGGACGGTCGGCCTACTTAAATGTGAACTACACCAACCGGAACACCTATGAGCAGGTTCAAAGCAATCGAAATTTCACAGCCGATTCTGTACTTCGGCAGGATGCTTACACAACCTATCCGGCTCAGGTCGTGTATGTTGGCTATGGTCTTAGTTATGAGCTTTCCCGTAAGTGGGATGTTAGTCTCGATGGTCGGTTTTCCTGGAATCAGGCCAATTCTCAGGCCAGCAATGACAACCTGATCAGCCAGATCAGCACCGGGCGATTGCTGACTGAGAACCTCAACCAGGTAACCAACAAAAACCGCCTTTTGTCATTCAGCCAGGGGTTTAACGCCAAGTACAAACTGGATACGCTTGGGTCTGAACTTATCACCGACATCTCGTATAATTTCAATGGTACGCGCGGCTTGCAGGACTTTTCGACGCAATACCTGCTTCCTGAACGGGCAGGCACGTCTGGCGACGGCAACTTCACCAGTCAACGCCATCAACTGGCCGCTCAGGTTGATCTAAAGTATAAAATCCTTAAAGCGGTTACCCTCGAAACGGGCCTCAAGGCTACCGGTCAATATTTTACCAGCGATGCGGCCTATTTCAATCTTGTCGGTAACAATCGTTTACCGGATCGCGCCCGAACCAATATGTTTGATTATCGGGAAAATATCAACGCGGCTTATGTTCAGGCGTCCAGAACATTTGGCCAGTTTCTGCTGAAAGGGGGTGTGCGGCTCGAAAACACGAACATGGATGGGCATCAGCGAATCCCGGCTGATACCTCATTCCGGATTAATCGCACCGATTTCTTCCCTTACCTATTCCTGAGTCGTAAGGTGGCCAAAATTGCCGGTTATGAATTAAGGAGTTACCTGATTTATCGCCGGTCTATTACCCGGCCTACCTACGATTACCTGAACCCGTTTGCCCGTTATGTCGATCAGTATCTTTATGAGGCTGGCAATCCGGCTCTGCGCCCTCAGTTTACCGAAAACTACGAGCTAAATATTAGTGTGGAAGACCGTCCGATTTTTGCCATTGGCCGAAACCACACACAGGATATTTTCACGAATGTGGTGTATCAGGACCCACAAAATCGACGCATCGCCTATCGGACGTACGACAATCTTGGAACAAACCGGGAGACCTATTTCCGTGTTCTGGGCGCAATTCCACCGATCAATCGCTACTTTTTTGTTGTCGGTGCTCAATTCAATTACAATGAGTATAGTGGTGTTTATGAAAATGCCCCGCTGAATTTCAAGCGGGGCAGCTGGTCGTTTTTCACGTTTCATTCCTTCAAAATCGATAAACGCTCGACGGCAACACTGAACGGCTTTATCCGGACTCGCGGGCAGCTTCAATTCTACGAACTAAGCAATTTTGGAGTGTTAAACCTGAGCCTGAACCGAAAATTCATGCAGGATAAATTATTGGTAACGCTAACGGCCAACGACCTTTTCTTTACAAACTATTACCAATTTACGTTGCAACAGGGAAGCGTTGTCGCCAATGGCCTTCGCCGGAACGATACCCGGCGGTTTGGAATAACCCTGCGTTACAACTTTGGCATTCGTAAACGGGAAGAAAAAGTAAATATGTTTACCATTGAACCTCCCAATTCATAATTCCCAGCCAGAACGCTTCATCGGATTTGTTTGTCAGGAGTCGCCGGATTAGCGGGCGACTCTTTTTTATGGCATCAACAAAACGCAGGAACATCCGGTTACTCTATTACGCAGCTTACGTTGCCGCTAACCTACTCAACATCACAATGAATCAAACAGAATTCCGACCCGCATCGGATGATATTCCCGGCCAGCAACTCCCCTACCCGGCCCGGCAGTCCGATATGAACCCAGCCCCCGACAGCGATCTGTCAAACTATAAACCGGCGGGCAAACTCACCGATAAAGTCGCCCTGATTACCGGAGCCGATTCGGGCATTGGCCGGGCGGTTGCCATTGCCTTTGCCATGGAAGGTGCTGACGTGGCCATTGTTTACAACGAAAACACGGATGATGCCAAATACACACAGCGAATCGTTGAGCGCAAAGGCCGATCGTGCCTGATCATCAAGGCCGACGTCCGTAATGCAGCCGCCTGTCAAGCCGCCGTACAGCAAACTGTCGATCATTATGGCAAACTAAATATTCTGATCAACAACGCGGCCTACCAGATGGCACAGGAAAACATTGAAGACATAAGCGAAGAACAGTTTCGCCGAACGTTCGAAACCAACATCTTCGGTTATTTTTTTATGGTAAAGGCAGCTCTCCCCCATCTGCACGACGGTGATGCCATCGTCAACACAGGCAGTATTGTCGGTATTGTCGGCAATCCGCTCCTGATCGATTACACCGCATCGAAAGGAGCGATCCATGCCTTTACCAAATCGCTGGCCATTCAGTTGGGGAAACGGAACATCCGCGTAAATTGCGTCGCGCCGGGCCCCGTCTGGACACCGAACATTCCGGGAACGATGCCCGAAGATGAAGTTAAAAACTTTGGACATGAGGTGGCCCTCGCCCGGCCCGGACAACCCGAAGAACTGGCTCCCGCCTACGTGCTGCTGGCATCCAGCGAAGGGAGTTTCATTACCGGTAGCATCGTTGAGGTAACAGGGGGGAAACTGGGCTAAAAAAAATTAACCGTATTCTGTCTATAGTAAACGGCCATCAATCTTTTTGTCAGTAAGATCACCCTATTTGCAGACTCTCTGAACCATACATGTCAAACGCTCACATGCTCCCTCATTATCCCGAAGGCACCGTCCGTACCCTACTTACGACCGACTTAGTCACCGAAGCCACGCGACAGGCCCTGACTGACCGGCTGAATGCACCTCTTCGAGAGCCAACCTTCTTTTCAGCGGACGACTTTGCATTGCTGGATGCTGTCTGCAACCGACTTATTCCTCAGGATGAGCAGGAAAAGCGTATTCCCGTTGCCGAGGGTATCGACGAGCGTTTGTCAAAAAATACAACCAATGGCTGGCGGTATGATAGCATGCCGAACGACGGCGATGCATTTAAACTGGGGCTGAAGGGCATAAACGAAAGCGCTTTGGTTATATTCCAACAGCCATTTCTCAATTTATCCGGCGATCAACAGGACCAGATTTTGAAAGCCGTTCAGGTGATGGAAGCCCCCGGCGAGGTTTGGCAGAATCTGCCTGCGGATCGTTTTTTTGAAGAACTATTGGCCGAAGCCGTCGAGAATTATTACAGCCATCCAGTAGCTCAGGAAGAAATCGGATATGTTGGTATGGCCGACACGCCCGGCTGGAAACGCCTGGGCCTGAACCAGCTGGAAGATCGCGAACCACGAATGGCTACTGACTAATTGTTCATAAACGCCCGCCAGTTCGGCGAATTATACTCCTCCCACGATCAATTCTACATTATTCATTACACAATGCCCTATAAAACCTCTGAAATCGTTGATGCCGTTGTGATCGGAACTGGCGCGGGCGGTGCCCCTTTGCTGGCACGTCTGGCCCAAGCAGGTCTGAAAGTTGTGGCGCTTGAAGCGGGCAAACAATGGAATCCGGCTCATGATTTCCCAACCGATGAAAAGGCACAGGCTAAACTCTTCTGGAATGATGAGCGGCTAAGTGCTGGAAATGATCCAATCCCATTCGGAAGTAACAATTCCGGAACGGGCGTCGGTGGCTCTACGCTTCACTATACCGCTTACACTCCCCGCGCCCAACCCGACGACCTCCGTATTCGAACGGAGTTTGGCGTGGGCGAAGACTGGCCTTTCAGTTTTGACCAGCTCGAACCGTACTACGACGAAGTCGAACAGTTTCTAGGTGTTTCGGGGCCATCACCTTACCCCTGGGGGCCTGCCCGTAAACAGGCTTATGCGTTAGGCCCACTGCCTGTCAATGGCGCAGGCCAGTTAATGGAGCGAGGTTGTAAGGAGGTAGGTATCAAGACATCCCCGGCGGCCAATGCGGCTTTATCGGCAGGTTATTATCAGGAGGGAGTCGGTCACCGACCGGCTTGTGCCAACCGTGGTTTCTGCCAGGCGGGGTGTAATATTGGGGCCAAAGCCAGCATGGACGTAACATATATCCCCCTGGCGGTTCATTACGGGGCCGAAATTCGGCCGGAATGCTTCGTGACACAACTCGTCAAAAGTCCAGCTGGTATTCTAAGCGAGGTGGTTTATATGCGTAACGGGCAGGAAGAGCGACAACGGTGCCGGTTTGTATTTCTCTGCGCGGGAACGATTGAAACAGCGCGATTGCTGCTTCTGAATGACCTTGCCAACAGCAGCGGACAGGTTGGCCGAAACGTTATGGCCCATCCGGGTCTGCAAATATGGGGCGAATTTGATGAAGACATTCGACCATACAAGGGTATTCCCGGAGCTCTGATTTCGGAAGACATGCACCGACCAGCCGACGCTGATTTTGTTGGCGGTTATTTGCTTCAGTCCATCGGTGTCATGCCGGTTACGTACGTAAGCCAAATGGCACGGGGCAGGGGACTGTGGGGACAGGATCTTAAACGGGCAGCATTGGCTTACAATCACGTAGCTGGCATCAACATTCTGGGCGATTGCCTCCCCTACGACCACAATTATCTGGAATTATCGGACGAAAAAGACATCCGTGGACTACCCAAACCTCGTATTTACTTTTCGAACGGCGAAAGCGAAGAACGCATGACTGCCCATGCCAATAAGGTCATGCGGGCTATCTGGGGGGCTGCCGGAGCCAGAAATATCTGGGCTTTTCCCCGAAATGCACATGTCATTGGCACCTGTCGTATGGGCAATGACGCCAGCACGGCCGTTGTCAATGCCAATGGGCAATCGTTCGACATTCCGAACTTATATATCAGCGATAATTCAACATTTCCCAGCGCCCTCAGCGTCAATCCAGCACTAACTATTATGGCGCTGGCCCTCCGAACAGCAGATCGCTTTTTGGAGCAGTGGAAATAAGGCGGGAGGAAGCCCGCACCAGAGTATGACCAATTGTGGGCTTCCTCCCGCACATCAACGTTATGAAACAAAAAGGGTTTTTAGAAAACATTAGAAAGACGTTTGGTGACGGCAGCTACGAAGGCGACCAATTCGGCGGAGCTGGAGGTCACGATGGAAGCGGCCTGCCAATCGCCAATCCGAGTAATTTTATGTTCGCAACGGGCATCGAATGCTCGTATCCAACGATTCAGAATGGTACGGTTCGGCGCGATCAACTCCGCGAGTGTGGTCATTATGATCGTTGGCAGGAAGATTTGGGGCTCGTAAAAGAGATGGGTCTAAACGTATTGCGCTATGGCCTTCCCTACTACAGCATTCATCTGGGTCCGGGTAAATTCGACTGGACCTTTGCTGATCTGGCAATGGCCGAAATCAAACGACTCGGTATCATCCCCATTCTTGATCTGATGCACTTTGGCGTACCGGATTGGGTTGGTGATTTTCAGAATCCCGAACTGCCCATTCATTTTGCTGAATATGCCGAAGCTGTTGCTAAGCGCTACCCGTGGGTTCGTTACTACACACCTGTCAACGAGATTTACGTCACGGCCCGAATCAGTGGCAAAGATGGCGTCTGGAACGAGCAGCTTAAGACCGACAAAGGCTTTGTCACGGCGCTCAAACACTGCGTAGCTGCCAGTATAATGGCAAATCAACAGATTGCCAAGCATCGAAATGATTGCGTTATTGTGCAGAGCGAAAGTGCCGAATATACGCATGAACTCTGCGCAACGCCTTCTTTTCAAACCAATTTAGATAACGAACTTCGATTCCTGTCGCTCGATCTTCTATACGCCCATCCACCCTCCGCTACGGTAGCGATGTATATGATGGATAACGGTCTTACCCGCGAAGAATACAACTGGTTTATGGCAGGCAAACCGCCTGGCTACCAGATTATGGGCAATGACTATTATGGTCGTAATGAGCGAATTAAACTTCCTGATGGCTCCATTAAAACGTCGATGGATGTGCTGGGATGGTACGAAATTACCAAAGATTATTACGAACGCTACCGGATGCCGGTCATGCATACGGAAACGAATGTGTTTGAAGCCGACCAGGCCCCAATCTGGCTGTATAAACAATGGGTTAGCGTGCTGCGAATGCGTCGGGACGGGGTACCGGTACTGGGGTTTACGTGGTATAGCCTGATCGATCAAATCGACTGGGATTCGCAATTGTCAGTCGTTAACAACAATGTCAACGCCTGCGGGCTATATGACCTCAACCGCAAGCCCCGACCTGTGGCCGAAGCTTACAAAAGCCTGCTGAAAGAGTTTGGTCAGATTACGATCGTTCCATACAGCGAAATGCTTGAAATAACCGATCAGCCAGCCAGACTCAAAACACAGGTTTAATAGTCAGATTCAGCCCGTTACAATGCGTATTTCAGTCAATGATAACCAACTCAACGTTCTGGAACAGGGAAGCGGTTCGCTAACGCTTGTGTTCATGCACTATTTCGGCGGCTCTGCCCTCGAATGGCAGTCTGTGCTAAACAGCTTGTCTGTCCATTATCGCTGCGTAGCGGTCGATGTGCGCGGTCATGGTGATTCTGATGCACCGAATACGGGTTACTCCGTTGACAACATGGCCGACGATATTGCCGATTTGTTAGAGGTTTTACATATAACGGATTTCGTTCTGGTCGGCCATTCCATGAGCGGCAAAGTGGCGCTGGCACTGGCTGCTCGTCGGCCTTCTGGTCTCAGGTCGCTGATACTCCTATCACCGTCTCCGCCCGTACCCGAGCCAATTCCTGACGACGAGCGTCAAAAATTGCTGGAAGGATACGGCAAGCGTTCATCGGCAGAGCAGACGCTTAAGAATATTATAGCGGTATCAGTCTCAACGACAGTTCAGGAGCAGATTATTACTGACAACCTGCGGACATCAAAATCAGCCTGGAACGCCTGGCTTCTGGCGGGTAGTAAGGAGGACATTTCCGATCGTATGAATTTGATTCATGTTCCAGTCGCTATAATTGTCGGCACTGAAGATCGCGCGTTGCCGCCTGATGTTCAGACCAGATTAGTAATACCTTTTCTAAAAAATGCCACGTTAGATACCATCGAAGGAGCTGGCCACTTGCTTCCCTGGGAGACTCCGGACACATTAGCGGATTTTATCCAGAAAAAATGCGCTTTGATTTGGCCATAATAAAACAATCGCTTTATCTTTGTGGCCTCCCTTCGGGGTGTAGCGCAGCCTGGTAGCGTGCTACGTTCGGGACGTAGAGGTCGTGGGTTCGAATCCCGCCACCCCGACAGCAGCAAGAATGTAACGTATCGAAAGCATACTCAAGACAAGCCATGAATAACTCGATTAACAACATGATTTGGTGGTGGCACTCTTCTCACTGGGGATGAGGGTTGCCGCTATTGTTGTTTATCAACAAATATAAGTAAGGCTCACCGTCATCCCGGTGAGCTTTTTTTGTGCCCTAACTGTACCCAATTGAACAGCTTTTGACAAACCGATTAATTATGGAGCCCATTACCTCAACCGCCTACCGGGTCATTAGCCGCCACAAGCGGATGCTGGCCGACATTATCACGCCGGTTAGCATTTACCTACGCATTCGCGACCGCTTTCTGAATAGCATTCTGCTCGAAAGCTCCGACTATCACGGCAATGACAACAGTTTTTCCTATATCGCCTTTGATCCGGTTGCCCGATTTTCCTATGACGTCGGAAAGCTGACCGTCAAAATGCCGGGTGAAGACGAACAGACCCGTGAACTATCGGAACATAAAGACATGCTGGATGCGCTTCAGCAATTCAAGGATAGTTTTCAGCACGAGAAGGCTCCGTTTTCGTTCATTACCAATGGGCTGTTCGGCTACTTTGGCTATCCAGCAGTACAAAGCTTTGAGGACATTAGCCTTCATGCACCCATTCCAACAGAAAACCAGATTCCGGCAGCGGTTTTTATGGTTTACCGGTACGTGCTGGCTATCAATCACTTCAAAGACGAGCTGTATCTGTTTGAGCACAGCTATCTCAGTAACGGTGATACGCAAACGGAGAGCACGCTCGATTACATCAGCGATTTGATCACGGGACGCAATTACCCAACCTATTCCTTTACGCCGGCTGGCCCCGAACAATCGAATTTTACCGACGATCAGTTTCGGTCGGTTATTCAGAAAGGGAAAGACCATTGCCAGCGGGGCGATGTGTTCCAGATCGTTTTATCACGCCGTTTTTCGACACCCTTTGCGGGCGATGAGTTCAACGTCTACCGGGCCCTGCGATCACTGAACCCCTCCCCTTACCTCTTTTATTTCGATTACGGCAATTACAAACTCTTCGGCTCATCACCCGAATCACAAATCGTCGTCAAAGACCGTAAGGCGACCATTTACCCCATCGCCGGTACTTTCCGGCGCACCGGCGACGATCTTCACGACGCCGAACTGGCTCAGAAACTCTATGACGATCCCAAAGAATCGGCTGAGCATGTGATGCTGGTTGACCTTGCCCGCAATGATCTCAGTCGCAACTGTGATGTCGTAAAAGTTGAAACGTTTAAAGAGGTTCAGTACTATTCGCACGTCATTCACCTTGTCTCGAAAGTGGTTGGTAACCTAACCGAAACCGCCGATCCGCTCCAAATCGTGGCCGAAACGTTTCCGGCCGGAACACTTTCGGGAGCCCCCAAACATATGGCGATGCAACTGATTGACCGTTACGAAAACCTAAGCCGGAGTTTTTATTCGGGAAGTATTGGCTATATGGGTTTCGACGGTGAATTCAACCACTGTATCATGATCCGGACCTTTATGAGTAAAGACAATACGCTTTATTATCAGGCCGGTGCCGGAGTGGTTGCCAAGTCGGTCGTTGAAAGTGAACTACAGGAGGTACATAATAAACTGGCCGCGCTTCGGATGGCCATTGAACAGGCAAAAACACTTTAACCAATGAAGAATGTAGAATAAGTTCATTATATAAAATCTACTCTTCACGCTTAATCCCATGAAACTTCTAGTCTTAGATAATTACGATTCCTTCACCTACAATCTCGTGTATATTCTGCGGGAATTAGGCGAAAAGCCGGATGTGATTCGGAACAACAAGATCACCCTTGAGGAAGTCGGCCAGTATGACAAGATTCTGCTTTCACCAGGGCCGGGCATTCCATCTGAAGCGGGCATTATGCAGGATCTTGTAACCGAATATGGGCCAACCAAGAGCATTCTCGGCATATGCCTGGGCCATCAGGGTATTGGTGAGGCCTATGGTGCCCGGCTCGAAAACCTCGGCGATGTACTACATGGCGTCGCCCACCGCGCTACCGTAACCGATTCATCAGAGCGTCTCTTTACCGACATTCCCGATGTATTAACCGTAGGTCGTTACCATTCCTGGACCGTTGTTCCAGATTCAATGCCTGCCGATCTTCGGATCACAGCCCTAGATGAGTATGGTCGTGTAATGGGCCTGACACACATTCGTCACGACGTGAGAGGGCTTCAATTTCATCCAGAATCCGTTCTGACCGAGAACGGGGTGAAGATGATCGAGAACTGGCTGACTGCATGAAACTGAACGAAATCGTTCCCTGGGGCCGAACACTGGATGAGTACCAGCGAATGTTTAACCTGACTGCCAGCGATTTGACAAAACGCATACTGGGAGTTGGTGATGGACCGGCCAGTTTCAATGCCGAAAGCGCAGCGGCTGGCCATTCGGTGGTTTCGATTGACCCGATCTACACTTTTTCAGCAGAGGAGCTTGAAAAACGGATTAGCGATACGTACGGGACAGTAATTGAACAAATGCATAAAAATGCGGATCACTATAACTGGTCAGCTTTTCAAGATGTCGATCAACTGGGTCGTGAACGAATGAAGGCAATGAATCTATTTCTGAGCGATTACGAGCATGGAAAGCAACAGGGTCGCTACCTGTCGAATCAGTTGCCTAAACTGCCTTTTACGGATCAGTCGTTTGACTTGGTGTTGTGTTCGCATCTGCTTTTCCTGTATTCAGAACAGCTATCGGAAGCGTTTCATCTGGAGTCAATATCCGAACTGAGTCGAATCGCCAGTGAAATCCGCATTTTTCCACTGATTTCGCTAACTGGAGAGCCATCGCCTTACCTGGATCGAGTTTCGGCCGCCTGTCTGGCCAACGGCATTCAGGTCGATATTATACCTGTTGATTATCATTTTCAAAAAGGAGCGTACCAAATGATGCGCCTAACCAAACGAGCGGATTAATCGTTTTTCTCTTTTACCCCTGGTCTATGAAAGCCATTCTAAACCACCTGTTTGAGTACAAATTCCTTACCAAAGACCAGGCCCGCGAAGTGCTGCTGGGTATTGGTCGGGGTGAATATAATCCGGCGCAAATCGCGTCGTTTCTGACTGTTTATATGATGCGAAGCCTTCGTCTGGAAGAACTGGAAGGCTTTCGGGACGCCATGCTTGAACTATGCCTTCCGGTCGATCTTGCGGCTTATGATCCCATGGATCTTTGCGGTACGGGAGGAGATGGCAAGGACACATTCAACATATCGACCTTATCATCTTTTGTGGTTGCGGGCGCAGGTCAATGTGTGGCGAAGCATGGCAATCATGGCGTGTCATCGCTCGTTGGCTCATCAACCGTTATGGAACGGCTCGGTTACCAGTTTACCAACGATGTGGGTGAGTTGCAGCGCAAGATGGAAACAGCCGGTATTTGTTTTCTCCACGCGCCCCTGTTTCACCCGGCTATGAAAAACGTGGCTCCTATTCGACGGGATCTGGGAGTAAAGACATTTTTCAATGTGCTGGGTCCAATGATTAATCCTGCAAGGCCTCAAAAACAGCTCGTTGGCGTGTTTAACCTTGAATTGGCGCGATTATATGCGTACCTTTATCAGCAAACCGATAAGCGCTTTATGATACTCCATGCGCTCGACGGTTACGATGAGATCTCGCTGACGGGTGCGTTTAAGGTCATCAGCAATCAGACAGAGCAGGTTCTTATGCCTGAGCACTTGGGAATGAGCACATTATCGCCTGAATTGCTGGCAGGTGGGCAAACACTCGATGAGTCGGCACAGATATTCATGAATGTGCTTAACGATGAAGCGACAATAGCTCAGAAACAGGCTGTTCTGGCCAATTCGGCGATGGCGTTGCTGGCGGCTGAGCAGGTTACTACGCGGGAAGACGCTGTAGCTATGGCTCGCGAATCGCTGGAAAGCAAACGGGCGTTGGCATGTTTTAAGAAATTGATAAACTAATTAGACGCAAGAGAAAAGCACACAGACAACCGACAGATGAGCTCGCCTTTCGTCCAGCGTCTTACGCCCTCTTACTCCATATGACGATTCTTGACGAAATAATTGCCCAAAAGCGAATCGAAGTAGAGCAGCGCAAAGCTACCACTCCAGCCTCTGTGCTGGAACAGATGCCCGACTTCAAACGGCAGCCCCTATCGGCGCGTGAAGCGATTCAGGGTTTGCATTCAACGGGTATCATCGCCGAATTTAAGCGTAAATCACCTTCCAAAGGAATTATTAACGCTCAGGCCGACGTAGCCACCACGACTCAGGGTTACGTACAGGCTGGTGCTGCCGTGTTGTCGGTGTTGACCGACGAGCCCTTTTTTGGCGGCACTCCTGCCGATCTGCAAGCCGCCCGACTGGCCAACCCATTGACGCCGATTCTTCGGAAAGACTTTGTTATTGACCCGTATCAACTTCTCGAAGCCAAAGCCTGGGGAGCCGATCTGGTGCTGTTGATTGCTGCCTGTCTGACACCTGCCGAAGTATTGGAGCTTAGCCAGCAGGCACAGGATCTCGGGTTACAGGTATTACTCGAAGTTCACGATGAAGACGAACTCGACCAGACGCTGTGTGTCAGTGTCGATTTGGTTGGGGTCAATAATCGTAATCTCAAGACGTTCACTACGTCCATCGATACGTCATTACGACTGGTTGAGCGGATTCCTGACACGTTTGGAAAGATAACGGAAAGCGGTCTGCACGACGCAGAAACCATGTATACATTATTTCGTGCAGGTTTCGATGGGTTTCTGATTGGCGAAGCATTTATGAAAACCGCCGACCCAGCCGCTGCTTTACGATCGATAGTAACCGATTTTACTTCACGCATGCCCACCTTTGCAAACTCGTTTACGTCATGAAAATAAAAGTGTGCGGTCTGAGAGACGCTGAGAACCTGAAAGAGATTGCCGCCCTTGGCCCCGATTTTGTCGGATTTATTTTCTACGATCAGTCGCCCCGCTTCGTAGGTGATGATCTAAACGAAGAAGTGGTCAAAGCCTTACCCCGATCGATTCGGAAAGTGGGCGTGTTTGTAAACGCTAGTCCCGATTATATTCTTCGTAGCGTTAAGAAGTACGATTTTCAGTACGTTCAACTCCACGGCAACGAAAATCCGGAATATTGCCGGAGCCTGCGGAATCGGGGGCTGAGTCTCATTAAAGCGTTTCGGGTCGATGAGTCGTTCAACTTTTCGATGCTGAACAATTATAAAGCTCACTGCGACTTTTTTCTGTTCGATGCCAAAGGAGATCAGCCGGGCGGTAACGGCGTCACGTTCGACTGGAGCATCCTGAAACGTTACGATAACGAAAAACCCTTTTTCATCAGTGGCGGCATTGGTTTGGATAACCTTGATCAGTTGGCGGCTCTGAAAGGGTTGAAGCTCTACGGTGTAGACGTTAATAGCCAGGTCGAAATCTCACCAGGAATAAAAGACGTCGCTAAAGTGAAAGAACTCATCGCCCGCCTTCGTCCAATCGAGGAAGAAGAAACAGTCTAAGCGGAACGGGCAACTGTTAGTTAGTTTCTCGTGTTAAATGCCTAAACAACAACGCTGATGAAAACGACGAAGCATATAGAAGATCCGATTCCGCCTATGAAAAAAGGGCAGTTGAATATCTATAAGCCCAGTGATATAAAACGCTGGGGTGCCGAACGATTTTTTGAAGAAACAGCTATACGAGAACCTTTTTTGCTAGAGTTCCCGGAATTCACTGAAGACGAAAATAGGCGTATGGATGAGTTGCTCGCGGTTAGTGACAGAGGGACTGTATGATTTATGATACAAATCTTCTGATCAATCATATCCGAACAAGGAATTTACCTCCCATACAAACCATAATTCCTATTGTGGTTATCGGTGAGTTAGAGGCTTTTTCATTAAAAGCAGATTGGGGCGCTCAGAAAATAGATTTTATGCGGTATATGATTGACCGCTATCCGATTTCAGATATAGAACTGGATATTATTCCTGTCTATGCCCAGATAGATGCTTTTAGCCAGGGAAAGCTACAGACACTCCACTCAAATCTTCCGCCCGCAACATGGGCAAAAACGATATCTGGATTGCTGCTACCGCGCTCTATCTGGATTTGGAACTACACACAACCGATAATGACTTCAATCACCTCCCAGCTCTGGGATTGCGTTTAGTAAAGCATTGATTATCATGCAAACCACTCTTGAACCAACAACCTCTTTTGAGGTTACCGAGAAAGGCTTTTACGGCCACTTCGGCGGAGCATTTATTCCTGAAATGCTCTACCCAAATGTCGAAGAACTACGGCAGAATTACCTTCAGATTATAGCAGATCCTGCATTTCAGGCTGAGTTCTGGCAATTGCTGGAAGATTATGTCGGCCGGCCAACCCCTCTGTTTCTGGCCAAGCGGCTTTCCGAGAAAATTGGCGCAACGATTTACCTCAAGCGGGAGGATTTGTGCCATACGGGAGCGCATAAAGTCAATAATACGATCGGCCAGATGCTGGTGGCACAACGGCTCGGTAAGAAACGAATCGTGGCCGAAACGGGCGCCGGGCAACATGGTGTCGCTACGGCCACCGTCTGTGCCCTGATGGGTCTGGAATGCATTGTTTACATGGGCAGCATTGATATGGAACGGCAGAAGCCCAATGTTGACCGGATGCGGATGCTAGGCGCTACCGTCATACCAGCCACATCGGGTAGCCAGACCTTGAAAGATGCGACCAACGAAGCCATGCGTCACTGGATCAACAACCCGGTCGATACGCATTACATCATTGGCTCGGTTGTTGGTCCGCACCCTTATCCTGACATGGTCGCGCGATTCCAGTCGGTGATATCACAGGAAATCAAGAAACAACTGCTTGTCAAGACGGGTAGCGAAAATCCAGATTATGTCGTCGCCTGCGTTGGTGGAGGCAGTAATGCTGCCGGTGCATTTTTCCACTATCTGAATGAACCGTCGGTGCGCCTGGTTGCAGCAGAAGCGGCAGGGCAGGGTGTTACATCGGGGCATTCGGCCGCAACGACAGCTCTCGGCAAACCGGGGGTATTGCACGGAAGTCGCACAATATTGATGCAAACCGAAGATGGTCAGGTGATTGAACCCTATTCCATTTCGGCCGGATTGGATTATCCCGGAATTGGCCCTCTTCATGCTCATCTGTTTGATTCTGGCCGGGGTGATTTTTACGCGATCACGGACGACGAAGCCCTACAGGCTGGGTTTGAACTGAGTAAGCTCGAGGGGATTATTCCCGCACTGGAATCAGCCCATGCGCTGGCGGCCCTGTCTAAAATGGGACTAAAACAGACAGATGTCGTGGTTGTTTGCCTGTCGGGCCGGGGTGATAAAGATTTAAGTACGTATTCAAAGTATTTATAGCCATTGACGGGCGGGCGAAAATCTGCAATGGTTAGTAATTGCCTATAACAACGGGTTTTCACCCGCGTTACAATGACACAAGAATTGACTCAAAACCGCATCATCGAACTGTTTACGCAGAAAAGCGAACGGTTGTTGAATGTATATTTCACAGCCGGATTCCCGGAACTTGCTGATACGATAACTGTTCTACGCGGCTTACAGGAAGCCGGGGTGGATATTGTTGAAATAGGAATGCCCTATTCCGACCCCGTTGCCGATGGCGAAACCATTCAGCAAAGCAATGGAAAAGCACTGCATAACGGGATGTCGCTAAAAACGCTGTTTGCTCAGTTAGCCGGTTGTAGAAGCGAAATAACCGTACCGATTCTGCTAATGGGATACATCAATCCTGTTCTCCAATTCGGCGTGGAAAACTTCTGCCAAAAATGCCAGGAAGTTGGCGTAGATGGCGTCATTCTGCCTGATCTTCCGCTTGATCTCTTCCTCACGGAATATGCACCGACCTTCCGCGAATATGGGATTCTGAATGTGAACCTGATTACACCCCAAACCTCCGAAAGCCGCATCCGGCACATCGACGCAGAGTCGGACGGGTTTATTTATATGGTTTCATCGGCCAGCATTACCGGCTCTGTAAAAGGTGTTACTGGCCCTATGAAGGCGTATTTCGAACGAATTCAGGCCATGAATCTTCGGAATCCACGCCTGATCGGTTTTGGCATCAATAACCACGAAACCTTTGATACGGCCAGCCAATATGCCAATGGTGCCATTGTTGGTAGTGCTTTTATCCGGCATCTGGAAGAAAAAGGTACTTCGGCTGAGAGCATTCGGGCCTTTGTGCAGACGATTCGCGCCTAGCACCTTACCTTTGTAGCATGAATGCTGATATAAATTTTGATAAATCGTCCGACGGTCTCCTTCCCGCTGTAATTCAGGATGCCGAAACCGGCAAAGTGCTGATGCTGGGCTACATGAATCGTGAAGCATACGATAAAACCGTTACCGATAAGATTGTAACATTCTTTAGTCGAAGCAAACAGCGGCTCTGGACGAAAGGCGAAACATCGAACAATTTTCTACACGTTCGCGAAATTCTGGTAGACTGCGATGGCGATACGTTATTAATCAAAGCTAACCCGGCCGGACCCGTTTGTCATACGGGTGCCGATACGTGTTTTGACGAAGTGAATCAAGGCAAAGGTCAGTTTCTGAACTACTTACAAAACATCATTCATGACCGCAAGGTTAATCCGTCCGATAAATCGTATACAACAACACTATTTAATCGGGGGGTAAATAAGATTGCGCAGAAAGTAGGAGAAGAAGCCGTTGAGCTGGTCATTGAAGCGAAAGACGACAACGACGATTTGTTTAAAGGCGAAGCTGCCGACTTGCTATTTCATTTTCTGGTTCTTCTGGAACAGAAAAATATGCATCTGGACGACATTGTAGCCGTATTACAGTCACGCCATCAAAAACAATAGATTCGGGTTTACGGTTTGTTGTTCGACGTTGTCACGCACCAGAGCGGTGATTGAGCAACGTTGCTCACCAAACACAAGCTTCTTTTCATGGGACTGATTATTCGTATTCTCATCAGCGCGGTGGCCGTTTATGTCGCCAGTTTATTCATTCCAGGTATCTCGGTAACGGGCGGAGCCAGCACGTATTTAGTCGTAGCGATCGTTCTCGGCTTATTGAATGCCTTTGTCAAGCCGATTTTAACCGTTTTGACCATTCCCATTACGATTATAACGCTCGGTTTATTTTTGATCGTTATCAATGTGCTAATGGTGTATCTAACTGACTCGCTCGTTAGTGGATTTCACGTGAGCGGCTTCATTGCCGCTTTACTGTTCAGTATTGTTGTTTCGCTGGTAACAGCCTTACTTGATGCTATTATTTGAGCAAGAAATATACAGTTATGCCTTTGGCTTCAAGCCGTACCACGGTTTGTTTGCGTATCAGTAGTAACCGTGGCACGGCTTGAAGCCAAAGGCATAACTATCAGTAAAAAGCAATCCGGGCAAACAGGTATCAAACGAACCAATTTGCCCGGATTGCTTTTTTACATTCGAACTCTTTTTACAACGTAGTCTGCTCACCATGACCTTCATTGAAACACCCAATGCGCCTAAACCAGGCGGTCACTATTCACAGGCTGTTGTGCACGGTGATTTAGTGTATTTATCCGGCATTTTACCAATTACGCCCTCCGGCGAAAAACTTACTGACGCCACTTTTTCGGAACAAACGGAGCAGATCCTGAAAAATCTGGACGCAATTCTGCAAGCTGCTGGCAGCACCCGGGAGAAGGTGATAAAAGTTACCGTATTTATTGCCGATATCAGTGCCTGGGGAACCGTCAATCAAGTGTATACCCAATTTTTTGGCGACCATCGCCCGGCTCGATCGGTTGTACCTGTCCTACCCCTCCATTATGGATTTGGTATTGAACTAGAAGCCATTGCCACCCTATAGAGAGCAATGGCTTCCACGCGTTACTTCACTTTCACCCGTTCGCCAGCGGAATGAGCCGCAAATTCCGGCGCATAGAAACACTGAACCGTAGCGACACCCGCCGAAAAGTCACCCGTTTGCGCTACCCGCAGATCGTACTCGAATACATGCGTTCCTACGGGGAGGTAACTCATGAAAAAATCGGTACTGGCATCTCGGGGAGATTCATAATAGCCCAATCCATTCTGATACTTATAGCCCGATAATGCGGCTACGGGCTCAAAACCCGATGCGCGGCCATCTTTCAGATGAACGTATTCCATCGCCCGATCAGTCTTTAGAATTAACCGAACTTTGATCAGATCGCCGGGCTTGAGCGCTGTTTGCGGGGTTACCTGCGCTATCACAGGCCCTTTTGGAGAATCGTGCTGAACATAAAGGGTCTTCTGAACCGATAGCCCGGCACTTCCGGGCATAACCCGGTCGAGCGGTTCGAAATGCTGCCAATACAAGGCACCCCAGGCTGGACCATCAGCTTTTTTGGTGATTTGAATAACGCCCATCTCCGGTTTGATTTCAGACGCAGCGTATGTCACTTTCTGATACCCGGTGATGGTCTCGGTTTTTGTTACCCGACTTTCGATGGATTGTCCACCAAGGCTTACCTGTGTATTCGGCTTTGTATCGAGCCAGTCGCTGCCCCGGAGCAACAATGCATAAATAGCCTCCGTGGTGGCTTTAGTCGATGACCATGACTGCGTCTGTTTCTGACGGAGTAACCAACGCTTCATGTTATCGACAACAGCGCGATCCTGTTTGATCTCATCAAACGCTTCGATCAGGTAAGCCTGCGTTTCGATAGGCGTCTGATACCAGTACAACCCGCTGGTATTATCGGGCCAATAGGTACCTAACTCCTCCGATTGCCGCGTCCGTTCGAGCAGTGATCGTAAAATAGCGGCTGGTGTCACTTTATCACCAAACCGATACAGCGCCATTGCCGAGAGTGCCTGACCCTGTAGGCTTTGCTTCAGCCAATCGTCGGACACACGCTGTTTTAGAAACGTGAGCATGTCTTTATCCACTGGCTTGTCGAGATAAAAACTGCGGGCGTATAGGTATTGAATGGCCGAAAAATACCGAAATGGGGCCGCTTTGTCTTTCTTCTGCTCCTGAACCCAACGCTTCATTTCGGCATCAGCATAGCGAATGGCATTCGTTTGCATCTCGCTCAGGCTAGTCTGCATATCATCTGGAAAACGAACGCCCAGCTTCTGCAAATGCCCGAATCCGCTCAGAACATGCAAAGTCATAGACAGACTTGGCTCCATACCACCAAACCACCGGAAGCCTCCACCGGACGTTTGTAATTGCTGTAGTTTTTCAAAGGCCCTTTCCTGCTCAGCCGCCATCCGGTTTTGATCGAGTAATTGGCCCAATTGCGATTGTCGCGCGGCTTCTGACCGGGCGTCGGCCAGCCACGGTGAATTTTCGAGGGCCACGGCTCTTAGTTCTTCATTCGATTGGAGTGGGCTTTTAGGCGGATTTTTCTGCCATTCGGCGATGACCTGTTTAAAGGCTGGTTTGCTACCAACAATATGAGCTGCCAGGCTATTGGCATACAAACGGCTGAACAATTGTTCGGCACATTCGTAACGGTATTCCATCAGATACGGCAGCGACTGTAAGGCATACCACGTTGGGTTGCTCGTTACCTCAACCGTTAGCCGTTCGTGCTGGACGGGTAATTCAGGATTTAAGTTTGTCAGCCCTTTAAGCTTGAATTCTTTCGTTTCCCGGCCATTTACCCAAAATGGCTGCGTATCCGTTACGAGCATCCGATTGGGTAATATAGGTACAGTGAATTCCTCGCCATCAGTAAACGTACCCGATCGGGCGGTCAATCGGCAGGTCACGGTTTCCAGACCCGCCGGAACAACGAGCGTCCAACCGACGCTTTGTCCTTGTCCGGCGGCTACCGTAGCTGACGTTTGCAGACTTGTGCGCACCAGTTTCTGATCGATGGGCTCACCCGTCAATGCATCTGACAGGCTAAGGTTCGCCAACACGGGCATGACCTTGTCGGTCAGGTTGTTGATGCGGGCCGTTACGCGAATGGTGTCGCCTTCGCGCAGAAAGCGGGGGGCATTTGCCGTAATCATCAGCTCTTTCTGCGTTACGATCTCACGCTCCAGCGTGCCTATTTTCAAGTCTTTCGTATGGGCAAAGGCCAGCAAACGCCAGCGTGTAAGAGCTTCGGGCATCGTAAATTTCAAAACAACCCTCCCCTGAGCATCCGTTTTGATTTCAGGGATGAAGAAGGCTGTTTCATTGAAATTTTTGCGGGGGTTGATTAGCTCCGTTTGCTTTTTAGGCGCTTCGTCCGGAGCAGCTTCTTTTGCCAAAGCTTGCCCCGG
This sequence comes from Spirosoma endbachense, assembly GCF_010233585.1. Taxonomy (NCBI): domain Bacteria; kingdom Pseudomonadati; phylum Bacteroidota; class Cytophagia; order Cytophagales; family Cytophagaceae; genus Spirosoma; species Spirosoma endbachense. The sequence goes on from NZ_CP045997.1 coordinate 2,694,312, forward strand.
AGCAAATCCATCGGCCATTGAGGCCGCTGCGGGAGCCGCCATAGCCCGTATAGATCCCCCTGCTGCCTCCATTCTTTTCTGGGCTCCGTAACCCACCACAACGACTTCATTCAGCGCACGGGCATCGGGCATCAATTGAAATGATATCGCTTTTTGTTTGATTGTCACCTCATTGATTATATAACCGATCTGCGAAAAAACCAATGTGATCTCACCGGTTTCTGAATCAGCAGTTAGTGCAAAGTTCCCTTTTTTATCAGATATAGCTCCGTTAACCGTACCGCGAATCAAAATGTTGGCACCTTCTACGGCCGTCCCATTTTTTTGCTTTATTGTGCCGTTGATGGCCTTCCCAGAGCGTCGAACCGTTACCTGAATCGCACCGTCTGACGAGCCATTGGGGCCAACAGGATTGCGAACGAATGGTCGATTGCCATAGGGCGCAAACTGGTATCCCATCCATCCTAACTGATCGTAGTGCCGAACCGGAGCAGGTGACTGCGGATGGTAAGTAGCGATAAGGAAGCTACTTGATTGGGTGCTGAAACTTCCCGACTGCCAGCCATAAAACGTAGGGAAATAGGGATGATAAACAGATGTTGGCCAGTTAAGCACATCGAACGCGTCCAATGATGCATCGTAAAGAGTAGCTACCATCTCAGCTGGCACGCCGTTAAGACCACCAATGGTTAGTATCCACTCTTCCTGTTGGCCTGGTTTGAGTTTATTCCGAAACGTCTGGGTTTCGATGGTGAGTTGCTTGTTGGTGAACGGAACGGTTATTGGCTGTGATTTCTGATACAGGCGTCCATTTTGTACCATTGAACAATAGACCCCAAATCCACCCCGTTGTTTTTCGGTAACAGGCAGACTTATACGCCGGGGACGGCCATCGGTTTTAAACCATTCCTCCCTCACGATGACATGATTTTCTTCTACAGTCATCAACACCCAACCGGGTTGACTCGTACCAACGAGAAAGATCGCTTCCTCGCCGGGTTCAACAGTAGCTTTGCGAACCTGTACCCATCCATCCGTACGTGTGGATGCGATCGGTTGTTTATCGTCTACAACTGCAAAAAATACCCGCTCTTTCGTTGTCTCTCCCGCCGAATCCTTAACTGTCAGTTCTGCCACATAGTCTCCGACGGCATAGCGGTTCAAATCGGGCTTGATTAGTGAATCTGCCGGGGTTGTAATGGATTGTTGCTGCACAACTTCGCCTTTAGGCCACGAACGGGGATCGTTTTCATTGGCGTAAAGGTCATTTGGAAAGAGTCGTTCAAACTCTTCCCGACTCAGCAACTGACGATCGGGACGTGCCCAGAGCCGATTACGTAAAGGACGCGTTGGTGCCTGGAGTTTGTAAACCGTGAGTTGCCCTTTCGCGGATACCTTCTCACCCGACTGATTCGTGATTTTTACTGGAAAAGCAGCAGCTTTATCTTTCTCCACCTGCTCCGGAATCGTTAATTCGGCCTGTAAAGCCGAATAACCAATCTGAAGCGTTTGAGTAGTGCTTCGGGTTTCGCCAGCGCGGTCGGTTACGTCGATCGTTACTTCAAACTCAAAAACGGGATTATCCTGACGCGCCTTTTGTCGATCGGGCACCGCCGTGAAGGCAATGACAACATTTCCTTTCGCATCCGTTTGAGCCACTCCATTGGCAATTTCGGCCTGATTTGTAGTGCGAGAACCTCCGCCCCTGTGATCATACCACCAATACCAGCGTTCCCGAAGTTTCCGGACAATTCGATAGCGAACATCGGCCCCATCGACAACAGCCCCGGAAAATGTTTTGGCTTCTGCGGTCAGGCTAACCGTTTGTTCGAGCTTAAACGATTGTTTGATCGGCTTAACCTTGACCTCAAATGTTGGTCGTTTGTATTCTTCAACCCGAATGCTGGCGGCCCCAAAGGATGTCTGAATGGTCATTGTGCCCGTTAATTTGCCGACGGGTGCCGTAAAACTGGTATTGAACGTGCCGAATTCGTTCGTTTTCAGCGTCTGTTGAGTTACCCGTTCGCCATTATGATCGATCAATTCAAGCTTTACGTCCCGGTTCATCACGACAGCATATTGATTCATCTGGCCTTCATACAGCAGTCCCTTCACATAAATTAGCTGACCTGGCCGGTAGATGGCCCGATCGGTGAACAGGTGTCCATAGATACGGGGCTGCTCGCCATTCTGGCGATTATTGTAGCTATAATGATATTGCCGGTCTGAAAGCAGCGTGTCATTACCCTCCGCTATCAGGTATGAGAATGCCGTTTGTGCCGGCATTTCACTTACTGAAATTCTAACCTGCCCATTTGTATCTGTTCGAACCTGTTTCTTACCAGAGGCCGTTCTGGGTGATTCAATTATGGCGACAGACACGTTCGGTAAAGGAGCACCTGTCAAACGATTCGTTACGATTAACTTTTGCGATGCTTCACCGTTGTTCATTGGCTGAAGCAGATAGCCAAGTCGGGAGACCGAAAAGGTCGAATATTGAACTGATTCTGCTTTCTCCTGAAACTTATCATCGGTTATCGCCAACAGTAAATAGTGCCCAACAGGCAACCCTTTCAGTGGCATTTCAACAGAATGACGATTGAGGTCTCCATCATCGGGCAACGTCACTGATTTTTCAGCGATAACGGGACGTTTTAGCCAGGCAGTAAACTTTTTTCGTTGCTCATCGTCCCCATTATTAATGCGGTACGTATCCAGTTCGGACACCGTCAGCTTAATAATCCGGTAGGTGATTTTGCTCACATTCTGGTAATTTACCAAGGCTCTGAATGGCTGGTCTGGCGCATTTACCCGCTCTACCTGTACGGTATACGAAGGAGTAAGGAGCCGATTTAACAACTGAAAAGTCTGCTGCCCAGCCAATGTTTTAGGAAACCGCCTGACGAGATCCCGGCAGATATCGGCGGCCCGTTTATTGTTCCAACGCGAAGGACCAGGATCTACGGACTCAGTTGTTAAATCATCCTCATCGTCCAGTGGCCGGATAGGGCTGCCAAAATTTGCCAAAAACTCCGCCAGTTGATACGCATAAATCGCTTCAGCAGGTTGATTTTTATACTGTGTAACCTGTTTTTCGAGCGCCTGACTATATAACGAATCCTTATTGGGCACAACACTATGCTGGTGTACGAACGCCAATCGTAACGCATCAGCATCGGCCAGCGCGGCTGGGTTACTATCCGGCAAGTGGAAAGTTACGAGTTGCTGGTATAAGAGCAGTGCGTGATAACGCCCTGACAATGAGTCCTGACTTTGAATAATCAGCTTCGCAAATACATCTGGTCCGGCCAGGTAATCAGGTTTATCAAGGTCAAATTTGAAAACAGGCTTCAACAAATCAGGTTCCGAATTCTGGAAGAAACTGATAGCCCGATGCGCCAGTAAGTCGTAAAGCGTTGGCCGAAGTGGACGAGCATCAGCATCGCCTTTTTCCAGAAGCGCGTCAAACTCGGCAAGCGGTGTTTTTTGTAGTAGGTCTTTTGCCCGAACGGAAGCCAGATAAGCGGTCGTTACCGCGCCAACAAGCCGTTGGGCATCCCACGTTCTGAAATCAGCGGTGGAGTCAGTCGTTTTTTCAGGCTTATCCGAAACAGCACTACCTGAACCTTTGGTGGGCCGTCCTGTCGTGGCGCGATCATAAAATTTGTAGCGATTTTGCTGAAAATACTGCCAATAGATGTCGGCCAGCACCGATTGCAGGACCGACTTTGATGGCTCGGGTGTATCCTGAATATCACTCTGAAGTGATCGTACAAGCTCCACGTAAGCATCTTCGTCGGAATAACTCCGGAAAATCATCCGGTGCATGGCCGCTTTGGCCACTTGCGGGTAATTGCGGGTTGCTTTAGCTTCCTTATAAATCCGGGTTGCTATGTCGAGTGCTGATTTGGGCAAGCCTTTAGCTGCCAGCGAATCAGCCCGTTTCCAGTCACGCGCATAATCAGGCTGACTTGCCGGAGTGTTCTGGTTTTTCTGGGCTGAAGCCGCCAGCGCCAGCAGAACAAAAAATAAAGTCATAATCGGATTCATAGCTTACAGCGAAGGTAGGTCGTTGGGATAGATGAAAGTACAGTTGTTTTTCCACAACGCTTGCCACTATGATTCTGATTTGAGGGAGAGGGTTTAATATCCTGCTTTTCCCTCGGTATATTTAAAGTCTGTATAACTCGCTACACTAACTTTATGTGCTTATGCCAAACGTCCTGCTTCTTCTCGTCTACATCATTTCTTTGGCGACACCATCAAAGCCCCCCAAAACCTACCCGATTGGGCAGATAAAAACCAACATGGGCGAGGTGCTTTTCTGGCTTTATGACGAAACTCCCAACCATAAGGCCAGTTTCATGAAGCTTGCTAATCAGAATTATTGGGACACACTAACGTTTAACCGCGTAATCAAAAATTTTGTGGCACAGGGTGGCTGCCCGGATACACCGGCTGGCTTTGCCGACTCCCCTTATTTATTGAAACCAGAATTCAGGCCAGCGATTCGGCACATATATGGAGCCGTTGGCGCTGGCCGCGACAACAATCCGCAAATGCTTTCAGCAGGATGTCAGTTTTACATCGTACAAAACAAAAAAGGCGAACACCGTCTCGATGATAAATTTACCGTATTCGGACAGGTCTTTAAAGGGATGGAGGTGATCGATGCAATTGTTGCGGTAAAAACCGATACTACCGATACGCCCTTATCGCCGATCAAGCTGGATATCAACGTCATTAATCTCACCGCTCCGGAGTTGGCAAAGCTTGGTTATGTAGTTAAGTGATTAAGAAAAAAGGTGATTGAAGAACCGTTTTCCAATCACCTTTTTTCTTATTATTGCTTTAACAGAAACGCCGACAAATCAGCTAATTGCTGGTTAGTCAGCCCCATGGCTGTAGGGTCAGGCATGAGACTGGTCTTGTATTGCCGACGCGAAAAAACCTGATTCGTTGGAATTGAATGTTTCTGCCCCTTGAGACCTTTTATGACAACGGACTGCTCTCCATCGCTAACCAGAAAACCGTAGTAGGTTTGCCCACCTTTAGTGGTAATGAGCCAGGGTTCATAACCAAATGCGATACCAGCACTTGGATTAATAATGGCATCCAGTAGCCCATTTTTATCAAATTTCTGGTGAATCTGGGTTAAGTCAGGCCCGATATCATTTCCCTGCTGACCGTGCCGATGGCAGGTGATACAATTCGCTCTGAAGACGGTTCGGCCTGCCCGTTCATCACCTGTTAGCATCGCTATTTTAGCAATCGGCGAATCTGGTTCTGACGAATTGGCTATTTTAAGTGCGATTGGCTCACTTACCGTTGTTTTAGCTGGTTCGTTTTGGCTCGAAACAACTGGCGTAGAAGGAGTAACGACAGCGGCCGTAGCAGAAGCCGTTGGTGATTGCTGTTTCCAGGGGAAATATTCTTTACCCATTGTACGAACTGTCTGATCTTTATTCGTACGAATACCGGGTCCGGCAACTTTGATTAAATCATACGACAATTTATTATCGGCCGCCAGGCCAATCAGCACTTTAGCGCCTTCGGCATCGCGTGACATTTCGATCGCGAGTTTTCGCTTTTCGGCGTCTGTCACATGTTCATCGAGTAGTTGCTGCCGTTTATCCAGCATCTTTTGTTCCTCAGCCGCTATTTTTATGGGCATGACTTCATCCCAGTTTAGAAGCGTAGCCCAATCGTTTCCGCGTCTGAAACCAGTCCAGTAGTTTGCCTGATCAGCGATCTCTTTATCCGCCGATTTCGTTAAATCGACCATTGCTTTGGCGGCTGGCAGGCTTTTGATAAAGCCCAATGCGACTATGGCCTGACGACGCGCATCAGCGGTGAGGGTTGGTGTTTCGGCTCGTTTTTTCAGCGATGAAACCATCGAAGCGGGGTGTAGTTCCCAAACCAGATTAGCCGTGCGCTGATCCCACTCAACCGGATTCTCAGGCATGGTCTGCCGCAGATCGGCCATGAGGGCTTCCTCCTTTCCATCGGCAGCCTGCCCCAATGCATTCAGATACCAGCGATCCTGCCCGTCGTAGCCTTTGACCAGGTTCAGCAACATAAGTCGACAATCGGCGAACGGAACATCTCGTAACGCAATGGCTACTTCACGCCGAACAGCCGCGCTTGGGTCACGGGAAAGGTTTCCGAGCAGGGGTAGGAGAGCCCGTTGCGATGCCGTTAGCGCCGGATTGCTCTTCGAATTTTCCGGGGTAATGCTCCGTAAGGCCCGCAAGGCTATCAGCCGTACGGGCGCATCAATAGCTTTTAGCAGCCGCTCAACTTCAAATTGGCCCTCAGAGCCAAGATGAGCCAGTAAGAAAATTGCCCGCGCCCGATGGTACGGATTGGGCGACGACAACAGGGCCATTACTGGCTCGACGACTTTGTCGCCCTGTTCCTGAAGTGCCTCAAAACCCAGCATTCGAACATTAACGGCAGGACTGAGCAAGGCAGCAATTTGCCCCTGTGTTGATTTAAGGTCGATTTTAGGGACTTTGAGATTTTTTCCTCTGGGCGTAATCCGGTAAATACGCCCGTAGCCTTTAGAATCCTGCATCTGGTGCCCCCCCACAATGGGATCATACCAATCGGCAATGTAGATGGCTCCATCAGGCCCAACAGACACGTCGCTTGGCCGGAACCATTTGCGTGTATCTTTCTCAACATCATTCCACTTGTAATTATCGTCGACTTTGGGAAATGTACTGATAAAGTCTGTGCGCGGCAGCCGGAAACCGGCTCCCCACGGTTCAGGCTTATAGCCAAAAATAACATTTCGGCCAGCTTCAGCGCTCAGCAGCATACCCCGGTATTGGGCACCAAGTTCGTCGCCTTCATACACAACCACGCCGGTTGGTGATCCGGCTCCGCTAATGTCGCCCGCAGGCATGACACCGGGATCTTCCTGATGCCAGTGAGCCGTTGGGATCGTTTGGCCGGGGCGCTGGTCAGCCTGCCAATAGCGAGTGCCATCACTGCTGAAATAGCCCGCATTAGCCCCTTCCATAAGCCAGCTTGTGCGGCAGGCAACCACCTGATCGTCGTTATCGTTCTGCCACATGTTGCCATACGAGTCGAGCGCCGTTTCGTAGTTATTCCGGAAGTTGTGCGCCATAACTTTCAGGCCCGAGCCGTCGGGATCGACGCGTAGGGCCATACCACCCGTCCAAACGCGGCCATCATCACTGACCTGATTACCATGGTTGATCTTATTATAGGGCGTTCCTCCGACGTATAAACTACCGGATCGAAGTGTCCATCCGTCTTTATCAGTTACCACGTGCGGCCCAGCATTTCCCGTATTGAAATAATACTTGCCATCGGGGCCCGCTACCACGGCATGAAGTGAGTGGTCGTGATCTAAACCACCAAATCCGGTCAGCAACACTTCTTTCCGATCGGGCTTGTCGTCTCCGTTTTCGTCGGTATAAACCACTACATTCGGCGAGCACGATACGATAACCTTATTACCAATAATAGCAATACCAAGTGGTGATACCAGATCCGGGTCCTGCACGAACACCTTACTGGCATCCGCTTTTCCATCACCATTGGTATCTTCCAGAATCATGACACGCTCACCTTCAGGGTGATCGAGCCTTTTTTCCGGCTTATTATTGAATTTTCGGTAATTCACGGCCTCCGTAATCCAAACCCGACCTCTGGCATCAATATCCATATTGGTCGGATTATAGAACATCGGAGCCTCAGCCCACAAGGTGGCTTCCAGGTCATCGGGTACATACAATGTGTTCGAATCGGCACCGACGACAATACTACGTTGCCGGATTGGTTCGCTCTCGGGCGAAGATGCTCCAGTGGAGTTTGGCTGCCGAATTAATTGACCAGCCAGATAAAGCAAACAAGCTGTTGCCAGGAAAAGTGGGCCAGCCGAAAAGGAAAAGGTTGTTCTCATAACGGTTACTCTCTACACAAACAGCGATCGCACAGTCTTATTATTTTCGATATAACTTTCCAGCATCGGTTTTCCCGGCGGCACTGCACCTTCCAGTTGAAGCCAGCCCGAGTAACCAATGTCGTCCAGCGCTTGTCTGACTTTCATCAGGTCTACTTTACCTTTGCCGAGCAGAAAGCCATTTTCTTTCAAATGAAATTCGCAGATCTGGTCTTTTCCAAGATCCCGAATCTCTTTAAAAATATCGTAGCCCATCACCGACGAATTACAAACGTCGTAGTAGACTTTTACGGCCGGAGAATCCACAGCCTCCAGAATGGCCAGGTGCTCCGGAGCCGATAACCACGACTCAATACCCAGCACAATACCTGCTTTTTCGGCTTTTGGCGCAACGGCTTTCAATCGCTCAATAACAACTTTTGTGCCTTTCGAATCGTTTTTCAAGTCATTATTCGAGAAAAACGCCAGCAGAATATTTTTTACCCCTAACGATTTGGCAACATCAATGCTATCCTGCACCCAGGCTTCGGTTCGGGGATCTGACTTGTACGGAATTTCGTTGAGTAAACCAATGGCCAGACCACTGAAGTCTACTCCTGCCTGATGAGCGGCTTCCTTATGTGCTTGCAGGACATCGGGGCGACGAAGATGTTCATAATCAGCCTTTGTGTTTAAGCTAACCTGAACGCCATCAAGACCAATTTTTTTGGCCATCGCAAATGAATTTGAATCACCCGCCGGACCAATCGACCAGTCGCAGGCACCAATTCTGAAACGGCTCTTTTGGGGAGCTTCCGTTGGCCAGGACGGGGAAGAAAGCCCCACTAAACCGGCACCCAACGAGTATCGGATGGCGTTGCGACGATTCATAGTAGCTCAATAGTAAGGATTTTTCAAAGATACGTTTATTAACTTATCCGGTAAAAATTATCCTATTTTAGTTTTTACTGTCATTTTTCTCAAATTCTGGAAAAATTTTTCTCTCATTCCAACTGTTTCATTGAGAGGGAGGTCATTAGGTTTGTCAACAGGATATGCAGGATGAATACGCATTAGTCGAAGGATGCCGACGACAGGACCGGATTGTGCAGCGACAGCTTTATGAGCGATTCGCGGGGAAGCTCTTTGTCGTTTGCAAACGGTATATCCGTGATCCCGACGAAGCAGAAGATGTTTTGCAGGATTCGTTTGTAAAGATTTACCGATACATTGATTCATTCCGATTCGAATGTCCGCTGGAAGCATGGTTGAAACGTATAGTTATTAATACTGCCCTCAAGCAACTAAGAAAGTTAAAGCCCTGGGAAAATACCGCTGATGTGCAGGACCTGGCTCCGGTACTTCCTCAGGCCGATGAAAGTTTGCCATCCCTGAATTACCAGTATTTGCTACAACTCATTCAGGAGCTGCCGCCCGGTTGCCGAACGGTGTTTAACTTATATGCTATTGAAGGCTATAACCACCCCGAAATTGCTGAAATGCTCGACATTGCTGAAGGAACGTCGAAATCGCAATATGCCCGCGCTCGGGGTCTCTTACAACAGAAACTACAATCAGATGGGCATCCTGCATTGGGTCGACCCTAGTGACTAATACTAATGAGATGGATGAATTAGATAAAAACATACCGGACGATTTTTGGCGAAAGGCTTTCGACGAAGCCTCCGAATCACCACCACCCCGTGTGTGGAACGCCATCGAACGTCGGTTAGATGAATCAGAAGACTCCCGGATTTTACCACTCTGGGGGGGGAGTTTACTTTCGTCAAAACCATTTACCTGGGGACTTGGTGTTGCGGCTGCGGTGGCTGTACTTTTAGTTGGCTGGTGGCTGACAGGTACCCAACCGGTGAACCAACCAATTGCCCGGACACAACGGTCTATTCAGCAGGAACAACCGCAAACGGCTCCTGATCACCTGGCCACTTCACCAGTAAATAAGCCGTCTACTCATCAACCAGCAAGAGCGCTTGCCGCTGTAGAAAAGCGCGCGAATAATCCAGAAAGTACAAGCAATCCGCTGGCAATTCAACAAAAAGCATCATCCATAACAAAACCCGCTGCTGATCAGCCCTTGGTTGCTCAGCATTTCAATCGACCGAATCGGTCATACAATCCAGCTCAGGAGCAACGGTTTAGTTCCAGAGCTATTACGAAGGGATCAGGCCGAATTAAGAGCGGTCTCATTCAACAACCGGGGCAGGAGGCTGCTTCTGTGGCTTTTACAACATCAGCTCCGGCAAGTGTCATGAGTATCAGCGAGGCTGATCAGGCGCAGCGACTGATAATCGAAAAACTCGCCCTGCGACCCATGAAGCTGCGGTCATTATCGGGAATTCAACGGATCGTGTGGTTCCGGCCAGCCGAACTGCCATTAGAGCCAGAAGAAACCAAGTCAAAGCGTGAATCCCGGGAAGTGTGGGCTTCGGTTAGTATGATGCCGGGATCATTCAATCCTTCTGTTTCGCTTCGTTCGACGCAAACAGCCGCATTTTCAAATGCCTCCAAAAGCAGTCAGCCTACAATTAACAACCGGGCTAATTTCTCGGTAGCCTATCAGGCAGGCGCCGGTGTTCAACTATCTGACCATTGGTCGCTAGAGTCGGGCATTGGTTATCTATCCGGTCATTCAACCGTTGAAAGTCCAAGTCAATCTGGCGGAGGATCGACTATAAGTTTAGTAACAACTGCCACCGATCGGGCTTCGTCAGCAGGTAATTTGTATGCAAACGCTGTGCGAAATAGCGTAAGTATTGGAATGCTTAGCAGTGCATCGGTTAGTAATGTACCCAAAGCCAATTACGACAACCTGGCGGCTGCTAACGGTTTTCAGAATTATAGCAACCCATACCAGCAAGAGTTGGCGAACAATTTTGAATTTGTTCAGCTACCGATCCAGTTGGGTTATCAGTTACGCCCACACAAACGCCTGAGCATGGCACTACTGGGCGGTTTGTTAACCAATATTTTTGTGCGCAACACGATTGGCGATGATCTTGTTATAACCGGGAAAGATGGCGTTTATCGACCAGTATCCTGGGCTGCATCCATGGGAGCCCGGTTCCGATACCGGCCATCAGGTCGCTGGTCGGCATCGCTGGCCGGTATGTATCAGCCCACGTTAGGAGAAAGTACCCGACCACAGTCACAGGTGCAGAGCTCTCCAACTTCGGCAGGAATGAGTTTTGGGCTTAATTATCATTTTTAAAGCATACGACTATGAAACTTCGCATCATCAATATAGTGCTCTTTGCGGTACTCGGCGGTTGTACGAGCATTTCTCCGCAAACGGAGCAGGTAGCCGATGACTTGACGATTCACACCGGAACGTCATTCGGGATGTGTGTGGGCTATTGCGTATCTGATTATGATTTCAGTGGCACATCAGTCACACTAACGCGCAAAGAATCGAGCAGGGTGCCAAAAAACCCAGCCAAAACCTGTCAGACTACAATTAGTCAGGCTGACTGGAATGCGCTGAAAGCGCTGGCAAATGTGGATAACTTCAATAAACAGCCCGAACGAATTGGTTGCCCCGACTGCGCTGATGGGGGAGCCGAGTACATAGAGCTTCAGGTTGGCGATCAGAAACACCGGGTTACGTTTGAGTATAACAGTACCATTCCGGGTTTTGAACCGCTTGTTGAGGCTTTAAGAGCCCAGCGAAATGCATTTAAAGAGTGTAACTAATAATCCATGGCGGATTTTGCCTTACAACTGGCCACTGTAGGGCAAAAACGCATCCCTTAAACCAATCATTTATGAAAACGACCCTTTTTTCAAGTTTGGCTGCTGTTATAACTGGTGTTTTAGTAACGGCCGTTGGTTGCACGAACAGCGTTGTTTCTCCTTCGCCTGATGCACCAACCGGCGATCTGCGCGTATCAGCTCCTTTCGCAAATCAGACTACTCAGTTTGCTTTCGATCTGGCGAAACGGGTAAATGCCCAGGAAGGACAGGCTAAAAACGTTTTTATCTCTCCACTAAGCCTTCATATCGCACTCGGCATGATTTTGAACGGTGCGAATGGACAGACAGCTCAGGAGATTCAGAAAACCTTGAAACTGGATGCGCAGACATTGGCAGAAGCCAATAAAACGTATCAGAATTTAATGGAAAATCTGCCCATTGTCGATCCGAAAGTAACCGTTTCACTAGCCAATTCGGTCTGGTATAGAAATACGTTTCAGGTAGCAACGTCTTTTCAGGATGTATTGAAACAGGAATTTAAGGCTGAGGTTTCGGCGCAGAATTTTGATGATCCGAGCACAGTTGGTAAAATCAATGCCTGGGCCAGCGAGAAAACGAATGGTCGAATTCCTAAAGTAATCGACCAGATTCAGCCTGATAATGTCATGTTTCTGCTGAATGCACTTTATTTTAAGGGTGACTGGAAAACCCAGTTTAAGCCCGAACAGACCATCGACGCGCCTTTCAAGCTGGCCTCGGGTGGTGAAACAACAGTACGCATGATGCGGCTCAACAGCACAATACGCCAGGCTTTTCGACAATCGTATTCGGCGTTCGAGCTGCCCTATGGTGATGATAAATACGCCATGACGGTTCTGTTACCGGCCGAATCCAGTACTGCTGATAATCTGTTGCAAAATTTCAGTGGCTCGGATTGGACTCAACTCCAGAAGGATATGGCGGCAGGCGTGCTGGATTTTGGCCTACCAAAGTTTACGTTGACCTATGAAGTCAAATTAAACAGTGTACTGAGTGGTATGGGAATGCCTACGGCCTTCACCGATCATGCTGATTTTACAAAAATGAACGCAAACGGTGGCTTAACGCTCAGCTTTGTGAAGCAGAACACGTTTGTTGCTGTTGATGAGAAAGGTACGGAAGCGGCTGCTGTTACAACGGGAGGCATTTCTACAACGTCAATGCCAATTCCTAAGCTCTGTGATCGACCATTTGTGTTTGTTATTCATGAAAAAACCTCAGGAACTGTGTTATTTGTTGGGAAAATTGCAGATCCAACAAAAACGAATTCATGAAAAACGGCTTAATCATCTCCCTGCTCATTCTTGTCATGACCATTGGATGTGGCAAACGGGAGACTGAAGTTGCTCCATTATTGGCAAATTTGGTTGGCACCTGGAAGCTGATCGAACCTGATTCTTCCTACGCCATCACGTTGCAGTTTGCTTATGATACGAGAAACCCGCCCATTGATATAACACCTTATTTAGCAAGCGGAAAATCATCGGTCAATGAGTATTCAGCACGGATGTTTGCCACTATTGACGGCACAATGCAGATCAATGAAGTAGTAAGTACGGAAAAGGCTGGTCCGCCCGCAGCGATGCAGTTCGAGCAGGACTACTACGCTAAGCTGAAGACTGTAGCCCGTTTCGAGTCACCAACCGAAACCCAGCTCCGTCTTTACCACGGTGGGCCGAAAGCGGGTGTTTTAGTCTACAAAAAAGTCCTGACCCCATGAATCGCTTACGAATTGCCTTTTCTTCGCTCGTTCTTATAGCACTGATATTCAGTTGTTCGGAGCAACCTGTCTGTGGATGCGTGTTTCCAGAATCGCCATTAAAAGGTGATTGGAACCTTACAAAAATAACGTATGGGCTGACCCAGAAAACAGTCACACCAGCCGAAGCAGGTTATACCGAGACGATTTCGTTTGTTAATGGTAGCTTTAAGCAAAGTAGAAATGGGATTCCTGTTCAAACCAGCGCTTACACCTATGCATTTCCGAATGGTGGCATTAGTGACGGCTTAATTTATTATCAGACCGATACGACGCAGCAATCGTTTCGGCTATCGGAAAACAAATTATTTCTGTCAGAACGCAGCCCAAGGGGTGTTGCCATTGCTGATGGAGCAACGTATGAATACAGTCGATAATCGGTAGCCAGTAGCCGATAGTATCCATGATTTATAGCAATTTCTAACTGGCAAATCTTGACTAAGTATTGCTAACTTTTTGTGTAAGATCAATATTACCCGGCCGTAATCAGGACAGCCGGGTAATTTTATTTGTAGACCGCGCCAACGCTTTCAATACGTTGAGGGTCTTGCAATTAAAACCTCAACTCCTTAAGCCTATGAAAGCGAATCGTTTACTTTTCCTGTTCGTACTATCTATTTTTGCGTTAACAGGTTGCACGGACAAATGCGAAGAAACCCGCACATTTAAACGCTTTATACCCGTTACGCTTACCCTGCGCCAGGTTCGCGAGGGTGTCCGTGTCGAAGGCGCCCGAACGTTACAGAACCCCGGCAAGATTTATACCAAAGACGGCTATCTGTTCATCAACGAGATCAAAGAAGGAATTCATCTCATTGATAACAGAAATCCTGCATCGCCACAGCCGGTAGCATTTTTGCGCATTCCGGGGAATGGCGATATGGCTGTCCGAAACAATATCCTCTACGCCGATAGCTACATGGATCTGGTAGCCTTTGATATCAGCGATCCAACCCACCCCCAGGAGGTGAGTCGTGTAGAGTCTATTTTCTCCAGCGGCCAGTTTGAGGGTGGTTCGTGGAGTGTCAATCCACAAACCGTTATGTTAAGCGACCAACGGGTCGAATACGTAACAGAAACCGTTAAAACCGATTGCGATGCCGTAGGGCAGTGGGCGAACAACTGTCCAAACTGTTTTGTCTTTGATGCGCTCAATAGTTCATCAAAAAGCCCATCGGCGCCAAATACCAATGGGACAGCCGGATCAATGGCCCGATTTGCCCTCTACGACAATTTTCTGTATACGGTAAGTCAGTCAGATATGCAACTGTTCAACATTCAGAATGCGGCTAAACCAACACCTCGTAGTCGCATTTCTATGGGCTGGGGCATAGAAACTATTTTCCCCTACAAGGATAAATTGTTTATCGGCTCACAGACAGGCATGCATATTTATGACAATGCGAACCCGGCCAATCCCGTCCATTTATCTACGTTTCAGCACGCCAGGGTATGCGACCCGGTTGTGGTTCATGATAACATTGCCTACGTGACCCTCCGCGATGGGACGCAATGTGGCGGTTTTACCAATCAATTAGACGTTGTCGATATAACCAGTCTGACGAATCCACGGTTGCTTAAAAGTTATCCGATGCAGAATCCACACGGCATAGGCATTGATTTTCCCAATCTTTTTATCTGCGAAGGTGTGCACGGCTTAAAAACGTTCGATGCGCAATCGGCTCTGGATATCAAACAACGGGAGCATCTGACCGGCATGAATGCCTACGATGTGATTCCGCTTGACAAAACACTGCTCATGATCGGTCGCGACGGACTCTACCAGTTCGATTATACGAATCCGGCCCAGTTGCGGCAGATCAGCAAAATTGCGGTAAGCCGGCCTTACTAAATCGCCTTTTGCTACCATGAAAAAGATACTACTCATGCTGTTGGGGTTAGTGCCTACACTAGTCGCTGGGCAACCCGAGCGATTCAAGCCCGTTTTTACGAACATGACGGAGTTTGGCGCTTCTTTTGGGCAGGTTCGATATGGCATACAAGCCGCTGAATCAGTAGCGAAGCGGGTTAATCTCACTGCTCAGTCATTTAACGGTGTTCAGTTACGGCCACGCTTAGCAATTGGCAGTACGATCGGGGTTGACTGGTATAATTCAGCATTGATCATGCCCGTGTGCGCCGGTGTCCGATATGACCTTGCCCGGCCGGGACAGAAAAATCTGCGGGTGTTCTCAAGCCTCGATACAGGTTGGGGGTTTACCTGGTTGAATGAAGACCCTACCGGCTATAAAACAACGGGTGGCTGGGTGATTTCGCCGGGTATTGGCTTCCGGGTTGGAAAGCCAACCAGCGCCAATTTCATTATGTCACTAAGCTATAAACGTCAGGAAGCAGAGGCAGATAAACCACTATTCTGGAATGAACTCGCCAAACATGAAACGCGGGTCTATAATCGAATGACCGTTCGATTAGGAATTAGCTTTTAAGGATGACCAAATGACTATTTTGCGTCTCACTATATACCGTTAACACAGGTGTCTTAACAATTCGTGGATCTGCTGTGTTATAGGTTCCGGTCTCTGACTTCAATTGCGCTGATTTATAGGGGCTATTAGTGGAACAGGATCTATTTTTCCAGAGCAATTCTGCTTCAGGAAAATATTTTCAAGTGGTTACAACGGTTCAATATGTTTTATTGTCTTAAACCTTGACGGGTGTTCGCAATCAAACGATAAGCTAACGAACTAAAGAGAAGAACTATGGAGTCTGTATACTGGCATTCTCATCAGCAGGAAAATTGGGACGTTCTTCCCACTGAACCTAACCAACAGGCAACAGGCGGCTTATCACGTGGCTTTGGTGGGCAGTTTCCAGATTCTAGGGCCAGTGAGGCAGTGGTGTTAGAACCGACGGTGTTTACAAGTGAAATTCAACTTTTGAGTGCTATAAAAAACGTTATGAGAAAAATGGCCATGATTGTAGTTGGGATAACGCTCTTTGTAGCAGGTTATCGCCACACTCACCGACAGACCGCATATGTTACCGCACAAGCCGCCTTATCGAATTCTGGTTATGCTACGACACCCAAAGTTGTTCCAGATAACATCAAACAGACTGTTGCCTTTCGATTAGTGCAACCTCTTTAGGTAATAACCAATACTAAAAAAGCCTCTCAGAATATTCTGAGAGGCTTTTTTAGTATCAGGTTAGTTCAGCGCAGGCTATGCCATCGCGAACTTATTTTGATTGCGTTTGCGCTCGTTCTCATCCAGGTAGATTTTACGGATTCGCATCGCCTTTGGCGTTACTTCCAGGTATTCATCCTTCTGGATGTATTCCATTGATTCTTCGAGAGAAAACGAGATTTTCGGTGCAATCTTAACGTTATTATCCGAACCAGAGGCCCGCATGTTGGTCAATTGCTTTGCCGTTTGCACGTTTACAACGATATCGTTCTGGCGATTGTGCTCGCCAATTACCTGACCCGTATAAATTTCGTCGCCGGGTTCAACAAAGAAAGAGCCCCGATCCTGAAGTTTATCAATGGAGTAAGCCGTAGCTACACCGCTGGTCATTGAAATCAGCGAACCGTTTATCCGCTCCGGAATTGCACCTTTATAGGGCTGATATTCTTTGAAACGGTGGCTCATGACAGCTTCACCAAATGTAGAAGTCAGCACGTTCGAGCGCAGACCGATCAACCCACGCGACGGAATTTCAAACTCCAGGTGTTGCAAATCGCCTTTCGGTTCCATAATCAGCAGTTCACCTTTCCGTTGCGTAGCCAGTTCGATTACTTTACCAGCAGTCTCTTCCGGTACATCGACAACAAGGATCTCAACGGGTTCCAGTTTGTGGCCATTCTCATCTTCCTTGTAAAGAACCTGTGGCTGACCAACCTGCAATTCGTATCCTTCACGACGCATGGTTTCGATCAATACCGACAAGTGAAGAATACCACGACCATATACCAGGAACCGGTCTTCACTATCAGTTGCTTCGACGCGCAGAGCCAGGTTTTTCTCGATTTCTTTGTAAAGCCGGTCGCGCAGGTGACGGGAGGTCACAAACTTTCCTTCTCTACCGAAGAATGGCGAGTTATTGATCGTGAACAGCATGTTCATGGTCGGCTCATCCACCGAAATCCGATCAAGTGCCTCTGGCGTCTCAGCATCAGTCAGTGTATCTCCGATTTCGAACTCTTCAATACCCGTAACCGCACAGATATCACCACACTGAACCTCCGATACTTTGAGTTTACCCAACCCTTCGAAGGTGTGTAATTCCTTTATTTTAACTTTCTTGATCGATCCATCTGACTTTACAAGGGCCATATTGGCACCTTCTTTCAGCGTTCCGCGGTGTACGCGGCCAATAGCAATCCGACCAACGAAAGCCGAATAATCGAGCGAAGTAATCTGCATCTGTGGCAGACCTTCTCTGATCGGAGCCGACGGAATGTGTTCAACAATCGTATCGAGCAGATACGTGATGTTATCGGTTGGTGTTTTCCAATCCGGCCCCATCCATCCCTGTTTCGACGAACCGTAAACAGTTGGGAAGTCGAGCTGATCTTCGGTGGCACCCAGGTTAAACATCAGATCGAATACCTGTTCGTGTACTTCGTCGGGGCGGCAGTTTTCTTTATCAACTTTGTTGATAATGACGATGGGTTTCAGCCCTAATGAGAGCGCTTTACCTAACACAAAGCGTGTTTGCGGCATGGCACCTTCAAAGGCATCCACCAACAGACAAACGCCATCGGCCATTTTAAGAACGCGCTCAACTTCACCGCCGAAGTCACTGTGGCCCGGTGTGTCGATAATGTTGATTTTAACGTCTTTGTAGCGAACCGATACGTTTTTAGAAACGATGGTAATACCCCGTTCCCGTTCCAGGTCGTTATTGTCTAAGATCAGGTCGCCAAATTCCTGATTATCCCGAAAGAGCTTAGACGCATGAATAATTTTATCAACCAGGGTAGTTTTACCGTGGTCGACGTGGGCGATGATTGCTATGTTGCGTATTGCTTGCATACAGTCCTGAACTGATAGTCTTCTGATTATCCTGATGAACTATGATCGATCCAGATCAGCGTAATCATAACAATCACACGAATCACAGTCCAGACAGTTAATTTTGCCGCAAAGATACAAAATTTTACGCTGAAACACAGAATTTTACAACTAATAAAACGAAAAAAGGCCCAAGGGAGGGCCTAACTATAATATAAATCCTATTTCTTAACAATTGCTTAATGATTCGGGCAACCACAGGGGTTTTTCTTTCGAAATAATCCGGTGTTAAACAGGCCTCCACGTTTGGGTTTATACCCTTTACGCTTACGCCCAATGGCTGTTGTTTCGGTGGTATTCTTACTGGCAGCAGCCATTGTTTCGATAGGCACCTCAAGCAATATCAGTGACACGGCGGTCAGTAAAAGTATTTTCGTCTTTTTCATAGCCTCAACCTGTTTTGTCCATAACGCAAATTTGGTGCTCTTAGTCGCAAATATGGCTAAAAATCTATTATTTAGCTTATTATGAGCGATACGTCTACTTTTCTGTTCGTGTATGGTACGCTGCGACCAACTTTTGACAACGCATTTTCCCAATATCTTCGTCAACGCGCCCACTATATGGGCGACGGCTGGTTTCCGGGTCAGCTTCTCGATCTGGGAAGTTATCCGGGTGCTGTTTATGACCGAACCAGCTCAGCAACAGTACGGGGAACCGTGTATGATATCCGTAAAAACAGCGAAACAGTGCTCACTTATCTGGACTATTATGAAGGAGTTGGATCAGAATTTGAGTCACCAACCGAATATATTCGGGCGATTGTTCCCGTTCGTTGTAAAGGCACCCTTATCGATTGTTGGGTATACCTTTATAATCACCCGTCAGAAGATAAAACACTCATTGAATCAGGTGATTACAGCCACTATTTAAACCAGTCAAGGTAAGATTCGATAGAAAAATAAAAAATCCCGATACTCGACAGTACCGGGATTTTTTATTGCTGGTTAATGGCGATTACCTCGGACCTCTGGCGCGTCCTCCGCCCCGATAACCACCACCATTATTTCCATAGCCCTGACGGGCGTTTGGGCTATTGTAGTAACGCGGTCCTGAATAACGCGGGCGCACTACTACCGGTGGCCTTACTACCACTGGTGGGCGATAGTAGCCATAGGGGCGGTATCCATAACCATAAGGGCTATAACCATAGCCATAGCCGTAATTAGGACGAGGGCCATAGCCAACTCCTGTATTTACATAAGCGGGACCACAGCTTGCCATCAGAACAACCAGTAAACCAGCCATTAGGATAGGCATTAATTTTATAGTTTTCATGATTTCTGTTCACTGTTTATTTTTATTGAACCATCTATTAACCGTTTGGTTTGAGGTCGACTCCGTTTACCAACGTCGTCTACCGTAACCACCACGCCAGGCTCGGTGTCCATAACCATACCCATAATTTGCATAGGGCCGGACAACGATTGGTGGTGCTACAACGACCGGGGGAGCAAGCACAACCCGTGGCGGAACAAGCACGACCGGAGGCTGCACTGGCGGATAAGGCCGACCATACTGGTCATATTGACCATATGGATTTGGGTAATTCGGGTTATAGCCATTTCCATTCGGGTAGTTCTGACCATAGCCATTTGGGTAATTCGGATTCGGGTAATTCTGACCATATCCATTACCGTACCCATTCGGGTAGTTCGGATTATAGCCATTATTCGGATATGTTTGACCGTATCCAGGCCCATATCCCTGACCGAAACTAACAGTAGCTACTCCCAACAAAAGACCAGCTACCAATGCACTCCATTTTGTCGTTTTCATCGCCATGGTGGGCTTTCACCCGATTTGTAAGTTAGACAGGCCTACACCCATTGCGTTTAATTAAAACGAAGATATTGTGGTTAAAGTTTTATTAAAAAGGCCTGAACATAGTTGTATGAACAGGCCTTTTTAATAAAACTCGACTAGGTTGATTACGCCTTCAGCTTCCCTTTCAGGTAGCTTAATGCCAGTTTATAGGCATCGGCAGCGGCTTCTTTATTGTAAATCGGATTACTGGGGTTAGCAAAACCGTGACCAGCATCATACATTTTCACGGTCACTTTTTCACCTGCTTTTCCCATATTTTCTTCAAACATCTTTACCGACTCTGGAGTAATGCCTTTGTCCTGACTACCAAAGATACCCAGCACGTCCGTTTCAAGCGTTTTCAGCTTCTCTACGTCCTGTTCAGGGCGACCATAATACATTACGCAGCCTTTAGCCTGCTTGCCCTCCAGAATAGCCGATTGCAGCGACAGCATACCACCGAAGCACCAGCCTACGCTGGCAAATTCAGCTTTTGGACCTGCATAGGCAATTGCCCCTTTCATAATACTGCCAAGCCGATCTTTATTGGCACCCTGCATTAACTTGCCAGCTTCTGCGGGTTCGGTCGCAACCTTTCCATCATACATATCAACTGCCAGGACATTTACATCCTTAAGGTCGTTGTAGAACGTTTCAGACTGCTGCTTGATGTTGTCATTCAGTCCCCACCATTCCTGATACACCAACAACCATTTGTCTGATGGCTTTTTGGCTTTCAATAAAAACCCATTGGCTGACTGACCATCGGGGGTCGAAAATTTGACCATCTCGCCAGCACCCGTGTAGGTAAAGGGTAGGGGAGCTTCATGCAGGCGCTGAAAAGCGGGATCAGCCGCCATTACCGACATGTCATTACCACTTGTATGGCAAAGTGGAATTTTCGTCTCTTCCTGCTTTGGAGTCAGCCAGGAAACAAGCGACATAAAAAACGAAAGTCCGGTTATGAAAACGATTTTCATGAGTGTTTGGTGATTATTTGTTTAGTAGATTAAGGTAACTGAATGAGTAAGGCATTAGTTAAGCGAGTCCATGAAAAATGGGTAAGCTGTCTGCTTTGCGCACACAAGTTACCCATTTTTCACGTTCACCGGATTAAGCCTTTATTAACTCAAAAATTGTGATTTCTGGCAGAATTCCAACTCTCCCAGGATAGCCGATGTAGCCATATCCCCGGTTAACATACAACCGTTGATTACCTTCCTGATATAATCCAGCCCATTGTTTATAAAAATACTGCGCAGGGCTCCATTTTACATCGCCAAGATCTACACCAAACTGTGCCCCGTGGGTATGACCACTGAACTGTATGTCGATATCAGGATATTTTGGCCGAACCTCAGCATCCCAATGCGTTGGATCATGTGACAAAAGAAGTTTTACCGGATATTCTTCGGTACCCTGATAGGCTTTGGCCAGATTACCTGCCCGTAAGGCCGCCGGGCCAAAACCCAGATTCTGTACACCGATGAGGGCAAGTTTATCGCCATTCATATCCAGAATCTTATTCTCATCCATCATGATATTCCAGCCCATCTGTTTATGGGCGGCAACCACATTCATAACGTTCTGCCGTTCGGCCTGGGCGCTCGGCCACTGCACATATTTGCCATAATCATGATTGCCAAGGGTCGAATAAACACCCAATGGAGCTTTCAGCTTATCAAATACGTCGATATAACTATTTACCTCTTCGGCATGGCTATTGACCAGATCACCCGTAAAAAAGATAATATCGGGTTTCTGCCCGAGGAGCATCTCAACGCCCCCCCGCACGGCTGTTTTATTGAAGAAACTACCCGAATGAATATCCGAAATCTGGGCTATGGTCATGCCATTGAATCCTGAAGGCAGGTTTTTCAGCGGGAGTTTAACACGACGAATGCGGTAATCATGCGCTCCCGACAAAATACCCCATGTAAAACCTACCAGCGGAATTGTTCCAACAACCAGAGCTGTTTTCATCAGGAATTCCGAACGGGGAATCGCATCGGTGGCCGGTAAAGTCTTGGTGGTCGTATCCTCAACTGCCTCACGAACTTCCGGCTTGTAGAACAGGGAGACTATCCACCGGAAAAATCGCCCGATGTCGTCAATGAAAATGATTAATACGGCGAAAATTTTCGAGAAATACGGAATGGCGATGGCTGCCCATAGGAATGTACGCGTATTCCGGCTTATGGAGTCAGGCGGCAAAAACTGCATGACTACATATAATAGAATTGATAAGGCTGTAAAGCCCCAATAGATGAGCGCAATTGTTCGTTGGGTGCTTTCACTGGCTGATCGGCTTAGCGTTTTGATCGCCTGATAGACGTACGTATCAATGAGCAATAAAATTGCCGGCAGAATAAAAAATAAGGCTGTACGATTCATAGGGGGCTCTTATGGATGTATGGCAAACGCATGGTTGGTTGCAATAGTTTAAAAACAGAAAAACAGCAGGGAGCACAGTATTAAACGTTGTGCTCCCTGCTGTTTTTCTGTTTACTGACCCTAAACTAATTCTTCTTCAAGTTGCTTTCTGCGCTCCAGTGCAGGATCTTTCTTACCAAACCACTTCATCCGGATTCGCTCGTTCACCCAGTACATACACGGTACAATGACCAGTGTCAGCACAGTTGAGAACGTCAGACCGTAGATGATTGTCCAGGCTAGAATATTCCAGAATACAGAGCTATCGCCACCAATAACCATGTGTGGGTCAAAATCACGGAAGAGCGTAACGAAGTCGATAGTCAGACCAAAAGCCAGCGGAATCAGCCCCAGAACGGCAGCCGAAGCTGTCAGCAATACGGGCGTCAAACGAATACCGCCCGCTTCAATGATGGCTTCGCGCAGCGGAACACCCCGCCCGCGCAATTCCTCAATGAACTCAATGAGCAGAATACCGTTTTTCACCACAATACCGGCTAGCGCAATGATACCAACCCCGGACATGATAACTGAGAACGTTTTTCCGGTAATGATGAAGCCCAGCAATACCCCTATCAGCGACAACAGAATCGTCGTAAAAATGATCAATGGCTTTACCACTGAGTTAAACTGCGTTGCCAGAATCAGATAAATCAGCAAAATAGCGATACCGAAAGCAGAAACCAGGAAGTTCATCGACTCCTGCTGGTCTTCCTGTTCACCGCCCATTTTGATAGTGTAGCCATTCGGCACTTCCATATCATTCACAAGCTGCTGAATTTCAGCCACAATCTCATTGGCATTGTAGCCCGTCACCACGTCAGAACTTAAGGTAACGATACGCTGCTGGTTTTTGCGGTTAATCTGGCTAAACGTCGTCGAATAGCTGATATTGGCTACTGATGTAATCGGAACCTGCCGCAATTGCCCGCCCGTTACCATGTCGCGATACACGATATTCAGGCTTAGTAGTCGGTCAATCTGGCTACGGTCGTCGGGCTTCAACCGAACCATAATCGGATATTCGTCCTTCGCATCCCGGAACTTCGATACTTCCAGTCCGAACAATGCAGTCCGGATGGCCATCGCTATTTGCGCCGACGAAATACCTTCCCGTTCGGCTTTATCGCGATCGATGTCGATAACAATTTCGGGTTTATTCGTAATCAGATCGGATTTGAGCTGATCTATTCCCTTAATGCCAGACTTACTAATCTTTTGCCGGACTAGTTTTTCCAGTGCACTCAATTCGGTGAAATCATCGCCCGCAATTTCAATGGCAATTGGTTTACCCGTTGGCGGACCGTTGGCTTCGCGTTCTACCGAAATTTCGCTACCCGGTAAGCCTTTCATGGCAACCCGAACTTTGGCCAGCAGCGAATCAGTAGAGATCCCTTTTCGTTCTTCGTTCCCTTTAAACGCAATTGTCACTTTCGATTTTTGAGGTGTGGCAGATCGGTCAGGATTTGATGGGTCGCCCGCGTTTTTACCGACGTTAGAGATCACGGAGTTCACCACATCGGTAGCGTTATTATCGGCGAGAACTTTAAACACTCGCTTTTCGATCACTCTGGTTACCGAATCCGTGACGCGTGCGTCAGTTCCGACAGGCATTACATTATAAACGTAAATGTAGTCGGGCTCACCGCTCGGGAAAAAGATAACTTTGGGCTGCGCAATTCCTGTAATAAAGAACGTCAGAATCAGCAGACTAAAGGCTGCCAGAATCGCAATTACAGGCCTCCAACCGGTTAAAATCCATGAGATCAAGCGACGATATCCATTCTTCAGACCCGGTAGCAACCGCTCCTGAAAAGGCGTAATCAATCTTGGGGTCAGTATGTAATGGTTGAACACGTAGAGGATAATGAACAACAAGAACAAGTTGCCAATACCCCGGTCGATCACGTAGCCAATGCCCGCCAGCACCGTCATGATTATGAGCGGACGTTTGATTTCATCAAAGCTCTGTTTGTCTTCGTGGTTATCGTCTTCGTGCCGCTTCATGAATGTGACGGCAAAAACCGGGTTAATCACATACGCCACAAACAACGAAGCAAACAAGGTTAAAATGAGCGTCAGAGGCAGAAACTTCATGAATTCGCCCACAATACCCGGCCAGAAAAGCAGCGGAAAAAACGGCGCAATTGTCGTCAGCGTTCCGGAGAACACCGGTACAAATACCTCACCAGCGGCTGCCTTTACGGCCTGTTTGATGTTCCAGTCTTTGTTTTCGTTAAAGAGTCGGTGCGAGTTTTCGATAACCACAATGGCATCATCGACCACCAGACCCAAGCCAAGCAGGAACGCAAATAAGACAATGGTATTCAGGGTAAAGGCCGTTCCAACAACGGGGCCGACCACCGGCATAACCACAAACGCTACCAGCGCCGACAGTGGCACCGATAATCCAATAAAAACGGCATCGCGAACCCCCATAAAGAACATGAGGATCAGTACCACGAAGATGAAACCTAATACAACGGTATTGATCAGGTCATTGACATTTTCGCGGGTTGGTTCCGATGAATCTGCGGTGACCTTCACATCAAGCCCCTGCGGAAAACGGGTATCCCGGTATTCTTCAATGGTTTTTTCGATATTATCAGCCGCCGATAGCAGGTTAGCTCCCGAGCGCTTAATAACGTTCAGAGTTATAACCGACTTGTTGTTCAGACGGGCAAAATCCTGCTGCTCTTCAAAATTGTCCCGTACTTCGGCAATATCACCAAGCCGCACAGTTGCACCCGTCGCCGTACGGATTTGCAGGTTCTGAAGTTGATCTACATCCGTAAATTCACCTTTCACCCGCACTGTCCGGCGAACACCATCGACGTTCAGTTCTCCACCCGATACGTTGATATTTTCGCCCTGAACGGCCTGCTGAATATCCGTGAATGCCAGACCCGCCGACTGCATTCGGGGAAGGTCGACATTGATCTGAATCTCCCGCGTCAATGCGCCTACAATATCCACGCGCCGAATTTCAGGCATGGCTTCAATAGCATCCTGTAAGTCTTCGGCATATTCTTTGAGTTGCTTCAGCGAGAAATTACCGGCCATGTTGATGTTCATGATCGGGAACTCGGAGAAGTTCACATCCTGTGCCGTCGGTCCAGAGTCGAGTTTTTGCGGTAGATCAGGTTTCGCTTTGTCGATGGCATCACGAACACGCTGCAAAGCTTCGGCGGTTTGCACGTCCGGGTTGAATTCAACCAGAATGACCGATACGTCCTGCAACGCATTCGATTTGATTCGCTTCACGCCCGAAATGGACTTCAATTGCTTCTCAATCTGCTTGTTGATTGTATTTTCGATATCGGCAGGAGCTGTTCCTACGTACACCGTATTGATGTACACCTGCGGCACTTTGATATCCGGGAACTGCTCCTTCGGCAGATTATTGTACACAAACAGCCCACCGAGTGTAATCAGGAAGGTGAAAATGTAAATCGCCGTTCGGTTCTCCACACACCAGTTGGTGAATCCGAGGGTTTTATAATGTTCAAATTTCATAAAAAAATGAGTTTTTAGTTTTCAGTTAAATGCCCGATTATCAACCTAAAAGCTGAAAAACCGTAAACTGAAACCTCACTTAGAAATTGATTGGTTGTCCGTCAACTAAATCCTGGTACCCGGCAGTAACGATCTGATCGCCCGCCTGCAACCCTTGCGTAATCGCAATTTTGCCTCCGTAAGATTCACCCGTTTTCACTGTCCGTGCTTTTGCTATTTTCTTGCCTCCTTCATTGACCGCCACATAAACCAGTTGTCCACTTTCTGTACTTTGAATCAGGTTTTGGTTAATAACAATAGCATTCCCCAAGGTTTTGTCATTGATTTTTATCTGTGCCAGCATGTTTGGCTTCAGGCTATTATCGGATGGGAGGGGAGCTTCAATCGTGAACGTCCGGCTCAGTGGATCGACAGTCGTTGACACGAAGCTGATGCGCGAATTCAACTCCCGGTTTAAATCCGGAAAACGAACCATAACGGCATCTCCCTTTCGTACGCTACCCGAATAGGTATCCGATACTTTGGCAACCACTTTGAGCTGCGATAGATTGACGACCCGAACTAAACCGATACCCGGTGCCGCCGACTGCCCAACCTTTACACTTACCTGATCGATAACGCCCGAAATTGGCGCCGTAACCGTAGACTGACCCAATTGGGCGTTCAGCGTTGACAAACGGCGATCCAGCGATTCCTTGCTGTTTTTAGCCTGTAAATACTGAATCTCCGTTCCGATCTGTTGTTTCCAGAGCGCAGACTGCTTTTCAAACACCGTGTTTGCCAGTGACAACTGGGTTTTCACTTCGGAGATCGACTCCCGCAAAATCTGATCATCGACCTGAGCAATGGCTGATCCAGCCCGAACATTATCACCCTCTTTGACGTAAACAGCCGTAATGACCCCGCCCGACTTCGGCGAAACCTGCACGTTATTTTTTGCGTCAATCGTACCTTGTAATTCAACAAAGTGGCGGAATGTCGTGGCCGAAACAGGAGCTACCGTAACATCTTTAACGCGGGCTTCTTCTTCTTTTTTGGGCTCGAGTTTTGCCAGATCGCCCTCCAGGGTTTTGATCTTTGTCGCCAGCTCGGTTTCCTGTTTTTTCAGATCAGCGAGCTCATCACGCTTACCCTGCAAATCTGATTTTTTCTCCTGCGAACAAGCTATTAACAGGCTTGTTGCTATGGCAATGGCATAATATGCTTTCATTGTAGATCTATTTTTATGTCGTGTTGTGGGAGGGGTGTTATGGGGTGGTTACTGGCCAGAATACAATTTACCGCTAGCCTTATCGGCATCCACTTTCGTCTGCAAAAAGTTGTATAGCGACACGAAGTAGTTATTCTGCGCCTGCCGATACGAATTTTCAGCATCCAGCACCTCAATGTTTGAGCCAACGCCCTCCTGATATTTAATCTTGGTTACCCGGGCAACCTCTTTTGCCAGTTCAACATTGCGTTTTTGTGTTCGCAACGTTTGTAAACTGTTTTTGATCGTTACCGACGCCTGACGAATTTGCAGATCAATTGAGTTCTTTAAAAGAATACTGCTATTCTGCGTTTTCTGCAACGTAAACCGCTTTTGCTGAGCCTGGTAACGCTTCTGAAAGCCATCGAAGATTGGAATCGATAAGTTGATTCCTACAGCTGATGAGTTAAACCAGGCATCGGTGAATAAATGGCTAAATTGATTCCTACCCGTATTGTAGCCGTAATTGGCAAAGGCCGACAATGTTGGATAATAGCGTTTGGCTACGCTCTGAACGTCAAGATCAGCCAGTTCGATTTGCGATTGTAATGTGGCAAACTCAATCCGTTGATTATAGTCAAATTGTTCAGTTACTGGCTGAACCGTTGTCCGTTCTACTTCGTCAAGGTCGATGTCCTTTATGTCTTCCGTTAGCGCAATGTTGTCGTTTATGCCAAGGCCCATCTGAAACTTAAGCAGATAATAGCTCAGCTCGATCAGGTTCTGCACATTCTGCCGCTCCGCTTTCAGGTTATTGACCTGCACTTCAAGTCGGCTCACATCGATCTTTTCGGCAAAACCCTGTTTATTCAGGCCGAGCGTATTTTGATAGAGTGTATCGACCCGACTGATGTTCAGATCCAGCAGTTTCAATTGCTGCTCATTAACCAGCACACTATAATAGGCTTTGGCCACCTGTTCAGCAACGGTTACTTTCGAAGCCATAATATTTTTCTGCGCCAGCTGCCGATAGGTATCAGCTGCCCGTAACCCCAGTCGATACGACGCATCAAACAAGAGCTGGCTAAGATTGCCCGTTAAACTTCCCGAGTAATTTACGCCAAACTGTACTGGAACGGCCGGTGCATCTGGTGATGCCTTAGGGTCGAAAAAGACTGCCGGTAGAAACACGCGCTGAATAATCAGATTATCCATTACCTGGCCAGAAGCACTAACCTGAGGAAGTGCAACACCTCTCAGTTCCCGAATACGACCTTCGGCGCTCTGAGCATCCAGCACCGAGTTTTTAACATTGATGTTGTGTTCTACGGCAAACCGAATCGCTTCATTCAGCGAAAAATTCTGTCGGTCCTGAGCTAACAATAAACCCGGACTACTCAGCAGGCTGAGGAGCCAGATCATTACTGTCCGCTTGGTACTCCTTGTTATCATAACTGTGGTGGTTAACGTACTGGTTGTAAATGATAAATCCTTTTTCTGTCAGCATGCCGCGCACAAAATGGTGCATCAGTTCATGTTGAATTTCCAGCATCGTATACTGGTCTGTGGGGAAGATTTCATTGTTGAATGCTAGCTCAATTTGTTCGACCCGCAAACGGGCTAAAAGGGTTGGATTAATGTCTGATCGATACAATCCTTGAGAAATACCTTTTTGTATATTTTCAAGAATAGAATGCATAATATGTTGTTCTTTATACTGCCGGAACAACGCAAATGCCTGTGGATAGTGACGTTTAATATCAATCAATAAATTGGGACTGACCTGATCGGCATGTTTCTGCATCATTGTCAATACATGCAGAATTTCCTCAACTGGATTGTCTGTCTTAATGGTCATGCATTCCATTTCCGATTGATTCTTAACCATCTTGTCCCGCATAACCTGATAAAGAATCTGTTCCTTATCAGCGAAATGCTGATAGATGGTTTTCTTCGAAATGCCGAGTTGCCTGGCTATATCTTCCATCGTTACGGATCGAACTCCATACTTCCAAAACAACCGCTCAGTCTCCGCCAGAATTCGTTCTTTCATTATGTGAAAATAGAACTTTTACGGGGTGAACTTTGGAAACTCAAATATAGTTCGGAGTTTCCGGCTTATTTTTGGTTATATGACGAACGGCCCAAATACCGGAGTGAACCGCCGAAAAAGCCCGATGAACTTGCGGCTCTTCGGACCGTATTCCGGGGATAGAAAGAGTAGATTAAAGAAACCGGGCGAGTTGCCTGTATAGAAAAAATACTATTCGCCAATCTGAAAGAAACGCACATCAGCTTTCACATTGGTAAGTAATTCGCGCGTACGCTCCGGGCGGGCGTCGGTGATAAATAGCTGGCCGAATGCGCCTTCATCCATCTGCTTGATGAGCTTGCCGATGCGTCGGTCATCAAGTTTGTCGAAAATATCATCCAGAAGCAAAATTGGCTTAACGCCTTTCTCGGCCTGCAATTGATCAAACTGGGCCAGCTTCAGCGCAATGACGAATGTTTTCTGCTGTCCCTGAGAGCCAAATTTTTTCAGAGCAACCGGCTCGCCCGAACGATCACCGATCATGAAGGCATAATCATCTTTATGAACGCCCATCGTGGTGCGTTGCAAAACCGTATCGCGCCGACGAAAATGGCGAAACTCTTCGGCAAAGTCCGGATTGCTAACCTCCGATTCATACACGATACTGACAACCTCCCGGTCGTCGCTCAGATACGCGTAGTGTGCCTGGAAGCTAGGTAGGAACTCTTCTACAAACTGTTGGCGACGGTCGTGTATTTTTTGTCCCAGGTCCAGCAAGGGTTCGTCGTAGGTGTCCAGCAAATCGTTATCGACCTGATTTCGTTCGGCAAAGAGTTTTAGCAGGCTGTTCCGCTGCTTGAGCACCTGCTGATAGGTCAGGTAATTACGAAGGTATTCAGCATCGAGCTGCGATAATACGCCGTCGAAGAAATGACGACGGTCTTCGCTATGCTCTCGCACGAGGTCTGTATCATTGGGAGCAACCAGCACGACCGGAAAACGACCGATGTGCTCACTGATGCGTTCATACGGCTTTTTGTCGGCCATCAATACCTTCCGCTGCCCCCGCTGTAAACTAATGGTAATTTGTACAGTACGTTCGAGTTCTTCAAAAATACCATCAATAATAAAATAGTCGGCATCATGCAGAATACTCAACGCATCCTGACTCTGAAACGCACTTTTGCTTAATGCCAGAAAATAAACGGCATCTAATAAGTTCGTTTTACCACTACCATTTGGCCCGACAATCACATTCACCTGTCGTCCAAACGCATACCGGCCATCTTCATAGTTCTTAAAATTGGTCAGGCTCAGCTTTTCCAGGTGCATAGGTGTATTGCATAACGCTATAATGCGTAATTTCGCAGCAGTTAATCGCTCATTCAGTTAAGTGTACTACATGAGCAATTGATATTGGCAACAAAGATACAGGCGGTTTGTTAGGTAAACAGAGTCTCATCAAGTTGCTAAAAGCGATTGCTGATTTATATTGAACTCATTCCTCATGGCAAGCGTCAAAGAGAAATCCGAGCGGGGAACAACCGCAAAACAGAACGGCAAAGCTCCAGCAGCTGCAAAAACACAGCACCCCAAAGAGCGCTATATGTACTGGTATGAATCTATGCAGTTACAGCGCAAATTCGAAGAGAAAGCCGGACAGCTCTACGGACAACAGAAAATTCGGGGTTTCTGCCATCTTTACATTGGTCAGGAAGCCTGCTCATCTGGGTCTTATTCGGCCCTCACTAAAGATGACAAATGGATTACAGCCTATCGTGACCATGGTATCCCACTGGCCTTAGGCTCTGATCCAAAAGCCATCATGGCAGAGTTGTTTGCAAAACAAACCGGCTCCTCAAAAGGTAAAGGGGGCTCCATGCACATCTTCGACAAGTCGGTTAACTTCGTTGGCGGTCATGGTATCGTTGGTGCGCAGATTCCGATGGGAGCTGGAATTGCCTTCTCCGAGAAATATAATAAGACTGGCAATCTCTGCATCTGTTTCATGGGCGATGGTGCTGTGCGGCAAGGCGCCTTGCACGAAGCGTTCAATATGGCGATGCTCTGGAAACTGCCGGTTATTTTCGTTGTCGAGAACAATGGTTATGCAATGGGAACATCCGTTGCCCGCACCTCGAACGTAACTGATTTATATACCCTCGCAGAAGCGTATGATATGCCGTCCGAGCCAGTCGATGCGATGAGCGTTGAAGCGGTTCACGAATCGGTTAGCCGCGCAGCTGAACGCGCTCGTGCTGGTGAAGGTCCTACTTTCTTAGAGTTTCGCACGTATCGGTATCGTGGTCATTCGATGTCCGACCCACAGAAATACCGGACAAAAGATGAGCTTGAACAATACAAGCAACGTGACCCTATCGAGCATATAAAGGGTCAAATTCTAGAGTTTGGTCACGCAACAGAAGAAGAGCTTGCTGCTATTGATCAGAAGATCAAAGGTATCGTTGAGGAGTCAGTTAAATTTGCTGAAGAGTCACCTTATCCTTCTCCTGAAGAAGCATTTAAAGATGTGTATATGCAGCAGGATTATCCATTCCTGATGGAATAATGATCGCAATGTATACCCTTACCTTTTCTCAAAACCCGGGACTTATCGTCTCGGGTTTTTTTGTTGAACTCTTTGCTATATTTAATTGTATATACATTAAATGTAGCAACATTAAAATTCAAACTAGAAATTAATTAACCAGTTAACCACGTTCAAATTCATGGAAACGCTCATAAACGGACTTCACCACGTTACAACGCTGGCAGGCGATACACAGAAAAATGTTGATTATTACACAGACATTCTGGGTCTTCGGTTAGTAAAGAAGACGGTCAATTTTGATGCTCCGGATGTCTATCATTTATATTATGGTAACGAGACAGGTTCGCCAGGAACGATACTGACTTTCTTCCCGTATGGCAATTTACCACGCGGTCGGAAGGGAGTTGGCCAGTTGACCTACACAGCCTTTTCGGCACCAATCGCATCACTTCGTTTCTGGATGGACCGGTTGCATGAACGTAACATTCCTTATGCTGGTCCGTACAAACGTTTTTCGGAAACCTATCTGCGCTTCGAAGATTTTGATGGCATGGGTATTGAACTAGTCTTTAATGACGATGATCAGCGCCCCGGTTGGGACAACGGCCGAATTCCGGCTGAGTTTGCTGTGCGTGGTTTTCATACCGTTACCCTCAACGAATCAAATCCGGATCGAACCATAAAACTGCTGACCGAAAATCTACAGCATACACTGGTAGGAGAGGAGGAAGGCCGTTTCCGGTTTAAAGCCGCTAATGGCGGTTCGGGAAACTACGTAGACGTCCTGCATTCACCTACTGATGTGCGGTCGTTACAGGGCGCAGGTTCGGTACACCATGTCGCTTTCTCGACCGATACCGATGAAACGCAACTGATCCTTCAGGAGCAATTGCTAACTGCTGGCTATCATGTCACACCTGTGCAGGATCGTAACTATTTTAACAGCATTTATTTCCGTGAGCCAGGTGGTATTCTTTTCGAAGTAGCCACGAACCCTCCTGGATTTGCCGTCGATGAGCCTGTTTCTGAACTGGGAACAAACCTTAAATTACCCGCTCAATACGAACCTCGTCGGGCAGCGCTGGAAGCTGAATTACCGAAGATTATCATAAAATAAATTGATGAACAGGGAGCCCAAAAGACGCACAGGGTTTATAAAGTAATTTCTCTGTGTCCTTTTGGCTCCCCGTTTAAAATATACCTTTGCATTTATACGGTTATGATTCACAACCCGAATAACATCCGAACTGCCGGTAAGCCGCTCGAAGAAGCATCGAAAGTGATGATCATGGTTCATGGACGGGGCGGGTCAGCGAGTGATATTCTATCGTTATCTCAATACATTACTGATAAGGATTTCGCGTTTATCGCGCCCGAAGCACAGGGTAATACCTGGTATCCCTATTCATTTTTACGACCAATCCAGGAAAACGAACCCTATCTGTCATCGGGTCTCGAAGTGTTGGCAAACCTGCGCGGTCGGTTACAAGCTGACTTTAATTTTAAGCTACCCCAGATTTACTGGCTCGGTTTTTCGCAGGGTGCCTGTCTGATGCTGGAGTTCGTAGCTCGTAACGCTACCGAGTATGGTGGCGTATTTGGGCTCAGTGGCGGACTGATCGGACCTGATGAAACGCCACGCCAGTATGAGGGATCTTTCGGGAATACACCGATTTTTTTAGGCTGTAGTGATCGGGATGCTCACATACCAAAAGAGCGTGTTCTGGAATCAGAGCGCGTATTTCAACAGATGGGAGCTAGCGTTACGGCAAAATTGTATCCAAATTTTCCGCACACAATTAACGAAGATGAGCTAAACATTGTTAATTTGCTGATAGCCGACAGTTAATCGTCCGGCCAACATTTAACAAATTTGCCTATGAGCCAGTATATGGTTGAATTTGACCTTCCGGCTGTTATGGATGATGGGTTCACAAACCGGATTCCTGCCCAACGGCTCAAAGTGGAGGAATTAATGGAAAAAGGCTTCCTGCTCTCATACTCACTTTCTGTAGATCGCCAGAAATTATGGTGCATCTTCAAAGCCGATTCGGAGCTGGAAGTTATGGAGTCAATCTCGGAGTTTCCGCTAATAAAATATATGACACCGATGATCACCGAATTGATGTTTCACAATATGGTGGCCGCCCGAATTCCATTGTTCTCATTGAACTAAATGAATTGAAAACCCTTCTTCACGAAGGGTTTTTTCTTGTCCTGTAAATTGTACTTTTGCAGGCATCATTTACCCAAATATGCATAAGTAACCGGGTTTTAACTGGTTACATAATTTTATAACTGTTTGATTATCAGTTCCACGTGGAAACATTTTTTTATGCACAGTTGAACTGCCAATTTATAAGAAACACATGACTCCCAACATACTTATCTGTCAGTCAGAGCGAGAGCTTGAAGTCCTTTTCTCAACTGATTTTATAGCTCATATCGATGGCAAAAAGGCGCAAACACTTCGTCAATTTTACGAGGAAATTGCCGACCTGCTGGAGATCCCTGACTTCGGTTTTAACCTGGATGCCCTCAACGACTCCCTCAACGATTTGCAGTGGCTGGAAGATGAACGGATCGTTATTTACGTAACCAGCAGTAACGAGTTTATCAGTAAGGAACGCGACCCAGCGAAATTAGGGAGTGTGTTAAGTATTCTGGATGCTACGGCCGAAGACTGGAAATGGGTCGATGACGACGATGAAACAACCGAGAAAAAAGAAATAATTATTGTCTTTGAAGATAGTAGTCGAATCCGGAAGCTGCTGGAACAGGAAAATATCGACTATAAGCTGATGTCGGAGTTGAAATAAGATCTAAACGCAACAAATTTTGAGTACCTGCTGTTACACTAGTATGCCGCCGGAATACCCTTCCAGCGGCTTTTCGTGTTTGCTCATTCCAACCTGAACGTCGCTTGAAACCAGAAGAATTGCTCGGCCTGTATGCCGACGATAGTTATATAAAACTGCTAGCCGAACCCTTCAGTCATAAGCCAACAAGCGAGCCGCAACGCTTGCAGATCAAAGGTCTGGCAGGGAGTCTGGATGCCGTATTAGCCTCATCCATCTATAAATCGGTTGGTGGCAATCACTTGTATATCCTGACTGACCGGGACGAAGCCGCTTATTTTTTCAACGATTTGCAAAATCTGCTTGGACGTGAGGTGTTGCTATTCCCGATGTCATACAAGAAACCCTATCAGTATGAAGAGGTCGAGAATGCGAATGTACTGATGCGGGCTGAAGTCCTGAATAAGCTCAATCCGGCTCCGAAGGATGGACTACTGATGGTGACCTATCCGGAAGCGCTGTCGGAGAAAGTTATAAATAAGCGATCGTTGCAGGCCAACACACTGACCATCCGGGTAGGAGAGAAGCTGGATACCAGTTTTGTTGCAGAACTACTTAACGATTACGAGTTTGAAAAAACGGACTTTGTATATGAAGCTGGTCAGTTTTCGGTGCGTGGGGGAATCATTGATGTGTTTTCATTTGCCAGCGAGTTTCCGTTTCGGATTGACTTATTCGACGACGAGGTCGAAAGTATCCGCAAATTCAATCCTGAGTCACAGCTTTCTACCGATCCCGTCGACTTCATCAATATTATTCCCAATATTCAAACTAAGCTCACCCAGGAAACCCGCGAACCTTTTTTCGATTTCCTGCCTGAAGGCACGACTATCTGGGCAAAAGATGCTGAGTTTACGCTCGAAATCATCGAGAAATGCTTTGAAAAAGCTGAACAGAGTTTCGCGACAGTTCTGGCAAACAGCGGAGGAATTCAGATTGTAGCTGACCCTGGTGACCTGTTTGAAACCCGCCGAACGTTTTTAAATGAACTAAAAACGTTCCGCACGGTTGAGTTTGGCCGTAAATTCTACTTCAAAACCGAAGGCAGACAGCAGTATAGCTCCAAACCGCAACCGTCGTTTAACAAAGATTTTAAACGATTGGTCGATGTACTGGGCGAAAATCAGTCAAAGGGTTTTACCAATATCATTGCAGCCGAATCATTCAAACAACTCGACCGCCTTCGGACCATTTTTGAGGAACTTGACCCATTCGTGAAGTTTCAGCCAATGAGTGTTGGTTTGCGTGAGGGATTTATTGATGAGGCACTTAAAATCGCATGCTTCACAGATCACCAGATTTTTGACCGCTATTACAAATACCGTGTTCAGGACAAGTTTTCAAAGTCTAAGGCGCTGACCCTCCGCGAATTAAAGACACTTCAGCCGGGCGATTACGTTACCCACGTCGATCATGGTATTGGCCGTTTTGCTGGTTTAGAGAAAGTAGACCATGCCGGGAATGAGCAGGAAGCGATTCGGCTCATTTACCGAGACAATGACATTCTGTTAGTCAGTATCCACAGTCTACACAAGATTGCGAAGTATAGTGGCAAGGAAGGCGGCCCGCCAACCATGAGTAAACTTGGTTCGCAGGAGTGGGAACAGAAAAAATCGCGTGTCAGGAAGCAGGTAAAAGACATTGCCCGCGAACTGATTGCCCTATATGCCA
Organism: Spirosoma endbachense; assembly: GCF_010233585.1. Lineage (NCBI taxonomy): Bacteria > Pseudomonadati > Bacteroidota > Cytophagia > Cytophagales > Cytophagaceae > Spirosoma > Spirosoma endbachense. The sequence goes on from NZ_CP045997.1 coordinate 2,730,828, forward strand.
AACGTAGAACCGCACCCGGTTATGCCTACAGTCGGGATAGTTTTTTGCAGGCTGAACTTGAATCATCCTTTTTATATGAGGACACGCCCGACCAGGCCAAAGCGACTAACGACGTTAAAGACGATATGGAACAGCCACACCCAATGGATCGGCTGGTCTGTGGTGATGTTGGTTTCGGCAAGACAGAAATTGCCATCCGTGCCGCTTTCAAGGCCGTTACGGACAACAAACAAGTAGCTGTGCTGGTGCCTACAACCATTCTGGCCATGCAGCACTTTAAGACGTTTAGTGAGCGAATGGCCGATTTCCCGGTAAAAATTGATTACATCAACCGATTCCGAACAGCTGCCCAAACGAAAGAAATTCTGAAAGGTGTTAGCTCAGGCGAAATCGGTATTCTCATTGGAACCCATCGAATTGTCAATAAAGACATCAAATTCAAGGATTTAGGGCTTTTAGTGATTGATGAAGAGCAGAAATTTGGGGTTAAAACCAAAGATCGGCTGAAAGAAATGCGGGTTGAAGTAGACGTACTAACACTCACAGCTACGCCCATTCCGCGCACGCTCCATTTTTCGCTCATGGGTGCCCGCGACCTCTCGGTCATTGCTACGCCCCCGCCTAACCGCCAGCCGGTTACGACAGAGGTACATCCGTTTAACGAAACGATCATCCGTGATGCGATCAGTTATGAAATTCGGCGTGGTGGCCAGGTTTTTTTTGTTCATAACCGGGTTAATGATATCGAATCGATTGGGAATCTGATTCTGCGGCTTGTACCCGAAGCACGCATCGGCGTTGCGCATGGTCAAATGGATGGCGATAAGCTGGAACGGGTAATGACGCGATTTATTGAGGGCGATTATGATGTATTGGTATCCACCAATATTATTGAGTCTGGACTGGATATTTCAAACGCCAATACGATTCTGATCAACAATGCACATTACTTCGGCTTATCCGATCTCCACCAGATGCGCGGTAGGGTAGGGCGCTCTAACCGGAAAGCATTTTGTTACCTGCTTACGCCCCCACCCTCTGTTATGACGTCAGATGCCCGGAAACGCCTTCAGACACTTGAAGATTTTTCGGATTTGGGCGAAGGGTTCAAAATTGCCATGCGCGACCTCGACATTCGGGGTGCCGGAAATTTGCTGGGAGCCGAGCAAAGCGGCTTTGTGAACGATCTCGGTTTTGAGATGTATCATAAAATATTGGATGAAGCCGTTCAGGAGCTGCGCGAAAATGAATTTAAAGATCTGTTTGAGACGAAGCCTGGCGACTTGAGGCTGGCTCTGCCCGACACCGTCATTGAAACCGACCTGCAAGTCGTTATTCCTGAACGGTATGTCTCCAATATTTCTGAGCGACTGGCGCTTTATACCCGATTGGACAGTATCCAGAACACCGAAGAATTGCAGGCATTTCACCAGGAAATACTCGATCGCTTCGGTCCAATGCCGGAAGAGGTCGAAAATCTAATCAAATTGGTTAACGTTCGCTGGAAAGCCGAACGGTTGTACCTTGAAAAACTGACGCTTAAGAATAATATCCTTAAAGGCTACTTCGTTTCTAACGGGAATGATGACTTCTTCAAATCCGATCAGTTTGGCAAGGTAATTGAATACATTAAACGAAATCCGGCCCACTGTTCGTTGAAGGAATCGAAAAACCGCCTTGTTATTACGCACAACAACGTATACTCTGTTGAGCAGCTTAATGAAATAATGGGGAATTTAACAAGTGAATAGTAGCAAAAGAGAGAGGTAAGACCAGATAAAAGACGTATAATCAATCAAATAATCCGAAAGTCTTTCATCGTGTGTCTTAAATCCTTTATCTTAAATTATTTTTGCACCTACGTTTTACACAAAATAGAGCAATGATTCAAAAGTATCACCTGCAACGAGTGGCTTATGTGCTGCTGGCAATGGCGGCCCTTGCATCTTGTAAGTCCAAGCACCCGACCAGCGTGCAGCCAGGGAAGAAGAGTACGGCGACGGGGATTGCTTACAACCAGAAAGACGGTTTTCAGGTAAAGAAATTTGCGGGACAGAAAGCTGGTCCAAACCTCGTTTTTGTTGAAGGTGGCCGGTTCACGATGGGTGCTCTCGAAGAAGATGTAATGAATAGCCGCGATAACCGGGAGCGCACAGTGTCGATCCAGTCTTTTTATATGGATGAGACTGAGATCGCAAACGTTCACTATCTCGAATATTTGAACGCAATCACGCGCGATTCTTCGGAAGAAGTAGTAAAAGCAGCATTGCCTGATACGACTGTTTGGGCAAACCCGCTCTCGTTCAACGATTCGTACGTTACCCAATATCTTCGCTATCCAGCTTTCCGATATTATCCAGTTGTGGGTGTGTCGTGGGTACAGGCTAGTGATTACGCTGTTTGGCGGTCGAATGCCGTCAATAACGAACTGGCAAAAGGTGGAACCAAGAAAAAAGGGGGCGGTTTCTCGCTGAAGCGTAAATCAAAAAAAGAAGCAGAACCTGCACTTGCTGAAGCAACTGCATCGACAGCTCCGCCAAAACCAAGCCTGGAAAGTGGCATGGTGCTGCCCGATTATCGGTTACCAACCGAAGCCGAGTGGGAATATGCTGCCAAAGCCCTGATTGGAACGCAATACATGGACGAGAATCAAATTAATCAGCGGATTTACCCCTGGGATGGTTCTTCGGTCCGGAATCCAAAGAAAGGCCGCAAACAGGGCCAGATGCTGGCTAACTTCAAGCGTGGACGCGGTGACTATGCCGGTATTGCTGGCCGCTCAAACGATGGTGCTATTATCACAGCTGAGATTTATTCTTATCCAGCCAATGATTTTGGGCTCTACAACATGGCCGGTAACGTAAACGAATGGGTATACGACGTTTATCGTCCGCTATCCTATCAGGATGTAAATGACCTGAACCCGATTCGCCGGAACGGCTATATGGATGAGGCCAAGAATTACGACTCCAAGAATAAGCAGTCGTTGATTGATGACAAACTAAGAGTTTATAAAGGCGGTTCGTGGAACGACGTTGCCTATTGGCTATCACCAGGGACTCGCCGATTCCTGGATCAGGATTCAGCTACTGCAATGATTGGTTTCCGCTGTGCTATGATCGGTGTTGGCCGAAACAAATAAACAGACAACTTACCAAATAGTAAGGCGGTCATTCAGCAATGGATGGCCGCTTTTTTGTTGATAGTCTCTGAAAACAGTTCTAGTTAACGCGTCGTCGCAAGAGTCAATACCCCAACTGATTTACAACCAGCTCGTAACAACTCAATTGCACAGGCTTCTATAGTCGATCCCGTCGTTAATACATCATCGACAATAACGATATTTTTCCCTTCAATTTCTTCTGGATTTGGTACGGCAAATACTGTTTTTACGTTTTCCCATCGTTCCAGACGATTCTTCCGGGTTTGTGATTCTTTAAACCGTTTCCGAATAAGTATATCGGTTCTGGCAGGAACGTTAAGTGCTTCAGAAAGTCCTTCGGCAATCCAATCGGCCTGATTATAACCCCGTTGTTGTAAGCGACTCTTATGCAACGGAACACCAATTATTACGTCTATTTCTTTTATCAGTTCACTTTCCGATTTGAGTTGATAACCGTACCAGCCAGCTATTTCTTTTGCAGCTTCTTTTTGGCCTTTATATTTAATCTGATGGATTAGTTTTTGTACTGTACCAGCCTTTGAGTAGAGGACAAAAGAAGCCACAAAATGTATAGGGACTTTTCCGGCGAACTTATTGAGGAGATTTTGATCATAGGGCAGACGATGTTGATTTGTTTCTGGTAAGTTAATTCGGCAGTGTGTACAAAGTAACTTTTCGTTATCACCCAAAGACCGGCTACAACCGAGACAGAGCACAGGAAAAAGCAGGTCCGTAAAGTCAGCTACAAGCGTCCGAATAAACCGAAACATGGTGATTGTTCGTTAGTTAAAAGAAATCGTTGTAAATTAGAGAGAACAATAACTGCCTAGATTGTTGTGGATATAAAAAATATAAATGAGGCTTGGGATGAGCTGCTTAACCAACTCGAAATTTTGGTTGGCAAGCGCCCCGTAGACCTCAACGCCGTATTGTTTTTGATTGGCGTACAAGAGCTGGGGAAGGGCCCCCGACGATTTTCGAAAGAAGTAAAACAGGACTTAATGCACATTGCTGTTTGTCGGGTTTTGAGCCAGTCAGGTTATTATACCTTCGAGGGTTATGACAAAGATGGCTGGCCACAATGGACATTGATGAAGCCAATTCCGCATGCTGATTTATTAACGCAAGAGATTTTTTTGAAAGAACATGTGATTTCCTACTTCCAGTCTGAACTAGTTTAACCGCTCAACCTGAATACCTATGCACTCGTCAAACTCTTACACGATGTTAGTGCAACGCATTGAAGAATACAAAAAACGCTACTTCCAGAATCAATTGGTCAAAGGCGTTTTATTCTTTGTTGCCTTGCTTGGAAGTGGATACTTACTTATCAATACCGCCGAATTCATCGGGCGATTCAACTCGGTAGGTCGAGGAATCTTATTTTTCGGCTTTCTGCTGACTGTACTTGCGGGTTTATACATGCTCGTGGTACGGCCACTTATGAGCCTATATGGGCTTAATAAACCATTGTCGAACGATGAAGCTGCCCGACAAATCGGGCTCTATTTCCCTGAGGTAGGGGATAAGCTGCTGAATACATTACAGCTTCAGCGTATCTCCTCTGATCAAAGTGATTTGCTTCAGGCAAGTTTGAATCAGCGCTCGCAACAGTTGCTAATTAATCGTTTTGCCAATGCGATTCAGATTAGCCGGAACCGGCAGTTTTTGAAATATGCAATACCACCGCTTGCCCTGATCTTATTGATACTGTTGATAAACCCTACCTTTTTTACAAACTCTTCGACGCGTTTGGTAAATTATAATGAAGAGTTTGTAGAAGAAGCTCCTTTTCAATTTGTTATTCAAAACAAATCGATGAAGGCATTCCGAAATGAAGACTTTCCGCTTTCTGTTAAATTAAAGGGCGATGCATTGCCTCAGGCAGTTTATGTAGTAACAAACGGCACTCGCTTTAAACTTGATCAGAAAGGAGATCGGTTTACCTATAATTTTGATAACCTCCAGAGAGATCTGAACTTTCATTTAGAAGCATCGGGTTTTAACTCTCCTGCCTACAAAATTTCTCTCATTGATCGGCCTGCTGTCCTTTCGTTCAACGTAAGACTCGATTATCCTGCTTACTTGAATAAGCCTACCGAACAACTAGCTAATGTTGGAAATCTGCTTGTCCCCCAAGGAACGGTAGTTAACTGGGAGTTTGCCGCTGACCATACAGACTCACTTTTATTACGGTTTAATACCGATACAAAAGCGACACCGGCACGGTTGGCTGAGGCCAATACATTTACTGTGAATCGGCGATTGATGCAAAATGCCACTTATACAGTCTCGTTAAAAAATGGACAGATTGCAACCCCGTCAACCATTCAGTACAATGTTCAGGTTATTCCTGATCGTTTTCCACAAATTTCCGTTGACCGCATTCAGGACACGGTAACCTACAATTATATCGCGTTATCCGGTCTGGTTTCAGATGATTACGGGTTTTCAAAAATGCGATTGAATTATAAGATCACTCGTAACGGGAAGGCCTCACCCCAGTACAGTAAAGACATCCCCGTTAACCGGTCAACAACCTCACAGAACTTTGTTTATAACTGGTCGCTCGACAGCTTAAAGCTTGGTCAGGAGGATCGCCTGGAATACTTTGTTCAGGTGTGGGATAATGATGGTGTGAACGGTCCTAAATCAAGTCGTTCAAATCAGCTGAATTTTGTTATACCCTCTAACGCTGAGATTCAGAAGCAGGTCGATCAGTCGGCCGAGAAAACCGAGCAACAGATCGATAATGCGTTAAGCAAAACCCAGGCAATCAAAAAAGAGCTGACTGCCATGGAAGATAGAATGCGCACGAAAAAGTCCTCTGACTTCCAGGACAAAAAACAGTTGCAGGACATTCTTCAGAAGCGAGAAGAATTGATGAAAGAGGTTCAGAAACTGCAGGAACAATTCCAGAAGACGAACGACACGCAACAGCGTTTTGCTGAGAAAAATCAGGAAATGCAGGATAAAATGCAGCAGTTGCAAAAACTCTTCAATGAGTTGCTCGACCCGGAATCGAAGCAATTATATGAGCAGTTGAAGCAGTTACTAGAGCGTAAACAAGATGAGAAAGCGTCTGAAATGCTTGATAAATTAAGCCGGAAAGAACGTAATCTGGAGCGCGACCTAGATCGGGCCCTGAAGCTCTTCAAGCAAATGCAGTTGGAGCAAAAGGTTAATAATATTGCTGAGAATCTGGAAAAACAGGCCAATGAATTAGACAAGCAAGCCGAAGAAAACGCGAAGAAAAATGAGACTTCTGAGGACCAGCACAAACAACAGGAAAAGTCTCAGGAAGATTTTAAGAACACAGAAGAGCAACTAAAGGAGCTGGAAAAACAAGCAGAGAAAGACGATCTCAATAAACCAGAATCTTCGGAGCAGGATCAAAAGGAGATTGAGAAAGAAATGGAAGAGGCTATGAAGCAGATGAAGCAAAACCAGGGTAAGAAAGCAGCTTCATCGCAGAGTAAATCGGCCAAATCGATGCGTCAGATGAGTAAGCAAATGAAAGAGTCGATGGAATCATCGGAGATGCAGGAGATGCAGGAGAACATGGATGATCTTCGTAATATCCTTGAAAACCTGATAACGCTGTCATTTGGTCAGGAGCGCGTCATGAAAGATTTTCGGGGTATGAGCCTTCAGGACCCTCGCGTTACAAAGCTTTCTCAGGAGCAGTTAAAGCTTCAGGATGATGCCAAAATCATTGAAGATAGTCTCAATGCACTGGCTAGTCGGGTTGTCCAAATTCAGTCGTTCGTTACCCGAGAGTTGACAAATATGAAGTCGTACATGGACGAAAGTGTCCAGCAGCTACGGGATCGTCGGCTAAGTATGGCCGCTTCCAAACAGCAGTTTGCCATGACATCTATTAATAATCTTGCCCTTATGCTGAGCGATGTATTGAAGAATATGCAACTGCAAATGAATGCTATGGCTATGCCCGGAAAGGGGAAAGGCGGCAAGAAAGGCGAGAATCCAAGTGGTATGGGTGAGATGCAAAAACAGCTTAACGCTAAAATGCAGCAACTCCAGAAAAGTGGCAAATCGGGTAGGGGATTGTCAGAAGAACTTTCTCAAATGGCTGCTGAGCAAGCTATGATTCGAAATATGCTCAAGAAATTAGAGGAGAGTTCAAAGGGAACAGAAGCGGGTAAGCAACAAGAAAAGCAGGTTAAAGATTTGATGGAAAAAATGGATGAAACCGAAACAGATTTAGTGAACAAGCGGGTGAATCCAAATACTATTAACCGTCAGAACGAAATTTTAACCCGTTTACTTGAATCTGAAAAAGCGTTAAAACAACAGGAAGAAGATCCAAAACGACAAGCTGAAGCTGCCAAATCAACAAAGCATAGCACCCCTGCTTTCTTTGATTCTACCAATTTACAGAATAAGACCAAACAGGTAGAAGTACTTCGGTCAGTAACTCCCAACTATAATCTCTTCTATAAAAAAGAAGCGAACCAGTATTTGCAAAAAGTAAGTAAATAGTTAAACTCATCTTTTAACCGTCAGTCTGGCACAAAGGCTGACGGTTTTTTGTTGCCTTACTATTAATCAACCTCACGTTTTTCGCTTTTCAACAACTTTCATCAATTTTGTGAAAAGTTTCCACGTGAAACATTTTTCAAAAGTCTTCAAAAAATGTTTTCTTCATACGATGTCATTGTAGTAGGGGCAGGGCATGCCGGTTGTGAAGCAGCCAGTGCTGCTGCCACAATGGGTTCTAAGGTTCTGCTCATTACGATGAACATGCAGACCATTGCCCAGATGTCCTGCAACCCAGCCATGGGCGGAGTTGCAAAAGGACAAATTGTACGAGAAGTAGATGCACTGGGTGGTTTATCAGGAATCATAAGTGACAAAAGCATGATCCAATTTCGAATGCTAAATCGTTCGAAAGGTCCAGCCATGTGGAGTCCAAGATGCCAAAGCGACCGAAATGTATTTGCCTCAGAATGGCGAAAAGCGCTGGAAGAAAACAGAAATATTGATTTCTGGCAGGATACAGTAAATGAAGTACTTGTAAAGGACAGTCAGGTTGCTGGTGTGAGAACAAGTTTGGGAGTGGATTTTTTTGCCAAAGCTGTTGTGTTGACGAATGGCACATTCTTAAACGGCCGGATGTTTATCGGAGAAAAAGTTTTTGGTGGGGGACGAACAGCCGAACGATCAGCAACCGGTTTAACCGAACAGTTGGTTAGTCTGGGCTTTGAATCGGGCCGGATGAAAACCGGAACTCCTCCTCGTGTAGACGGTCGGAGCCTGAACTATGCGTTGATGGAAGAACAATTGGGTGATGAAAAACCCGGCAAGTTTTCCTACACGAATACGCCAGCATTAACGAAACAGCGCAGTTGCTGGATCACCTATACGAACCAGGCAGTTCATGATGAGCTCAAGACTGGTTTCGCAAAATCACCGATGTTTACGGGGCGGATCAAAGGACTTGGGCCTCGTTACTGCCCATCGGTGGAGGATAAAATCAATCGATTCGCGGATAAAGATCGACATCAAATCTTTGTAGAGCCAGAAGGTTGGGATACTGTTGAAGTGTATGTAAATGGTTTTTCAACCTCATTGCCTGAAACCGTTCAGTATAACGCATTACGAAAAATACCCGGATTTGAGAACGTGAGAATGTTCAGACCCGGATACGCTGTAGAATATGATTTCTTTCCGCCAACTCAGTTAAAGCCAACGCTAGAGACACAATTGGTCAAAAATCTGTTCTTTGCTGGACAGATTAATGGGACAACTGGTTATGAAGAGGCAGCCTGCCAGGGACTGATGGCTGGTATTAATGCGCATCGAAATAAGAATGAAGAAGCTGAGTTTACAATCAAACGGTCGGAGGGATATATCGGCGTCCTGATTGATGACCTGATAACTAAAGGGACGGAAGAACCGTATCGGATGTTTACATCCCGGGCAGAATATCGCACCTTGTTACGTCAGGACAACGCCGATTTACGGCTCACTGAAAAGGGGTACGCAATCGGATTGGCATCGCAGGAACGGTATGAATCTATGGTTACCAAACGGGATGGGATCGCTCAGCTAACCGAAGCAATCCGGACAGCAAAGCTCAAACCCGAAGATGTAAATGGTTGGTTAGAGACTAAGGGAAGTTCGCCGTTGCGCGAAAAAAGCAGTCTGTATACCTTACTCAAACGGCCAGAAATTGATCAGTCCGACGTAAAAGAACTGCTGAACCTCCTGCCAGAAATACCTGGGGTAGGGGAGGAGACGATTGAGCAAACAGTAATCGAAATCAAGTATGAAGATTATCTCAATCGGGAAAAACTGAACGCCGAGAAATTAGATAAATGGGAAAGTCTGGCAATTAATCCCACATTCGATTACGACCGCCTTAAAGCATTATCATTTGAGGGAAAGGAAAAATTGAAGCGACTTCGGCCAGCAACGATTGGTCAGGCATCCCGCATCAGCGGAGTAAGCCCTTCTGATGTTTCAATTCTTCTGGTCTATATGGGCCGTTAATTAATTAGGCGCTGATTGCTTTCTTTGCAATCAGCGCCTTTTTGTTTTCACACAATTTAACTCGCTAACTTGGAAACCGTCAATTCATGCCCAGTCTGCGGCAGTACAAAATTTACTCCCTTTTTAGTTTGTAAAGATTATTTGGTCAGCAATCAAAACTTTACCATAGAGCAATGCGATACTTGCAGTTTTAGATTGACCAACCCTCGGCCCGACGAAAAAACGATTGGATTATATTATAAATCGGAGCAGTATGTATCACACAATGACGAGAGCAGTGGCCTAATAAATACGGCTTATCGGTTAGTCCGTAATTACACGCTTCGGTCAAAATTAAATCTCATCAAAAAGCTTAATGGTGGGCCAGGCCGAATTCTCGACGTAGGTTGTGGCACTGGTGCGTTCCTCGATACCTGTAAACAGGGAGGCTGGCAAGTATCAGGTATGGAACCAGATCCAGATGCTCGCGCTGTTGCTCAAAAAAAATTAGAAGCCGACATCCAGCCTGATCTTAAGGTATTGGCCGGGGCACTACCTTTCGACATAATTACCTTATGGCATGTGCTCGAACATATTCCTGACCTCAATGAGACAGTGCCCCAACTGAATAAATTACTTAGTCCGAAGGGAACATTATTGATCGCCGTTCCCAATTCTGATTCTTACGATGCGCACTATTTTAAAGAATATTGGGCAGCCTATGATGTGCCTCGTCATTTACAACATTTCACTCCATCGACCATCAAGCCGTTATTTGAGAAGCATGGCCTGACATTAATTGAGCAGAAGCCAATGGTGTTTGATGCTTTCTATATTGCTATGCTTAGCACGCGTTACAAGACGGGCAAAACAGATTATCTAAGAAGTGTGCGGGTAGGACTTACCTCTAATCAGCAAGCCAAACAAACAGGCAACTCATCCAGTTTAATCTATCTATTTAAGAAGGCCTGATAATTGCGCTGATTCTAAGCAGAATGGCCATTTTTTCGGTTGACAGGTAAAGGTCAATTCTAAATTAAAAAAGTTAAAGTTTTATGTGAATAACCATGTGTATAACTCTGGCTTACAAGTGGATAAATTGTTTATAAGGACTGAAAGTGATGTGGATGAATATCGAAGTAATCCACATCACTTTTTTTTCGGCCTGTTGATGTGGAGAAACAACTACATATCACGATTGAACCCACACAATTTCCCCACTCAAAATTGTGTACAGAAATTATTCACAAATCCACATTCGTATTGCACATAAAATGTGGATAAAATGTTATTTACCTAAGAATAAGATGGTTATAAGTGGATAACTTGAAAACAGTGAGTGGATATGTTGCGGTTCTTATCCACATTCTGTATCTTCATCAGTGGACAACTTATTTGTACACATTTCCACATAGCTAATGGTTATAATAACGTTTCTTTAAAAAGCTTTTATATAAAATGTTAATAAGGTCAAAAGTCATTATTGCGCTGATGTGGCTGTTGTCAGCCGGACTCGCCTGGGGGCAGGGGGGAGCGACGTTGGCCGAAGAATATTTTAAAGCGGGCGAATTTGAAAAAGCCGCCAACGAATATGCGAAGCTGTTAAAAACTGATGTGACCTGGGTTCGCCTGGCCCGCTATGTGAATAGCCTGCAAAAAAGTAACAAGGCAGAGGAGGCCGTAAAATATTTGCGCAAGCAGGAGCGCAGCGACGAACCCAACCGGGCATACTACCAATTGCTCATTGGGCAACTCGCCACCCAGCAGGGCGATACAGTCCTGGCGAGCAATCAATACACGGCCGCCTTACAATCCAGCAAATCGTCGACCAGCAAGCTCGAACGGATCGCCAGTGCCTTCAACGAAGCAGGAGAGCCTCGCTGGGCGGTCCGGGCGCTCGAGATGGCCCGAGAGGTCAGTAAGGAGCCTACGGCCTACAGCGAGGATCTAATGGGCCTTTACAGGGCGACGGGTCAAACTGAAAAATCGATCAATGAAATTATAACGACCGGCAAACAGCCTGATAAAAAAGAAACCGTATTGGCCGCACTACAAGGATTTATCAACACAAAAGATGAGCCACTTGTGGAAAAAGCGTTATACAGCAAAATTCAGCTGGAACCCAATGAGCTTTCCTATAATGAATTATTGATCTGGTACTTTGTGCAGAAACAAAAATTCGGCCGGGCGTTGCTACAGGAAAAAGCAACGGATAAACGCGTAAAATTGAACGGTAGCCGCGTTTATGACCTGGGAATGCTGGCGATGAACAACAAAGAATACAAAACAGCCGCCGAATCATTCGAATACATAACCACTACCTATCCACAGGGTCAGCTGTATCCATTCGCACGCCGGTTAGTTATCCAGGCCCGCGAAGAACAGGTAAAAAACACGTATCCTGTCGATAAGGTAGAAATCCGTAAGCTGATTGGTGATTATCAAAAAATGCTTCAGGAGATCGGGACAAACGTTAAAACACTTGAAGCGCTCCGGAGCACGGCCAATCTATACGGAAATTATCTCGACAGCAAAGACACTGCGCTAACTGTGCTGGATTTGGCCATTGAGTTGGGAAAAACCGACAAAAATTTTGTGGATCGTTGTAAGCTTGACAAAGGGGATATCTATCTGCTGAAAGGTGAGCCCTGGGAATCGACGCTGTTGTACTCTCAGGTTGAAAAATCGCAGAAAGAAGAATTGTTAGGGTATGAAGCCAAGCTTAAAAACGCAAAACTTCACTACTATCGGGGAAATCTGGCCGTGGCTAAAGATATTTTGGATGTACTTAAACTGGCTACATCACGAGAAATAGCCAACGATGCCGAGCAGTTAAGTTTATTAATTGTGGATAACACCGGCATGGACAGTACTGAAGCCGCAATGCGGGAATATGCCGGAATTGACTTGCTACTCTTCCAGAATAAAACAGATGAAGCCATTGAAGCGCTCAATGAAATGTGGAAGAAATATGCTGATCATCCACTAGCCGATGAAATTCTCTGGCTTCGGGCGAATACATACATGAAGCAAGGTAAGAATACCGAAGCACTTGAAGACTTAAAAAAGATAACAGCCAGCTACTCAACTGACATATTAGGGGATGATGCCCTGTTTACGCAGGCGAAAATATATGAAGAGCGTTTAAAAGATAAGACAGCTGCCATGGAAGCCTATCAAAAAGTATTAACACAATATCCAGGTAGTATCTACGGAGCTGAGTCTCGTAAGCGGTTCAGAGCCTTACGAGGTGATACCGTTAATTGATTTCCTGAAAAGTTATCCACAAAAAAGGCCCGAAATTGTGCATTTCGGGCCTTTTTTGTGGATAACTTTTAGAGAACTGTATGAAGCAGTGACTCTTTAAAAGCCTCATATTGAGCAGGAATGCGAATACTTTTTTTATCTCGACCAGCTAAACTGGCCAGCCTGTCAGGAACATGAACAGGTTGCCCCAATACCGCTTCAACTAAAGGCTTAAATTTTGAAGGGTGAGCCGTAGCTAATGCAACACCCGTATAATCGTTATTACTGTCGAGCAGGTAGTGTTGTAAACCCAGAATACCAATTGCTGTGTGAGGACAAGCGACATAGCCAAATTGGTCATAGATGCGTTTCATCCCCGCTCGTGTCTCGTCATCGTCATAAAAATAACCTGAAACGTTTTCTTTGAAACGATCAAAATCATTGCCGTAGAGCTGAGCCAAACGAACAAAGTTGCTTGGACTCCCCACATCCATCGCATTCGAGATCGTCGCAATGGAGGCTTTAGGCGTATACACTCCCGTTTTTATGTAAGACGGCACCACGTGATTTAGATTAGTTGCTGCCACAAAATGAGCAACAGGCAAGCCCATTTGTTGAACCATAGCACCAGCACTAAGATTACCGAAATTTCCGCTGGGCGTTGAAAAAATAACGGGTTTCCCAGATTTACGTACCTGACCGTATGCCCGAACGTAATAAAACCCCTGTGGAATCAATCGGAAAATATTGATCGAATTCGCAGAGGAAAGCGACAAATGAGTGTTTAGATCAGTGTCGACGAATGCTTCCTTCACGATCGCCTGGCAATCGTCGAAAGATCCATCTACTTCAAATGCCTGAACATTGCCACCAAGCGTTGTCAATTGTTTTTCCTGAAGATCGCTAACCCGACCAGAAGGGTAAAGGATTGAAACGCGAACGCCAGGAACATTGTGGAAGCCCATTGCAACAGCCCCGCCCGTATCGCCCGAAGTCGCTACCAAAATATTTACTTCTTTATCGTTACGGCCTGAATAATAAGACATTAATGCTGCCATATAACGAGCTCCAACGTCCTTAAAAGCCAGCGATGGGCCATGAAACAACTCCAGAACACTTGTTTTTCCTGGCTCCAGATCAACAACTGGTGTATCGAATGGAAAAGCCTGATGCGTAAGATTTTCCAGATCAGCCGTGCTTATATCATCACTAAACAGTGCCTTGCTGATCTCAAATCCAATATCTGCTAAAGACTGTCCAGCAATTTTTTCGAAAAAACCAGTGCCTAAATGAGGTAGAGGGGTTGGCATATACAGCCCTTTATCAGCAGGTAGGCTGTGAAAAAGGGCTTCCTCAACAGAAACAGTAGTCTGAGGATTATTCGTGCTATAAAAACGCATATGAAAAGGCAAAATAAGGCTACAAAGTACGGTAAATCAGTTCAATGAATCGAACTTAAGCCATTGAAAATGTGGAAAAGTGATGTGGATTAGTGGATAAGTAGGCCAATACGTACCTTTACAGACCAATAAACTTCACAACAGAAAAGAGTCGAAATAGTCGAAGTGCAGGATGATATTTGCAAAAAAACTACAAAACGTCTCGTAATCAGCAATCAATTATGTCATTTGGATTATTCAACGTTCCAACGCCGGTTAATGAGCCGGTAAAAGAGTATCGTCCTGGTTCTGCAGAGCGCGAAGCAGTGAAAAAAGCTTTGCAGGATTTTCGCTCGGTAGAAACAGACATTCCCATGTACATCGGTGGCCAGGAGGTTCGAACAGACCGTAAACTCCGGGTAGCTCCACCCCACGATCATCAGCATACACTCGGCTATTTTCATGAAGGCGATGCTCAACATGTTGAACAGGCAATTGAAGCCGCATTAGCTGCAAAAGATAATTGGGCGAGTTTATCCTGGGAGCACCGGGCCAGCATTTTTCTAAAAGCGGCTGATCTACTCGCTGGACCATATCGGGCACGAATCAATGCTGCAACAATGCTTGGTCAGTCGAAAAACGCTTTTCAGGCTGAAATCGACTCTGCATGTGAACTGATCGATTTTCTACGATTCAATGTCCACTATGCAACGGATATCTACCGGCAGCAACCAAACTCTTCGCCGGGTGTCTGGAACCGACTGGAGTACCGTCCCCTCGAAGGATTCGTTTTTGCCCTGACTCCCTTCAATTTTACCGCTATTGCCGGCAACTTACCCACATCGGCCGCTATGATGGGGAATACCGTAGTGTGGAAACCAGCCTATACGCAGGTTCTATCGGCTAAAGTTATTATGGAGGTGTTAATGGAGGCAGGTTTACCCGATGGCGTCATAAATCTGATCTATGTTGATGGCCCAGTAGCGGGCGATATAATTTTTAACCATCCTGACTTTGCAGGCATACACTTTACGGGTAGTACTGGCGTATTTCAAGCGATTTGGGGTACAATTGGCGCGAACATACACAAGTACAAATCCTATCCACGGATCGTTGGTGAAACAGGAGGGAAAGACTTCGTACTTGTTCATGAGTCCGCTGATGCCGATGAAGTAGCCACCGGCCTGGTTCGCGGAGCATTTGAATATCAGGGGCAAAAATGCTCCGCTGCATCACGCGCCTATGTTCCATCATCGCTTTGGCCGGCTATCGAAACGAAAGTAAAAGAGTTTCTGAGCGAGATAAAAATGGGCGTAACTGAAGATTTTACCAACTTCATCAATGCCGTTATTGACGAACGCTCGTTCAAAAAGATCACAGCTTATATCGATGCCGCTAAACAGAGTGATCAGGTAAAAATCGTGGCAGGAGGGAACTACGACGGTTCTAAGGGGTATTTTATCGAGCCAACCGTGCTTCAGGTAAATGATCCGAACTACAGAACAATGTGTGAAGAAATATTCGGGCCGGTATTATCAGTTTATGTGTATGAACCATCGGAGTTCGAATCTATTCTACAGATTGTAAATAGTACCTCGCCTTATGCATTGACGGGATCCATTTTTGCGAAGGATCGATATGTGATCGAACATACTTCGAAAGCACTCCAGAATGCCGCCGGTAATTTTTATATTAACGATAAGCCAACCGGAGCAGTAGTAGGACAACAGCCATTTGGGGGAGCGCGAGCGTCGGGAACGAACGATAAAGCGGGATCGGCTTTAAATTTATATCGCTGGGTTTCTGCACGTACAATTAAGGAAACCTATGTGACTCCCAGGCACTTCGCTTATTCATTCCTACAGGCGGACTAATTATTTAAAAAAAAGTTTTGCGGAAGACTTGCATTAAGAAAATAAGTCTCCTAATTTTGCACTCCCAAACACGGAAAGACGGTCTTCTAAATTAGATAACAGTCTTTTTATCAATGAGTTAAATATAGGGCTTTGAAAAGTTGTTAAAATAAAATTTCAACTTTTCCTTGACAAGAAAGATAGAGTGTAGTACCTTTGCACTCCGAAATATAAGAAAGGCCAACAACGGTTGGCCACCATCTCGAAAGAGAGACAGTTCTTTGACGTATTGACATCAAATAGGTTAGCACCAAATAAGGCTAATGACAACGTGATTAACTCGTTTAATCACACAAATATTTACGATGGAGAGTTTGATCCTGGCTCAGGATGAACGCTAGCGGCAGGCCTAATACATGCAAGTCGAACGGGCCGCAAGGTCAGTGGCAAACGGGTGCGTAACGCGTAAGCAACCTGCCTCATACTGGGGGATAGCCCGGCGAAAGCTGGGGTAAACCCGCACGGTCCTATGAAATCACCTGGTTTTATAGGTAAACATTTATGGGTCATGGGAGTTGGGGGGACCTGAAGACCGAGGTAAGAGTCGGTCAAGGGTAAACTCGGCGACTGGGGCTAAGTCGTAACAAGGTAGCCGTACCGGAAGGTGCGGCTGGAACACCTCCTTTCTGGAGCCATTAGGTGCTACCATTGATGTCAATATGCAAAGTGCTGGGCTTGTAGCTCAGGTGGTTAGAGCGCTACACTGATAATGTAGAGGTCCGTGGTTCGAGTCCACGCAGGCCCACAAATCAGTTGGCAGTAACTAGTTAACAGTAAGCAATTTGTATGCATACTGCTAACCGCCAACTGCACACTGAAAATATGGGGGATTAGCTCAGCTGGCTAGAGCACCTGCTTTGCAAGCAGGGGGTCAACGGTTCGAATCCGTTATTCTCCACATGAACCAACGGGTTCATATGTTCTTTGACCTACAGGGAGAAACTGCATCATGAGGTGACTCATGGTGCACGGTAAGATACACAAGAAATTGTAGTAGCGCAATACATACGCAGCAAAAGGGCGCCTGGGGGATGCCTAAGGCTTC
>NZ_CP045997.1:2748101-2748980 GCF_010233585.1 Spirosoma endbachense
GCGCCCAGTGTGGCTAATGCTATCCCGCCCCAGTCGGCCACGGTGGGCAGTGGGTTTAGCTATCTCATCCCAGCCAACACCTTTACCGATACCGAGACACCCGCCAGTCTAACCCTGTCGGTCAGTAGTCTGCCTGCCGGATTGAGCTTTACCGCTCCGGCTACCATCTCGGGAACGCCCTCCACTACGATCGGATCGCCTTTCACCATCACCGTGAAAGCCACCGATCCGGGTTCGCTGACCACCAGCACAACCCTGGTGCTCACCGTCAGCCCTGCTCCTATCGTGAATACCGCCCCTACGGTGGCTAATGCCATCCCACCCCAGTCGGCCACGGTGGGCAGTGGGTTCAGCTATCTCATCCCGGCTAACACCTTCACCGATACCGAAACACCCGCCAGTCTAACCCTGTCGGTCAGTAGTCTGCCCGCTGGATTGAGCTTTACCGCTCCGGCCACTATCTCGGGAACGCCCTCCACTACCGTCGGATCGCCTTTCACCATCACCGTGAAAGCCACCGATCCGGGTTCATTAACGGCCAGCACAACCCTGGTCATTACCGTTAGCCCCGCCCCGATTGTGAACACCGCGCCCAGTGTGGCTAATGCGATCCCGCCCCAGTCGGCCACGGTGGGCAGTGGGTTCAGCTATCTCATCCCAGCCAACACCTTCACCGATTCGGAGACACCTGCCAGCCTGACCCTGTCGGTCAGTAGTCTGCCCGCTGGATTGAGCTTTACCGCTCCGGCTACTATCTCGGGAACGCCCTCCACTACCGTCGGATCGCCTTTCACCATCACCGTGAAAGCCACCGATCCGGGTTCATTAACGGCCAGCACAACCCTGGTCATTACCGTTAGCCCCGCCCCGATTGTGAAC
>NZ_CP045997.1:2749078-2752328 GCF_010233585.1 Spirosoma endbachense
ACACCGCGCCCAGTGTGGCTAATGCTATCCCGCCCCAGTCGGCCACGGTGGGCAGTGGGTTAAAAAAGTCTCTGACCTTGCGATCAGAGACTCGATTTCATCAGGTGGCACCTTCCTACTCTCCCACTTGTGACAGCAGTACCATCGGCAGTACGGGGCTTAACGGCTCTGTTCGAAATGGTAGAGGTGTCCACCCGCCTTACCAGCACCAACCTGTTGACTCTTCATGGGCAGCTTACGCCTTGACGATACGCCACCCAAAGATCTTTGTCTTTTTTCCCACAGAGAGAAACCTCGATACCTATACACAAGCTATTCGTCGTAGCACTTGTACTTACGCGTCCGGGCACATTAGTACGACTCAGCTCTATACATCTCTGCACCTACACCTGTCGCCTATCAACGTGGTCGTCTCCCACGGCCCTTTATACCGGATGACTCATCTCGGGGCCAGTTTCGCACTTAGATGCCTTCAGCGCTTATCTGTTCCCAACGTAGCTACTCGGCCGTGCCTGCGGCCAAACAACCGATCCGCCAGCGGTTGGTCCATCCCGGTCCTCTCGTACTAAGGACAGACCCCCTCAGTCATCCCACGCCCACCACAGATAGGGACCGAACTGTCTCACGACGTTCTGAACCCAGCTCGCGTGCCACTTTAATCGGCGAACAGCCGAACCCTTGGAACCTTCTCCAGCCCCAGGATGTGACGAGCCGACATCGAGGTGCCAAACCTCCCCGTCGATGTGAGCTCTTGGGGGAGATCAGCCTGTTATCCCCGGCGTACCTTTTATCCTTTGAGCGATGGCCCTTCCATGCGGAACCACCGGATCACTATACCCGACTTTCGTCCCAGATCGGCCTGTGTGCCTCACTGTCAAGCTTGCTTCTGCTATTGCACTCCCCTGCCGATTACCGTCCGGCATGAGCAAACCTTGGGAAACCTCCGTTACTCTTTCGGAGGTGACCACCCCAGTCAAACTACCCACCAAACACGGTCCTGGTCGCCCAGTTAGACCGCCAGT
Source organism: Spirosoma endbachense (assembly GCF_010233585.1). Lineage (NCBI taxonomy): Bacteria > Pseudomonadati > Bacteroidota > Cytophagia > Cytophagales > Cytophagaceae > Spirosoma > Spirosoma endbachense. The sequence goes on from NZ_CP045997.1 coordinate 2,750,101, forward strand.
CAGCCAAGGGCGGTATTTCAAGGTTGATTCCACGATGCCTGGCGACACCGCTTCGCAATCTCCCGCCTATCCTACACATGCCTGACCGGCGATCAATGTTAAGCTGTAGTAAAGGTGCACGGGGTCTTTCCGTCCCGTGGCGGGTAAGCGGCATCTTCACCGCTACTACAATTTCACCGAACTCATGGTTGAGACAGTGCCCAGATCGTTACACCATTCGTGCAGGTCGGAACTTACCCGACAAGGAATTTCGCTACCTTAGGACCGTTATAGTTACGGCCGCCGTTTACTGGGGCTTCAGTTCAAACCGTCGTCTTGCGACTAAGCTCCCCCCTTAACCTTCCAGCACCGGGCAGGTGTCAGACCCTATGCGTCAACTTTCATTTTGGCAGAGTCCTGTGTTTTTGGTAAACAGTCGCCTGGGCCTCTTCTCTGCAGCCTCTGTTGCCAGTAGGCCCCCCTTATCCCGAAGTTACAGGGTCATTTTGCCGAGTTCCTTAACCATGATTCTTTCGCGCACCTTAGAATATTCTTCCCAGCTACCTGTGTCGGTTTACGGTACGGGTATCCATACGCTTGACGATCCCTAACTTTTCTTGGAAGCCCCTTCAGTCCTTCGCTTCGTCCGAAGACTCCGCTCAACGCCCACTTCCGTCCGGACGTAGAACCTCCAGCACTCCGTCATTAGTGATCCTGCATAGATAGTACAGGAGTATTAACCTGTTCCCCCTCAGGACTCACGATTCCGCTGCCCCTTAGACCCCGACTAACCCTCCGATGACTGCCATCGCGGAGGAAACCTTAGCTTTTCGGTGTGAGGAGTTCTCATCCTCATTCTCGTTACTTATGCCTACATTTGCTTTTCTATGCGGTCCACCATCGCTCACGCGACAACTTCTCCCCCCATAGAATGCTCTCCTACCACAAGTTAGTCTAACTAACTGTCCACCGCTTCGGTGATGTGCTTGATGCCCGTTTATTATCGACGCCCGCCCCGCTCGACCAGTGAGCTGTTACGCACTCTTTAAAGGAATAGCTGCTTCCAAGCTAACCTCCTGGCTGTCTCAGCAGCCGGACCGCCTTTGTTCAACTTAGCACACACTTAGGGACCTTAGCGGATGGTCTGGGTTGTTCCCCTCTCGGACTTGGACCTTAGCACCCAAGCCCTCACTGCCACGCACCCACTGGCGCATTCGGAGTTCATCAGAAGTTGGTAGGATGTGACTCCCCCGCATCCTGTTGGTCGCTCTACCTCACCAGTGGTAACACGCAACGCTGTTCCTAAAAACATTTCGGAGAGTACGAGCTATTTCTCAGTTTGATTGGCCTTTCACCCCTACCCGCAGTTCATCCGGAAGCTTTTCAACGCTTATCGGTTCGGTCCTCCACGGTGTGTTACCACCCCTTCAACCTGACCACGGGTAGATCACCAAGTTTCGCGTCTACCCCTACTGACTCGACGCCCTGTTCAGACTCGCTTTCGCTTCGGCTGCGTACTTTCAAGTACTTAACCTCGCCAGTAACGGTAACTCGTAGGCTCATTATGCAAAAGGCACGCCGTCACTCCACACTGGGAGCTCCGACCGCTTGTAAGCGCCTGGTTTCAGGGTCTATTTCACCCGGGTACTCCCCGTGCTTTTCACCGTTCCCTCACGGTACTCTCCACTATCGGTCTTCTGGTCGTATTTAGCCTTACCGGATGGTGCCGGCCGATTCAGAGGGGATTTCTCCGGTCCCCCCCTACTCAGGATCCCCAACCCACCAACGCCCTGACCCGTACGGGACTCTCACCCTCTGTGGTTGACTTTCCCAAGTCATTTCAGTTCGATTGTTAGCTTGATGTCAGGTCCTACTACCCCGACCACGCCGTAACGTGATTGGTTTGGGCTGTTCCGCGTTCGCTCGCCACTACTGACGGAATCACAATTGTTTTCTCTTCCTGCGGGTACTTAGATGTTTCAGTTCTCCGCGTTTGCCCCTATCACTAGGTACTACCTCTTCAAGGTAGTGGGTTGCCCCATTCGGATACCTGTGGATCAGCCCCTGCCAGCGGGTCCCCACAGCGTTTCGTCGCTTGCCACGTCCTTCCTCGCCACCAGAAGCCTTAGGCATCCCCCAGGCGCCCTTTTGCTGCGTATGTATTGCGCTACTACAATTTCTTGTGTATCTTACCGTGCACCATGAGTCACCTCATGATGCAGTTTCTCCCTGTAGGTCAAAGAACAGTG
>NZ_CP045997.1:2753895-2754236 GCF_010233585.1 Spirosoma endbachense
GAAGCCTTAGGCATCCCCCAGGCGCCCTTTTGCTGCGTATGTATTGCGCTACTACAATTTCTTGTGTATCTTACCGTGCACCATGAGTCACCTCATGATGCAGTTTCTCCCTGTAGGTCAAAGAACAGTGTGCCCCCTTCGAAAAGAGGACCCGGTCCTTAACAAACGTCAGCACCAACTCAACCACTCCCAATCTACATAGAGATCCAGGATCGGCTCCAGAAAGGAGGTGTTCCAGCCGCACCTTCCGGTACGGCTACCTTGTTACGACTTAGCCCCAGTCGCCGAGTTTACCCTTGACCGACTCTTACCTCGGTCTTCAGGTCCCCCCAACTCCCATG
>NZ_CP045997.1:2754269-2755390 GCF_010233585.1 Spirosoma endbachense
CGAATCACGCCCCAAACCCGGCCAAAATCAGCAATTCGGCTGATGGCGGCTGAATCATACCGGATCGAGCTAGCTACCCCGAGAGGAACTGACTGGGCTACTAGATTGTGATGAGGAGGTAAACCGCATATCCAACCCATCAACATGAGTAACCGTAGTGAAACTACTGAAAAGCGAATCATAGGCATCGACACGTAAAGAACTTAATTGGCTCGGTTAGGTAACCTGCCAAGCGACCATAACGGGACAAAACTAAGCAGGCATTAGGGCCTAGTCTTGTACAAATCATGCAGGATGCAATAGCTCAATCCGTAGTAGTTACTTTAGCGGAGCGCAGGTTTAGGAACCCAAATCAGTTGCCCCTGCTCAATTTGAGACGTACGTTGGAGTTGGCTGGGGGTCAACCCGGTTAGGCGTTTGATATGTTTCGTCCAGTGTGCCTGATCACAGTACAGTCCTTGATAGGCTACCTGGCTAAATGATTCCTTGGGTGTTGTGATTAGCGTGTTTAGGGACTGGCGAAACCGCACCGTTTGAGTGTAAGCCTTCGGACTTTGGCCGACATGGTCCATAAAGAGCCGGTAGAGGGTCGATTGTTTGAGTGTAAGCCTTCGGACTTTGGCCGACATGGTCCATAAAGAGCCGGTAGAGGGTCGATTCATTTAAGCGGTAGCTTGCTGCCAGTTGACCAACAACGGGTACGGCGTCACCCGTATTTACCTCTCGAAGCGACGTCTTGATAAGGGGATGCATGGGGGTAGGTACAAGTCGTTGCAGCAGAAAAGGCTCTAGCCTATTGGCTCGTTGGTAAAGGTCGTCTGTACTGAAGATGCTTTCTAGAAGTTGCTGACTATGCCCCGGGAATAGGTGATCAAGAACGGGGGAAACTGGCCATAGTTGGGCGATTGATTCGTGGGTAAATGCCCGTAATGCACCCGGGTGGAACAGTATACATACTTGATCAAGTGGTGCCTGGACGGAAACGGTGAAGGGGCGTCGATGAAAACCATAGAGCCGACTGGTAGACTGAATACCCGGGCTGACCTGACAGTGGTTAGCAGTGGCATTGGTTGTATAAACAACCGTATTCTGCTTATAGATGGCCAAACAAAGGTTGGTAT
>NZ_CP045997.1:2755423-2887445 GCF_010233585.1 Spirosoma endbachense
TGCTGTGAAGGTGCATTGGAGTTTTACCGCAGTTACAGCGGAAACCAAACTCAAGCGGTGGTATGAGCAGGTGAATCCGGCTTGTAATCCAAGTTGATGTAAGGATTAAATTGGAAGAGTACTAGTTCTAAGTCTGATCATTAAATCTGGATATATATATTCGTTATCACCTCCTGTGTAAATAGCTGGGACTCCAACATACTCTATTGAATTTCCTCGCTGTACAAGAATATCACCATTTTTTAACCATAAATCAGAGTCAGGCGCAATCCTTTCGTCAAAATATTTAAATTGTTTTTCATCAAATATACCTGAAGATGTGGCCGATAAGTTTAAAACTTTATACATTGTTTCATAATTAACAGGTTTAGGTGAGTACCCATTTTTAGGTTTATCAAATAAAACTTGTTCTATGCTTGTTTTTTCCCATTCTATATTATGTTTTTCACGATCTTTTTTTGTTAGGTCACCGTTTATAGCCCTTTCGATAACTGCTTGGCGAAACTGCTTTATTGATTTTTCAATATCTTCATTATCAATATACTCAACATTAGTTGTTGATAATATTTCCTCCATTAGTTCTTTTTGCTGTTTTAATAGAAGAGAATTGTGTTGATATTTTTCTTCTATTTCCAAAACTATATCTTTCTGTTGTTCAATTTTTGCATAAGGTATTTCTAAATTAAAAAATAATTCTGAGTCTACATGTGGTATGCTTGCGCCTGAAGTATTTTTGTTTATATATTCAAATTGTGATTTCAAAAAATAAAACAAATATTCTTGTAAAAGATAAAATGGTTTTAAACGCATCAGCGTAGATCCAATTGCACCAGATTTACTTCTAAAAGCAAGTCCGCTTCTTGATCCATCCCAAACTACAAGTATTTCACCCTCTTGTGTTAATTCGGCAACTTCCTTTCTTGTATATTGAGTTATATTATCTTCCTCTAGTGCATTTATATCAAGATATGGAATCCCTCTTTTAAATGGTTTATCACTTAAAAATATTGGTTTAATTCCTTTCTGATATGCAACTAGAATCTTCAATGGAATTTTGTAAAGAAATTTATTCATGTCGTTATCACAAAAGTTCTTTTAGTCTGTATAAGTCTTTTATTTGTTGTTCAAAATTTTCAATTAATTTATCTACATAATATACTGGATTTTCTAGAGGTTCAGGGTCAAATTTATTTGTAAACAAAAGGTCATAACCTCGTTCTTCAATTTGGCTCAAACTGTATTTTTTAAATCTATCTGTTTCGAAACGGGGACTTAGGCCCTCAGCGCTTTCTCCATAACAATTTACAAATTCAGAAAAATGCTTTTCGTAACTAAGTGGTCTTGAAGCTTTTGTTACATCATCAATATCTGTCCGTGCATCATATATCCAAATGTTGTTTGTTTTATTTCCTTTTTGAAGAAAAATAACACATGCTCTAACACCATTTGCATAGGGATTAAACGTTCCATTCGGTAGTTACAATATTGTATGAACATTACACAAACCTTTGGTTATCAGATGTTTCCAGACTTCTTTAGCTTTATTTTCGCTTAATGCTCCATCTGGTAAAATTATAGCAGCTCTACCTTTTGGTTTTAAAACTTGATATATATGCTGTATGAAATTAATTTGAATATTTGAGGTTTCTATTGGGAAATTCCTTTTTTTAGGAATACCAATTGAACCTCGTGTACCAAAAGGAGGATTGGTTAATATACAATCGAACACCTCAGGAGTAACATTTTCTGAATATACTGAATCTCCCAATGTTAAATTAGCTTCTATACCATGCAAAAACATATTCATTAGCCCTAGGCGATATGGTCTAACAACCAATTCTTGTCCATAGTAAGCCTCTTTACGAATATAATCACTCTGGGCTTTGGTTAATTTTTTATTTTTTAGTTGTTTATCTGCCCAATCAGCGGCTACAGTTAAGAAACCTGAGGTACCACATGCAACATCCGCTATTTTAAATTTTCTTTTTTCTAATGGATTTGGTTTTGTAACATTAACAATTGCTTGGATAAGTGGTCGAGGGGTGAAAAACTGACCAGCCCCCTTTTTGCCCTCGCTAGCCGTTTTTTCTAACAAACCCTCAAATGCCTCTCCTTGTATATCCTTGTCCAGCTTAGTCCAGCCAATTTCTTCGATTCCATGTATAATCCTCCTTAAATTGTCAGCATTTTTAATTTTTGAAATAGGCTCTTGGAAAATCTTACCTAGTAAGCCATTTTCGTTTTTTAGTATATTTAATGCGTTTTCGTAATATATTGCTAGCTCATTGCTATTTAACTTAAGCATTTGCTGCCATTTACAATTCTCTGGTATTATTATATCTATTTCATCAGCCATTTTCAGAAATAGTAAGTATGTTAATTGTTCAATATAATCGGCATAATCCATTCCATCATGCCTGAGTATATGACAGAAATTCCAAAGTTTTGCTGTTATGTTCATATAGTCTTCTGACTAATAGAAATTTATCCTTGTTTTTTCATCTCAAGGGTTTTAGCCATGTTATTTGTGATTAAACATATACAGGGTTATACTACAAATATATAATTTCCTATATATTTAATTGTAAGCCACCTCCTTATAAGGGTTATACAGATTTCTCCGTATTTTAGAAATATCATTTATAACCTTTAATTCAATTCCTCCCCCGTTTTCTCCCCCACTTATAAATTTAAAGGCCGCAATTAATTGATTTACAATTAATTGCGGCCTTATGTATGTGCCGAAGGCGAGACTCGAACTCGCATGTCCGTAAAGACACACGCCCCTGAAACGTGCGTGTCTACCAATTTCACCACTTCGGCAGAACGTTTCCCCTTATTTGGGAATGCAAAGATACGGCGTTTCAACCCGACTGCGCAAGATTTTTGCTATATTTTTTTCGCTCTATCGGCTAAAGTTCATCCGCTTTCCTGCCCGATCGGCCAAGAATTCACCCGCAGCATACACGAGTTCGCCTGAGACGATCGTATGCGTTATGCTGGCACCAAACGTATGGCCCTCCAAGGGCGACCAGCCACATTGGTACAGAATATTTTGCTTCGAAACCGTTGTTGGTTGATTTACGTCGACAAGAACCAGATCGGCCCAATAACCCTCACGTATGTAGCCACGTCGGTCGATTTGAAAACAGTCGGCAGGAGCGTGGCACATTTTACGCACAACCGTTTCAATCGATAGTTTACTCTGATCCACAAAATCGAGCATCAACAGAAGCGGGTGCTGTACCAGCGGTAAACCCGATGGCGCCTGCCAATAGGATTGCTGTTTTTCGGCCCAGGTGTGCGGAGCATGATCAGTAGCAATAATATCCAACCGGTCGTCTAACAAAGCGGCCAATAGAGCCTCTTTGTGAGTAGGGGATTTTATGGCCGGATTGCACTTGATTTGATTGCCCAGGCGATCATAATCATTAGCGTCGAACCAAAGATGATGCACGCATACTTCAGCAGTAATACGTTTTTCGGTCAATGGCCGGTCGTTGGTAAACAGTTTTAGCTCGTCGGCCGTCGAAATGTGCAGGATGTGTAGCCGTGCGTTATGCCGCTTAGCCAGTTCAACAGCCAGCGACGACGATTTCAAACAGGCTTCTTCATTACGAATCAACGGATGAAGATTTGCCGTAGCCGTATCGCCGTATTCCATCCGGTAACGTTCCGTATTCGCACGGATGGTGGCCTCATCCTCGCAGTGGGTAGCAATGAGCATTGGGCTCTCTCGAAACAAGCCGTCCAGAACCTGCTCATCATCCACAAGCATATTACCCGTCGATGAACCCATGAAAACTTTTATGCCACAAACCGTTTTAGGATCGGTGCGCAAAACTTCGTCGAGGTTATTGTTCGACGCGCCCATAAAAAACGAGTAGTTCGCCAGCGATGTATGTGCTGCAATGGCATACTTATCTGCCAATAGTTCCTGCGTCAGCGCATTCGGAACGGTGTTAGGCATTTCCATAAAGCTGGTAACACCGCCCGCTACACCCGCCCGTGACTCCGAATGAATAGTGGCCTTATGGGTTAGTCCAGGTTCGCGAAAGTGCACCTGATCATCGATAACACCAGGCAACAGGTACTGCCCGCTGGCATCAATTACCCGGCTAATTCCTGCATCAGATAATCCCTGTCCGATCTGCGCGATGAATCCGTCTTCAATCCGGACGTCTGTTTCAACGATACGCCCTTCATTGACCAGCCGGGCATTACGAATTAAGAGTTTACTCATAAAAGACGGGCAGCTTCTTTCGCAAAATACGTTAAAATTACACTAGCACCGGCCCGTTTGATAGACATGAGAGCCTCCATCATGGCCCGTTCACCGTCGAGCCAGCCATTCTGGGCAGCGGCCTTAATCATAGCGTATTCGCCACTGACGTTGTAGGCCGCAATTGGCAAATGAAAATTATCGTTCAACAGCTTAATAATGTCCAGATAGGCCAGTGCGGGTTTTACCATCAGAAAATCGGCCCCTTCCGCAAAATCAAGCTGCGCTTCAATAAGGGCTTCGCGACTATTGGCGGGGTTCATCTGATAGGTTTTTTTATCACCAAACTTCGGAGCGGAATCCAGTGCATCCCGAAAAGGGCCATAGAAAGCACTGGCATATTTGGCCGAGTACGACATGATAGCTACTTCATGGAAACCGCCTTCATCAAGCACCTGACGCAAATAGCCTACCCGCCCATCCATCATGTCTGAAGGGCCGACAATATTGGCTCCGGCCTGTGCCTGCGCCAGGGCCATTTTGCCCAATACCTCAAGTGTTGGATCGTTCAGGATTTTGCCGTTTTCAACAATACCATCGTGTCCATCTGAACTATAGGGGTCCATGGCCACGTCGGTCATAACCATCACGTCAGGAAATCGATCTTTAATGGCACGAATGGCCTGAAGGTAGAGCCCATCCGGATTATAGCTTTCGGTAGCATACTTATCCTTTTTCGACTCGGGCAGATTGGGAAACAGATCAAATGTTTTAATGCCTAAATCAACACACTCCTGTATTTCATCAAGCAACAGATCGAGCGAAAAGCGATGTATTCCTGGCATAGAAGCCACTTCGGAACGAACATTCTGCCCTTCCATAATAAAAACAGGCAGAATAAAATCGGTGACAGACAGGCGTGTTTCCTGGACCATGTCACGAATAGCAGCGGATTGACGGCTCCGACGCGGACGACGTATTAAATTCATGGTATTCTGGTTTCGGTATCCGGATGTAGGTTCCCGGCATCTGGTTGTCGACCTGTATTTATTTGCTCGAACACCGTAAACCGTATAGCCTAAAACCGAATACCGTTAAGCAATCAGTTTAAACCCTTCGCCGTGTACATTAACGAGCTGAACACTTGTATCATCTTTGAGATACTTACGGAGCTTCGTCACATACACGTCCATGCTGCGGGCGTTGAAGTAAGAATCATCGCCCCAGACCATTTTCAACGCAAAGCTACGGCTGACGGGCTGATTCAGGTTCTGTGCCAGCAATTTTAATAACTCAGATTCCTTGCTGGTTAGTTTCTGCGGCTGTAATTCATTTTCGCTCTCCGCCGTCCGACTCAATAACTGATGTGGATAATCAAACGAAAACGATCCGATTTTATAAGTCGTCGGCTCGGTAGCGTCGGTCAAACGCTGGTATCGGCGAAGGATCGCCTGTATGCGGAGTAACAGTTCCTCCATACTGAAAGGTTTTGTCACATAGTCGTCGGCACCGACCTTGAACCCCTGAATGGTATCTTCCTGCATTGATTTGGCTGTCAGGAAAATGATAGGCACTTCCCGTTGAGCCATCCGAACTTCCTTAGCGAGCGTGAAACCGTCTTTCTTAGGCATCATCACATCGAAAATACATAAGTCATAGGTGCCAGCCATGAATTTTTGCAGGCCCTGATTACCATCGGTAACACGGTCGGTAGGGTAACCTTTCATGATCAGGTATTCCTGCACCAGCTGGCCCAGATTCGGATCGTCTTCAACGAGAAGTATGGTCGGCATAGAGAATGTATGGCGTATGATCTATTAGGCAGGAATTAAAACCACATCCCACCCAGTACATCATACCTCTTGTTTATATGGTAAAATCACTTCAAACGAGCTGCCTTTGCCTAATTCACTCTCAACATGAATCTGGCCGTGGTGCTCATCAATCATTTTTTTTACGTAACTCAACCCAAGGCCAAAGCCCTTTACATCGTGACGATTGCCGGTTGGAACCCGATAAAATTTTTCAAAAATCCGACTTACCTGATCTTTCGTCATCCCTAATCCATGATCGGCCACCGTAATGCTTACGCCTTCGGGCAGGCTACGTGTAATGAGCGCGATGTGCGGACTTTCGGGCGAGTATTTAAGCGCATTATCCAGCAGGTTATACAGAATGTTGGTTACGTGAACCTCATCAGCCTCAATGACCTCCCGATCGGCATCGAACTGCAAATCAAGCTCACCTTCGCGCTGCTCAATCTGCAAACTCATGTTATTCAGTACTTTCTCGATCACATCATGCACGTTGACCGAAGACAATTTTAGTTTTATCTCGCCCCGATCCAGCAAGGCCATTTGCAGTACTTTCTCGACGTGAGAACCCAGTCGCCGGGTTTCATCACGGATAATGCCCATGTAGCGCGAAAGTCGTTCATTTACGGACGAATCATCCGCACCCGCGCCCATTGTCATTTGCGGATGACGCACCTGTTCCTGCGCCATTTCAACGGCCAAGGAGATGGTCGAAATTGGCGTTTTAAACTCGTGGGTCATGTTATTGATGAAGTCATTTTTGATATCGGCCAGTTTCTTCTGTCGAACAATGGTACTGATGGCGATATAAAAACAAGCCAGGATTACCAGAATCAGCACGGCTGATGCGCTGAATGTAAACCATAACTGACTCAGAATAAACTCTTTCTGTGTAGGGAAATAAATATAGACGTAGTTGCCCGTTTCGAGCATGTTGTTGGGAAACAAGGCCGCCTTATAACCTCCCTCTCTGAATTGCTGAGGATTCATTCCCAGCGATGTGAACAGAAAAGCAGGCTGCGATTTTGTGCGAACACCAAAGGCGAACGGAATGCTGATACCCCGCTCCTGTAATGATTGATGCAATAATGTATCGAGAGCCAGTCGGTTAATCCGATCCTCAATAGGACGATCGGAGAGCAGCAGCCCTTTGAGCACATCTTTGATCATATTCGACTGCTCTCCGGCTTTGTGGGGAGTGAAACTGGCCGGGCGACTTACCGCTAAATCTGTCTGTGCAGAATCCTTTTGAGCGGCCTTCTGTAATTTTCGTTGCTGAGCGGCCTGTCGGAGTCGGTTTCTGACCGCTTTTATCCGGGCCAGGGAATCCTGTTTTCGTGCCGTTGCGACCTGTCCGTTAATCTGATTCAGCTCATTAACCAGTATCTGATCGACCCATTGGTTAAACTGCTGCTGTTGAGCCAATTGTGTCTGCCAGTCACCAACCGCCATCAATTCGTCCTGCTGCCGAAAAAACTCTTCCACAACCGCCATCTGCTCAGCCGAAAGCGGGTGCGCAACCGGGTGCAAAACATCCGACTGAACAACCACTGCCCCAGCCGGTGCCATTCCATACGGTATCCGCTGCGGGTCGGGCTGAGGATTTACGGCCCTGTTGGGGTTAGAAGCGACTTTGTTCTGCGTTAGATCAGGTGTCTTTTTCGCAACAGCGGCCTCTTTAACCGGCGTTTTTCCTTCTTTTTTGGCAATAGCCATCAGGCGGTCCTGATGCTCGCGGGCCTGAATACGCTGTTTGGTCAGGTACCAGATCTCCTGCCGTTCGAGTGTTCGAACGACTTCCTGCAAAGCATCGGTAACTTTATAGTCGAACTGTTCTTTCTGCAAATGCAGCGCACTGCTAATCCAGTACCATTGCAGACCAACGAGGCCCAGCAATCCTACTGCCATCAGTGCAACAATCCATCGTATGCGTTGTGTCGACATTTTTTTCGGCCCTCATGCAACCTTTGGCCTTTTTTTTCATCTATGGGTAAACAAGCTGATCTGAATTGGCACAAATCAAGTCAGTTTCGATTGGGTTATCCGTAAAAGTACGAACACCAGCAGGCAGTCATTGAGCCTTTAACAAACTTTAACAACCCGGCTCTCAATGGCTTTCAGCGCATTCCGTTATTCACTCATTAACGTGTATTATCATGAAAAAAACAGTAATTCTGCTACGACGGTTCGTTCCGGCCCTGTTCATTATTGGCAGTGTGAGTGGAATCGCTACCGCTCAGAAAGCTGGTTCGTCGACTAAGAACGATGAAGTTAACGTTCGGATTATCGAACGGAACGGCGATGAGGTCCGCGAAACGGAACGAACGTATCATGTTAATGGCCTGACTGACCCAGAACGTGACCGCCTGGTTATGAAACTGGTAGACTCCCTTAAAACCGCACGGAAAGATAAGGGGGGCAAACGCCAGATGACGATTATTGTCGAAGATAACGACGGCGATCGGATTGTGAAGCGGGAACGCATTACGCCCCGTATAAAGCGTGCTCCGAACGACATTTATGTACAACGGGGTAAAATCCCTCGTTTACAGAATGATCAATGGGGCAAAGATGGCCAAACCTGGCGTTATGAGTTCCGCCGGGGTGCCGACTCACTGGCTGATCGGCTCAATCGGTTCAAGATGCAAATACCCCGCGATTGGGATCAGCAACTCGTTCGTCCTTTCGAAGACTGGTCACGTAATTTTACGAGCAAACCATCGACGATTCGCGGTCTGGACGCTTATCCAAACAACCCCGATCGTGGTCAGCTGAATGTTCGTTTCACCGCTCCGGCCAAAGGTGATGTAAGCATCATCGTTACGAACCCAAAAGGCAAAGAAGTAGCCAGACGTGAGATAAAAGATTTCTCCGGCGAATTTGTTGGCCAGATCGATTTAGGCAAGAATACACAAGGCGCTTATTTCATTACCGTTACCCAAAATGAAGACGGCGCGGTAAAACGAATTGTGATCGATACGAACTAAGTAAGGTATAGAACTTAGGACTTTCGCCGTGGAGCATGGCTATGAGCGAAAGTCCTAAGGCAAATAAGTAACCGATAAACCAGAATTTACCTAATAATCGATCTATTTTCTTCTACTATCGAAAATATTTTTGAAAAATTTAGTACTATGTATTGCAAGATACCAAATAAAGCCCATATCTTTGTGTTGTCAATAAAAAACAACAAATCAATGAAGACCTTACTGATTGTCGGAACGTTACTGGTAGGAATGAGCGGACAGGCTATGAGCATGGGCCATCCGCACAATATTTTTGCTGCCCGGAAACAGATGCGAGCCAAAGCATCGGCCCTGGTGCACAAGCCGAAAGTATCGTCGACCTCGTCGTGCTGGCAGCCACTGGCTAACATCAACAAAGCTGAACTGAGTAAGCGTTTGCTGACAGCTTTGGCAAGTGTACGCCCTTCGCGTTCATACTGATTTACTCGTATACTTTTTCTCCGCGGTTCAGCCAGACACCCCACAGTCGTGAATAGGCATGAACACGCTGAGTTGGTTTTCCCTGATTATCTACAACCGGGTTACCTTGATTAACCCATTCGAACAGGCTACCATACAGGTTATTTACATGCTGATAACCGGCCGCCAATAATTTCTCTCCTACTCGTTCGCTCCGGTAGCCAACCGAACAGTACACTACCACAGTTGTTGCTTTAGGAATAGCCTGAACCCGCTTCAAGTCAAAGTCATCATAGCCAACCCAATGTGCGTTTGGCAAGTGGCTCACATCAAATTCGGCTTTACTTCGGGTATCTAACAAAACCGCTTCGGGCATTTTTTTCAGTTCTGCCACATTGATTAAGGGAACTGTTTTTTTATACATCGCTTCGAGCATCGTCTTATACGCTTTACTGGTAGTCTGCGCCGAACCCGTCAGGGATGTCGTTAAGACCGCGCACAAGAAAATCCACACTTGCTTCATTGTCATTACTCTGCAACTGGTCTACTTTTTGTTTTAGCTTACTAAGGAAGTATTGATTATCAAGGAATTCTTTACTTTTTACGATGTGAAGATAATCATTCCTATTTTTTAATTTTGTATTAATCCTAGTCCGGAAACAATTAGCCTATATTATTTCGTTAAAAAGTTAGATAATTCAAACATGGGCTATTGATTTAGATGGGCTTTGGCTACTTTTATGTTTTGGCTCTAAACCACCGATAGCTGACTGTACCTTTTTTACCCAATTGAGTACCCATGCGGAACAATATTGTACGACCGATCCTGCTCGTCGGTCTGCTGTCCGTCAGTTTATTGACTGCGTTTGGCTTAACGAAGCCAGGACGTAATTTATGGACTCGGCTTACACCGTCGTCACATTCTCATAAGGCGAAACCCAAACGGGTGGTCGCGCCGGTTTTGCGTGTGTATCCTCATGCCCGGCCAGTTGAGGTGTTTACCATGTCGGATAGTGGCCAGCATTGGGTCGATAGCGTTTTCCAGACGCTAACTGCCGAACAAAAAATCGGGCAGTTTTTTATGGTGGCTACCTTCTCGAACCGCCATGATAACCACTACCAGTACATCGAACACCTCATTCAGACGAACCATATTGGTGGCTTAATTTTCTTTCAGGGCGGCCCTTATCGGCAGGCTGTTCTGACAAACCGCTATCAGGCCCTATCAAAAGTCCCACTCCTCATCGGAATTGATGGCGAATGGGGACTTGGCATGCGGTTAGACAGCGCCATGGATTTTCCGAAGCAGATGGCGCTCGGAGCGATTCGAAACAATGAATTGATTTACCGCATGGGAGCCGAAATTGGCCGACAATGCCAGCGGTTAGGTATTCATATCAACTTCGCTCCGGTATCCGACATTAACAGCAATCCGGCAAACCCGGTTATTGGTGTTCGTTCGTTTGGGGAGTCGAAAGAAAATGTAGCCTTGAAGGCATCGGCCTATATGCGTGGGTTACAACAAACCCACGTTATTGCCACAGCCAAGCACTTTCCCGGCCACGGCGACACAAATGCCGATTCGCACCACACGCTCCCGACCGTTAGCCGCTCATCAGAGCAGATGCGCGAGATTGACTTATATCCGTTCAGGAAACTCATTGCGGATAGCCTGATGGGCGTTGTAACGGGCCATCTGCACGTGCCGGTAATGGACAACACACCTGCCCTGGCCGCTACATTATCAGAAAAAATCGTAACGGAATTACTGAAGAAAGAACTCGGTTTCCGGGGGCTGGTTTTTACGGATGCGCTGAATATGGGGGGTATTAGCCGTTCGCCCAAGGCGATGGACGTTAATTTGCGGGCATTAATGGCCGGAAATGATATTCTGCTCTATCCGGAAAATGTTCGTGAGGCTACCCAGAATATCCTGAATGCCGTTCAGCAAGGCATTATCTCCCAGGAATTCCTCGATGAAAAGGTTAAGAAAATTCTCCGGGCCAAGTTTTGGGCAGGATTGAGCAAATATAAGCCTATCAATCTGGCCGGTTTATCATCCGAGTTGAATTCGCCCGAGGCCCAGCTGCTGAAACAGGAACTCTGCGAACAATCGGTTACAGTAGCCACAAATCGTGATAATCTGCTGCCGATCGGACGCTTAGATACCGTACGACTGGCATCGATAGCGATTGGTGCCGATGTTGATAACCCGTTTCAGAAAACACTAAATCAGTATGCTCCTTTCCAGACGCTGGTTTATCCGAATAAACTTGTTACGGAAACGGAACTGAATGACGCACTGGCTCAGGTCAGTACGGCTAATACGGTTGTTGTAAGTTTCCATAAAATGAGTGAGTCGGCTTATCGGAAATTTGGCATTACCAAAACTTCCCTCGACTTAGTAACCCGGCTGAAACAACGCGGGGCTAAAGTAATCGTTACGGTCTTTGGCTCTCCGTATAGCCTTACTCAGTTTTCCGACGCCGACGGTTTAGTCTGTGCTTATCAGGAAATGGAAGAGATGCAGCGCGTTGTGCCACAGATTTTATTTGGCGGCTTAGGCTCGCGCGGGATGCTACCCATCTCGACTGGCGATCTGAAAGTGGGGCTTGGCGAAACCGTGAACCCCGAAGGTCGACTCTCTGCCGGTTCGCCAGAGAGCGTTGGCATGAAATCAACCACACTGGCCAAGATTGATGCTATTGCCCAAAACGCCGTTCGTAACCATGTCGTGCCAGGTTGTGAAATTCTGGTAGCCCGAAAAGGAAAAGTTGTGTACAGCAAGAACTTTGGCGCATTAACCTACAGTGCCGGTGCCGAAAAAGTTACAGACGAAACCTTGTACGATCTGGCATCGCTGACCAAAGTGCTGGCTACTCTTCAAAGTGTAATGGTTCTTTACGACCGAAAACAAATTGATTTGAGCCAAAAGGCATCGTTCTACCTGCCCGAACTGAAAGGGTCCAACAAACAGAATATTGTCATACAGGATTTGCTCTGGCACCAGTCGGGCATGGTATCCTATTACCCGACAACCTGGGACCGAACACGGACACCGGGAGGTGGTCTGAAAGCCGAGTATTACAGTGCAACACGTGATACGCTGCATACGCTCCAAATAGCCCCAACCCTTTGGGCCACACCTGCCTTAAAAGATTCAGTCTGGAAATGGGTGATTCAGTCACCAATGTCTCGTAAGGTAGATGAATCAGGAAAGCCTGCTTACGTATACAGCGATCTGAATTTTCTGACGCTACAAAAAATTGTGGAGCGGGTTAGTAAACAACCCCTCGATGTGTTTGTGACGGAGAACGTTTATAAACCACTCGGGCTGCATCAGCTTGGTTTTACTCCGCTTCAACGGCTGAAAAATCCTCATTGTGCGCCGACTGAACAGGACACCTATTATCGAAATCAGTTACTGGTTGGTACGGTACACGATCAGATGGCAGCTGTTCAGGGGGGCATTTCGGGCCATGCCGGACTATTCGGGAACGCACATGATATTGCCACCCTGCTCCAGATGAACCTGCAGAAGGGCATGTATGGTACTGAGCGCATTTTTCAACCGATGACAGTTCCTTACTTCACTCAAACGTTAAGCAATCGTAGCCATCGGGCATTAGGCTGGGATAAACCCAATGCAGAAAGTACGAGCAGCGTTTATCTGGCCGAACAAGCCTCTCCCCGATCTTTTGGACACACTGGTTTTACGGGCAATGTTGTTTGGGTAGACCCTGATGAAGAACTGATTTTCGTTTTTCTCTCAAATCGGATTTATCCTACTGCTGGCAATAATTCGATTAATACGACTAAGCTGCGTCGGCATATTCATGAATTGATTTACAGTGCTGTACAGTAACCTCCAGCTTTTCAGGGCTCTTTCCCCACAATAAAAATGCCACTGTGAAAAGTGGCATTTTTATTGTGGTGGTTCCTAAGCGCTATGATCAATGGCCCCTGTATACGAACAGTACAAATTTCCTAACTTTAGGACTTTAAAAGCCTTATTCCATTAACTCTATGAAGGGACGTTTAATTTACCCCTATCTCTTCATTTGCTTGTGTCTTACCGGGCCTACAATCCGTAGTGTTGCCCAGACTATCACGACAAATGCGTTGTCTGTAAGTGCCCTCTGCGGAAGTTCTGGCGGCACCCTATCCGTTCCATTTTCTACCACCGGCATATTCCTGATTGGCAATGTATTTACAGCCCAGATTTCCGACCCAAACGGCGTATTTTCAGGCACAACTACTCCCATCGGAACGCTCGCTCTTGTTCCCATAATACCAACAACAGCTACGATCACAGCAACGATACCTAAAACATTAACCGCCAGCGCAAACTATAGAATCAGAGTCATTGCCAGCACTCCTGCCCGAACCAGCACAAACGCACAACCTCTATCAATCCAGGCCATACCTAATGCGCCTGGAGTTAGTGACAAATCGTATTGCGTAGGTGAAGTAGCTGGACCCTTGTCGGCCACAACCGTTTCAGGCGCAACGTTAAATTGGTATGCGGGTCCTGTCGGTGGCAATGCCTCATCGCTGGCACCAACACCCATTACTACGGCAGCGGGTTCAACAACTTACCATGTTAGTCAGACTCTCAATGGCTGCGAAAGTAGCCGAACTTCGTTTGTCGTAACGGTCAGTGGTAGTCTGGCGGCTCCCAAAACTGCGGCTCCGGCGGCAATCTGTCAGGGAGTGATTTCAGCAGCACTTACGGCTACCGCTTCAGCCGGTGCTACCTTGCGGTGGTGGGGAACCAACGCCAGTGGAGGCTCTTTTTCGACTACACCAACGGTTCCAAGTAGTCAGGCTACGGCTACCTATTACGTCAGTCAGATAATAAACAGTTGTGAAAGTCCCCGAGCTTCTATTGTCGTAACCGTAAAACCTGCTCCAACTACGCCGTCTGCTCCTTTAGCGATGACCTACTGTCAGAGTGGAACAGCCACTCCTTTGTCGGCAACGGCTTCTGCCGATGGCACTTTAAACTGGTATGGCACCAGTGCGGCCGGAGGTGTTGCCTCTTCTACACCAACAACACCCAATATCGGCACGACTGGAACAACTTTTTATTACGTAAGCCAAACGATTGGTGGTTGCGAGAGCCCGCGAGCCATCATTTCTGTTCAGGTAAAACCAAAACCAGCGGCCCCAATCACCACAAGCCCGATTATTTTTTGCCAAAACCGGGTAGCAAATCCGTTAACGGCTATCTCAACGCCCGGTGGCACCTTAAACTGGTACGGAACCAACGCTACGGGCGGAACGGCATCAGCCACAGCACCAACACCTTCTACCAGTGTTACTGGCTCGACCGTTTATTATGTTAGTCAGAGTATCAATGGCTGCGAAGGCCCCAGGGCTAGCCTAACGGCTACAGTTAATCCAGTACCGGGCAAACCCATTGTTGCAGCCGCTGGTCCCTATTGTGAAGGAAGCAAACCAAATTCCTTAACCGCCACAGGTCAAAGTCTGAGCTGGTATGGCACAAACCCGGAAGGGGGAACGCCATCATCCGTTGCAACAGTGCCGAATACTACTGTTATCGGTACAGCAAATTACTATGTTACGCAAACCGTTAACGGATGTGAAAGCGACCGGGCGGTGATTCCGGTAATCGTAAAAGATGCACCGAATGCGCCTGGTACAGCCCCTCTTGAGTTCTGTCAAAACTCGGCAGTACCTGCTTTAACGGCCACTTTCGTTGCCAACGCAACAGCCAGCTGGTATACTGATGCCGCCAGCAATACGGGGTCGCAAACACCCCCTTTGTTGCAGAACAGCACGCCAGGGCAAACAACGTATTACGTGAGTCAGAGTCTGGATGGCTGCCCAAGTCCAAAGGCAAGTTTAGTGGTGACAGTAAAAGCGACACCTTCTGTTCCTGGAGTGAGTTCAGTCAGTTACTGCAACAATGTTCCGTCGCAACAATTAACGGCAACTGGCACGAACATTAAGTGGTATGATGCTTCGGATAAGCTTATCAATGGAGTTCCTACGCCCGCGACCAATAATGTGGGCGATCAAACCTTTAAAGCAACCCAAACGGTAAATGGTTGTGAAAGTGCTAAAGCCGTATTGACCGTTAGTGTTAAACCGCTGCCCGCATTGCCCGGTGTAACTAATCTAACCTACTGTCAGGCGCAGAAAGATCAGCCCGTTCAGGCGATTCCTCCGTTAACGGCAAATGGTCAGAACCTTCGCTGGTATAATGCTGATGGCAATGTGTATCAAGGCGCACCCACACCTCCTGTTACGCAGTCAGGTACATTCAGCTTTCTGGTGACTCAAACAGTTGATAACTGCGAAAGTAGCAAGGCCACGATCCAGGTTTCGGTACGGACAACACCTGCTCCAACCGTGCCAAAACCCGTAGTTTCATACTGTCTTGACGAAAAAGCGGCTCCGCTGGAGGCTGTTGGAGAGCCAGGCAGCACGTTGCGGTGGGTTGACCCTTATGGACGGGAAACAACAAGCAATCCAGTCCCGCCAACGCTGAATGTGAATGTAGAGCCAGGTGGTGATATTTATTATGTTTATCAGATAAACAATGGCTGTTATAGCGGCCGTTCAATTGTCAAGGTCATTGTCAATACGATACCGACGTTATCCCTAACCGGATCTGCTAGTATTAATTTAGGGCAGAAAACCCCGCTTCGATTAAAATTTACGGGGAATCCACCTTTTAGTTATACGCTAACAGGAGGTAACTCAGGCATATCAAACTCCACCGATACAACTATTTCGGTCTTGCCCAGAGGCAATACAACCTATCAGGTCAATGCCGTCACTAACAGTTGTGGTATCGGTTTACCAGGCAATCCAGCCACTGCTATCGTACTCGTTCAGGCACCGACCATTACCACTAGTGCCGTCAATAATAATACCCTGTGCGCTGGTTCAGCACTCATCGTACCGTTTACAACGATTGGCTCCTTTACCAGTGGAAATCTATTCCGGGCCGAGTTGATCAGTGTGGCCGATACGAGCAAAAAATTTGAACTTCCTACGAGCAGTGCCAGTAGCCCTGTTACTGCCGCCCTATCGGCTACATTGGCCGGCGGCCAGTATTATGTTCGTGTAAAAGGATCGAATCCGGATATTGGAATTCTGGGAACAAATAGCCCTACAACGATAACGGTTCGATCTAAACCAGCCGCTACATTAACGGGCAATCAGACCATAAATGTAGGTACACCCGCAAACTTAACCATCAGCTTTGGTGGCGACGGTCCCTGGACAGTAACCTATGCAGATAGTGTCCGTTCATTCTCGGCAACCACAACAACGAACCCATATATTGCGGAAGTGAGGCCCGCCCGAACGACAACCTATAAACTTAATAATGTGAGCAATACCTGTGGATCAGGGACCATATCGGGTACGGCGACAATTTTGGTACAAACCGTACTGGGTGTTGAAGACACTTCTCTTGACCCATTGGTTCGCGTATATCCAGTCCCTACAGCAACGACATTAACCATTGACATTGATGTATCATTAACGCGAGATCCGGCAGAACTCTCACTCACAGATCTGCGAGGACGACCTATCCATCAATTGACTACCCGATCCCGGCAAACGGAGCTTGATCTCAGTAGCCAGCCAGCGGGAGTCTATCTGCTTCGTATCCAGATCGGCGATCGGCAATCGGTACGAAAGGTGCTTAAACAATGAATAAGTAATTGAGGTAAATCGGTAATTTGCAGACCGGGTAATTCAAAGAGCCCCACTACCAGGTATTCTCCAATTGTCATTTAACTTGATTACTCAATTACCTGATCCCAAATTGATGTTTTCCGATGACTACTTCATGGAAATTGCACTGAATCTGGCTGAAGAGGCAGCCGAAGATGGCGAAATTCCTGTTGGAGCTGTTGTGGTTTGCCGCAACCGGATTATCGGAAAAGGCCGTAATCAGACGGAGCAGTTTAAGGACGTTACGGCCCATGCCGAAATGCTTGCCATAACGGCCGCAACGCAATATCTTGGGGGGAAATACCTTACCGATTGCACACTCTATGTCACACTGGAACCCTGTGTTATGTGCGCAGGAGCCTTATTCTGGACGCAACTTGGGCGGCTTGTTATTGGCGCTCCTGACCCTAAACGAGGGTATAGCCGTATAGAGAGTCTGTTGCTTCACCCTAAAACTCGTCTCGAAACAGGGGTTCTCGCCAGCGAAAGCCAGGATTTGTTGACTAAGTTTTTTCGACGCTTAAGAACATAAACCAAGGGAGTCGTGTTACTCCAACCGTAAAGAACATCCATTTTAACTCTTTAGTCCAATGGCTTTTGTATTAGACCCACTACCCTACCCCAGCGATTCGCTCGAACCAAACATAGACAAGCAAACCATGGAAATCCACCATGACAAGCATCATAATGCCTATGTTACGAATCTGAACAACGCTATCGCTGGCACAGAACTGGAAAATAAATCGATCGAAGAATTGCTCCAAACCGTAAGCCAGGCTCCAGTAGCCGTGCGCAACAACGGTGGCGGGCACTATAATCATACGTTGTTCTGGAACACTATTTCTGGCAGTGGTGGCGGCCAGCCAACCGGCGAGCTGGCTGAGGCTATCAATCAGAAATTTGGTTCTTACGACGCGTTTAAAGAAGAATTTACCAAGGCCGCTACCACTCGTTTTGGTTCGGGCTGGGCATGGCTTATTGTTACGCCGGAAGGTCAGCTGGCCGTTACCTCAACGCCGAATCAGGATAACCCGCTAATGGACATTGCCGACGTAAAAGGGTTCCCTATCGTTGGTCTTGACGTATGGGAGCACGCTTACTACCTTAAATATCAAAACCGCCGGCCCGAATATATCGCTGCTTATTTTAATGTAGTTGACTGGAATGCGGCTGAAAAACGCTACCAGCAGGGCAAACAAGCATAATCTCAATGCTGAATGATGACTGATGAATTCGCAAAAAAAAACGTCGTTCATCATTCATCATTCAGCATTAAGTTCTATATTTGCACTCTCAAAAATGGTGATTGTAGCTCAGTTGGTTAGAGCGTCGGATTGTGGTTCCGAAGGTCGCGGGTTCGAGCCCCGTCTTTCACCCTTCACAAAAGCCCCCCGAAAATTCGGGGGGCTTTTTTCATGAACCAGGACGGGTTCATTCAGGTTATTGTCCGTTGATGCCACTCATGCTCGCCATAACTACCCGATATCACCAAACCGTTCGAACGGTGCTGATACTGGCCTATGTAGCAGGCATTATCGGTTTGCAGTTACCTGCACTGACTGACTACTTCCGGCCTCTAAGTCCGGTTACACTCGTTTGCTCGCTGGCCGTTTTACTCGTCTATCATACCGACTGGCGGCCTTCTTTCTACCTTTATCTTATCCTCACGTTAGCAATCGGTTATTTTATTGAAGTACTTGGCGTTCATACAGGCAGTATTTTTGGCCATTATGCCTACGGATGGGGGCTGGGTGTCAAAGTTTGGGCGGTTCCTCCAGTAATTGGGATCAACTGGCTACTACTCTCTTATTGCAGCGGGTCAGTCTGTAATCAGCTTTCTGTTCCGACCTGGCTTAAAATTCTGGCAGCCGCTACACTGATGGTTGTGTTGGATCTATTTATCGAACCTGTGGCCGTTCAGTTACACTTCTGGACCTGGTTTGATAAACCAGTGCCTTTACAGAATTACGTTAGCTGGTGGATTATATCGGCCATATTATTCACAATCTGGTTTTTGTTGCCTTTCAGTAAAGAAAATCGCCTGGCGAAATGGCTACTTATGCTTCAGTTTATATTCTTCATTGGGCAATTCTTGTTTATCTTTTTCTAGCATACTGTTAAACAAAAATCAAATTTTATTGTTTTGCAACTACAGTGATTGTGCGGTGGACGTGTTAGCCTGTATTTGTTTCCCGACAAACTACTAGTACTTTAGAGGTTAATTTAAGCCAAAAACGCTTACTAGAACTTTTCATAGGTATTAGTAGCATAACCTTATTAATTCGTAAAAACTTGTTCCATGAGTAGTTACTCCATCAAAGATTTAGAGCAACTGTCGGGCATAAAAGCCCATACGCTGCGGATCTGGGAACAGCGCTACAATATTATTACGCCCAAACGGACGGATACAAATATCCGGACCTACGACGATCAGGACCTTAAGTTAGTCCTGAACATTTCATTGCTAAAAGATCACGGCTATAAAATATCCGAAATTTCAAAGTTGTCGGTAGAAGAGATGTACCGTGAAGTGGTTAAAATCTCGGATCGTCAACTGAGTTACCCCGATCAGATTCATGCGCTTACGATCTCGATGATCGATCTGGATGAAGACCGTTTCGAAAAAATTATTAGTACCAACATTTTGCAATTCGGTTTCGAGAACACGATGATCCATATTATCTATCCGTTTTTGGGGCGGATTGGTACACTTTGGGTAACTGGTTCTATTGGCCCGGCACAGGAGCATTTTATTACAAACCTGATTCGGCAGAAAATTATCGTTGCCATTGATGGTCAGGTGAGCAAGCAACGACCCGACGGTAAAAAATACATGCTCTTTTTGCCAGAAGGCGAGCTCCACGAAATCAGTTTGCTTTTTGGTAATTACATTATCCGGGCTCGCTCTAATAAAGTAATTTATCTGGGGCAAAGCCTACCCTTCAACGAATTAGCCTTTGCCTACAATCTCCATAAGCCCGACTACATTTTTACTGCCTTAACCTCCGTACCTGCTAATCACGAGGTTCAGCCCTATGTTAACCGTTTGGTTAAAGCATTTCCAGATGCTCACCTGCTCATGACCGGCTATCAGGTAGTTGGGCAGGACATCGATATTCCTGAAAATGCGACCATCATCAATCAAATTGAAGATCTGATTCGCATTGCCAGTACGTAGAGTATCATAATCACTGTCAGGCAATTATAACGATTATGTTGCTAAATACTGAGACATGGTTTCAGCCAGGCTAACCCGGACTAGGGCCCTATTCGTGTAACCGCTTTCAGTGCTTTATTGGCTGATAAATCCCTTTGCAAATGCCAGTGCTTGCCTTTCAGCATACGTATACGGGTCGCGCAAAATCAGAAAACCAACGTGACCGCCCGTTTTAGGTGTTTCAAGAAATACAAACGGATGTTTCTCTGCCAGCCAGCCCGGCGAACATTCGGGCGATAACAACGGGTCGTTTTGTGCATTCAAAAGCAATGTCGGCACGGCGATATCTGGCATAAAATTAACAGCGGATGCCTGGGTATAAAAGTCGCTGGCATCCCGATAGCCATTAACGGGGGCGGAGAAAAAGTCATCAAAATCACGCCATTGTTTCACCTGACGTAATTTTGTCATATCCAGCCGGCCCGGAAATCGATCAGCCTTCTGATTTAATTTTGTGATCAGCTTTTTCATGAACCGATTCCGGTAAAATCGATTCGACGGTCGATCGAGCAACAAAGCACTAGCCCCCAGATCGGTCGGGGCCGATATAGCAATGCCTCGTTTAATAACAGCAGGGAGCTTTTTCCCATGAACACCGAGGTATTTCAGGGTAATATTTCCGCCCATGCTATAACCAACAAGCACAATTTCTTCATACGATTTAGTCTGCAAAGCATGCTCGATAACTTCGGCAATATCCCCGATTTCGCCGTGATTATAAAGCCGGAAAGCATGGTTCATTTCGCCACTACACGAACGACAGTTCCAGGCCAGTACATCGAAACCGTTCGTTGAGAACAATCGGGCGGCCCCAAGAATATATTGACGCTGGCTATCTCCTTCCAGGCCGTGGGTTAGAATAACCAATCGTTTTTTTCCAGCGTCAATCCAGTCAAGATCAAGAAAATCGCCATCCGAAAGAGTCAATCGTTCTCGTTCGTACGTAACCCCGGTCACTCTGCGGGTCAGGCTTGGAACAATCGTTTGCAGATGGCCATTGTACAGATAAGCGGGTGCTCCGGAATATGAAGAATTTAGCAGTGGCATATTGTAAACAACAGCTACTTTTAAGTCGTTGTTTCAAGACAGCTTTCTTTTTATGCACCTTGCCAAATACGTTTCGGTCATTATTGCCAGCACCATCAAATTCATTGGTGGGCCATTAACTGGCGCGACATTGGGGCTCTCCTGGATTGAAACGTCTCTTTGCACCACCTTTGGCATGATGCTCAGCGTTGTAGTGATTACTTATGCCGGAGCTGCCATACAGGCACTTGTGGACCGTTATCGCAAACAACGGCCCAAACTATTCACCCGCCGAACACGCTTTGCCATTCGAATCTGGAAACGCTTTGGTTTAATGGGTATCGCGCTATTGACGCCTTTGATTTTAACGCCCATTGGCGGAACGGCACTGGCAGTCTCTTTTCGCGTGGGGCGCGGACAACTTCTCCTTTACATGCTTATTAGCGGTATTTTATGGGCCATTATTCAAACGCTGGCCGTATACCAGATTCCAGGATTGAAGGGTCTATTTATACGATAAGCCAACCAATTCAATGGCTGGCTTATCGGGTGTAACTAGTAGATAATCAAGCAACTACCGGCTAACTGTCTGCGCGATTGGCGTAGCAGGTTTCTTGTTAAAATCGCCACGGGAGAAGTATTTTTCAATCAGGCAATACATCAGAATGAAGAAGTAACGGCTACCCATCTCTTTAATCTTCAATTTTGATTCGCCGTATTTCCGATTTGTCCAGCTATTAGGCACAACAGCATAGCTGTAGCCTCGCACCATAGCCTTGAGTGGAAGTTCAACGGTTAGGTTAAAGTGAGGTGCCAGAAACGGCTTTATACCCTCTATGGTCTCGCGCTTATACAGTTTAAACGCGTTAGTTGTATCGTTGTATTTGATTCCCATCACCATCTTCACAATGAAGTTGGCAACACGATTAATGAACTTCTTGAGTGGTGGATAATCAATTACTTTTCCGCCTTTACCCCAACGTGAACCGAATACCGCATCGACGTTGGTTTCGAGCATTTTGTTATAAAATTTCACCAGATCCTCCGGATCATCGGACATATCGGCCATGAAAACGGCGACACAATCGCCCGAAAACCGTTCGAGACCATACCGAACCGCATAACCGAAGCCGTTAGGGCCTGGATTTGTGAATGGCACCAATGTTGGAATTTCAGTAGCCGCCATTTCCTCCAAAACACGTAGCGTTCCGTCTTTCGAGTTATCGTTGGTAACACAGATTTCGTGCGGGATGCCATGTTTGGCTAACGTCTGATACAATGCACGCAGTGTTGGAGGGAGCGACTCTTCTTCGTTATAAGCCGGTATGACAACGCTTAATTTCATAAGTATAGCTACGGATTCAGCCCGTATGTTTATGGCTAATTTTCGGTATTATATAATCGCTGAGTTACAGTCAATAGAACTTACCGATGTGGTAATAACCGAATTGTACTGTACAGCTTTGCCAGCGGCTGAGGAACAATATAATTCCGAATTACATCTTTCGTCTTTTGCCAGTCGGGTTTTCCTAAGTAAAGATATTTCAACGCCAGTTGGGCTCGACGAAAATAACTATGCTTATACTGTTTTGCATCGAGCATCATCCGGTAATACCGGGCAATATTCCGGCGTAAGACACGGTCGTATCGATAATCCAGTTCCCGGTTAATATCGCTATACATTTGGATACGATTCCGCAGAAATGTCTCATCAGTATAGTTGTCCGCAAAGCTGGCTCCTCCCCGATTTTTACGATAAACCGACATTACATCGGGAATATAGCCAATTTTCCCAAGTTTAGCCTTCAGAATCAGCCTTGGAATATCGCCACTTGATGACTCTCGAAACCAGGCAGGATATTCCTTAATATTGTTCCGAAACATGGTGCTGGATGTAGCCATAAACCAGATTTCGTCTTCGCCAATCAGATCGTCCATCGTATAGAATGGCTTCATAACAGGTCCATTCAGTAAATGGGAAGGCGATCCGTCTTCGTATGTAATAAGAGCATTATTAAAGACCGTCGAATAGTCAGGATGTGCGTCCAGTAGATCCGCTTGTTTCTGAAGCTTAAGTGGATCAGTCCAGTAGTCATCTCCATCCATCAAGGCATAGTACTCACCTTTAGCTAATTTCAGTGTTTCAAGACAGTTTATCCCTCCGTTTTTCCCCATGTTATAGGGGTGCAAAACACCAATAATTAAGCCAGGATGCTTCTGTTCGTATTCCTGAATAATCTCCCGTGTTCCATCCGTTGAAAAGTCATCACCAACTAAAATTTCAATAGGAAATGTCGTCTGCTGTGCGAGCGCACTATCAATAGCGGCACGAATAAATTTATGCTGATTGTAAGTGATAATCAGAACACTAACTTTAACCATAGAGAGTAAGTTTTCAGGTTACGGTTTACTGCGGATCGCGAGCGGTTACCTACCACCTAGTAGCAAACCGTAAACCATAAACTAAACAGTTGCCTTGGAAGGAGAGTTTCTGGCCGATTGGATCTGGGTTTTCCAGCCTTGTGGCTCATTCTTTTCTGCTGGTGTTGCCCAAGGATCATAGAACGGCAGAATAGATACCCAACGCCCGGCTGGATCATCCCAGTTAAAGCGATCGGCAAAACTGGATGGACTGACCCAATGAGGCAGATCATAGCGGAATAGAATCATATCGCCAAGATCATGGTATCCTTCTGTTTCAACAATATGATTGTTGATCACATAACCGGTTCCACCAGACGTATAATCTTTGCCGTATTGATTCAGGGCCAGGATCATACCCACTTTTTGCGGGTTAAGCGGGTGCCAGTGTCGCCCAAAGAAACTGCCTCCTAACGGATAGTGAGTCACTTGTGGGTGAAAATATGGTTCGCCTTTGCGAATACCGAAGGCTTCGTCGTTGCTGGTCAGGCTATTCCAGAAATTACGCATAGGGTCAAAAACACTCAGCAGCGTTTGCTTAAATGTTGACTCCAGTTCTACAATAGCGTCGAATGTATGGTCGTGAAATAACTGGGGAGCCTGCTGGATTTTAGCAATGTGTAGCCGTTGTTTATGCTGGTTATTGTCAAACGTATCGGGTCCTTCTGCCAAAGGCGTTTGAGCAGCCCATTGGCGGGTACCCTCAATGACCTTAGTCAATAGTTCAGAAGGAATGCCCGTTTTGACAATGACAATGTTCGGCTCATTTACCAATCGCATCACATCATCATAAGAAATTTCAGGAACGATTTGGCCATCTCTGAATTCGGCGTCCACTTTAATTAAATATTTTGCTGCTTCTTTCATGGTTGCATACGTGTGAATTCAATACAAAATAGCTCGCAATCTACCTAAAATACAAATGCATTACATACGATTTAGTATGTGGTAGGCTGAGTTGCATACCCAAATCCTGATGCGCCAAAGCCATTACCGTTATACAGCATAACCCATTGGTCACGATGTGGGAAAATATGGCAGTAATCCATCATGAGTGAATCCCAGCCCTCTGCTGAGCGTTCAATACCTGCCCGTTCATCCTTACGTTCCCACGTAATACCGTCGCTGGATTCGGCATAACCGATACGGTAACTACGCTGCACATCGGTTCGGTAATTGGTCGCGTTTCGGTACGAAAAATACATTTTGTACAAATTTCCATCTTTGTAAACCGTCGGACGACCAATAGCATCTGTAAACTCATCGTAGCCAACGCACACCTGTCCTGTTCGTTCCCACTTGATACCATCCGTCGACTCGGCGTACTTCACATCATAAAATGGTTCAGGGTGACCGTTGATAACCTCAATTTTGGTACAGGAAAGGTACCACATCCGCCATCGGTCACCTTCGCGGATTACGCAGGGTTGAGCGGCCCATACCTGATCGTAAATAGAACGGTCAAGTAAAGGCCCATCGTATTTTCGCTGGAATGTCAAACCGCCATCGCGACTGATAGCCAGACCTATACCCAGGCGATAGCTCGCGGTTTCGCTCTTATTCCATCCGGTATAATACAGCCAGATTTCATCGCCTACGGGTAAAAACCAGGATGGCATCGTGCCTGTTTCATCAAACATGCCAACGGCACCTTTTGTTAAACAGGGCTTATTATGAATATACGTTACTTCAGATAAATTATTGGGATTTAGCTCAACAAATGATACAGCGGACGCTATATTTTCATCACGTGTGGAAAAATAGACACGTAATTTGTCAGCCATAGGATAACCAAAAGGCACTTGAGCGTGCGTTCTGCTGAATGCTTGAGAACCGTTGGGTTTATAAATGAGTCCTTGTTTTGTCCACATAGAAAAACTGTTTTTGACTGATCAGTTTTGGGCTTGGCTCAGTGCGAACTTAGCTCAAAAATATGAATTATTTTAGTGAGTTTCCGGCTGACTATCAAAGGATAAGCCATTAGCCCGGTCATTACGGATGTAAATTCGGGTATCATTAATGAGTCCTACGTATTTGTAGTGCGTATTAACAAATTGCCCCAGTGGCTTAATAAGTTCATGCCCCTGCGTTTTTCGGTCGTTCATCCAAAGGTTCTGACTACCAACCGCATCAACAAACACGGGCGGAACCGAACGCATAAAATCGCTGACATATCGTTTTTGATAGTCGGCTAGCATCGGATGGTTGAATGCGCTCCGGATTGTATGATTTTCGGCCACTCCCTGTGGCATTTGCGTTTGTATGTAATAATCACAGCGCCAGCCCCAAACGGCCAATTTTTCGCCGGGACGGGCATATTTCAATACTTCCTTAGCTACCGGTGATTGTTGTACAGCCCAACCATCCTGATTTTCAGAAGAATAGGGGTTTACAGGCACTTTTTTCAAAAACTTCTGGCCGGTCTGTACCCCAAATAAAAGCAGGAAGACCCCGGTAGAAATCATGGCAATCCATTGACCGGAACGCTCAACAACAGTAAGTTGCTGCCAGCCAAAAGCCAGAACAAATAGCAGCGGTCCGGTTAAGAAATATAGATAATGCACATATTCGGAGCCCGTTCGGGTGATGGCAAACAGTGTTGCTATCAACAATAAACCAACGAAACCCCCTATTTGAATCGAATTTACACTCAACTGAACCTTCCGTCGAAAAGCCATCACCAGACCCGCTATCCCTATCAAGGCCACAAACTTAACAAGCCAGTCAAATTCGCTTCCCTTCTGAAAAAAGTCGGGTAACCGCATCAGGCTTTGCCATTGATTCGTGTTGCCTGCATAGCGGAAGTTTCCTACAATATAGAACGTTATGAAATCATCGTAGACGCCGTTTAGTCGAGTCAGAATAATGACTAGTACCGGGAATGCGACTCCGGCTGCCCCCAGCACGGCAAGACGCCCAACCTTAGCCAAAATGCTCAGATTCCTACGTATCAAAACGTCGATACCCACAAATAGGCCAACTACGGCCGCAAGAGGAACGGCCTGGAGTTTTCCGAAAGGAACCATCCCCAACAACAAACCAATCAGACCAATCCTAAACAACGATGGCACTTTTTGAGTCAGTTGAGTAGCATAGAGGTAATAACTCCAGCTTAGCAATAGCAGGGCTATAAGCTCACTATTGTAATGTAAGAAATCGCCATTCTGCGTTAATCCAAGCATGAATACGAATGGCAACATGGCCAGCCGGGCTGCTTTCTCACCAAACCATAATTTTGCGGTTCTAAACAGCAACCACAGACATACCGCGATTAATGCATATGCGGTCAGGTGAGCCGTAATGTAGTCGAACGGCAATCCCAGAAAACTTGGTAAAATAAGAAAATAGCTATCCAGGGGGCCTCCTGTTGTACCATCCACCGACCGAAAATAGACCGGATCATGCCGCAGCGTAAGTGCCTGCGTGATCATCTGGCTCTCGTCAGGATTGATTTCATAGTCGAATACAATACTGGGTAACCGAAGCAGAAATAGCATTAGCAATGCTAAGGCAATGAATACCCGTTTGTTAATCTGAGGCCGGGTAGCCAACCAGATCAGCACCCAGCAGAGGGCATAAACAGGAAACCAGTATAATGTCGGGTAGGTATCGAAATGCGGCATGGACGTACTACTAAAAATGCCAGTGTATTCGACTGGCATTTTTAGTACAATAAAATATTATTTCAGGACCGATAACCGGGCAGCCATGCTGTCGTGAATCTGCACCATCGTTTCTTTCAAATCATACGTCCAGTTCCAGCCCGGATAATGTTCCTTGAATTTGGTTAGATCCGAAATGTACCAGATATGATCGCCACTCCGGTTGGTCTCCGAATACTGATAATTCATCTTATTGCCCGAGATCTGCTCACACAATGCAATTGCTTCCAGCATTGAACAGTTTGCATAACGGCCTCCACCTGCGTTATACACTTCGCCCGGACGCGGATTCTGATAAAAATGCCAGAACATGTTCACCAGATCCCAGCTATGAATATTATCACGAACCTGCTTGCCTTTATAACCGAATATGGTGTATTGATTCCCGGTGATGGCACATTTCATCAGGTACGATAAGAAGCCGTGCAACTGAGCGCCCGAATGGTTAGGACCCGTCAGGCAACCACCCCGGAATACACCCGTGTTCATGCCAAAATAACGGCCATATTCCTGCACCATAATATCAGCCGCTACTTTAGAAGCACCAAAAACTGAGTGTTTGGTGTGATCAAGGCTCATGTACTCATCGATCCCATTCTCAAAATAAGGATGACTGTGGTCAATTTCCCAACGAGTTTCGGTCTCGATCAGAGGCAGGAAGTTGGGATTATCGCCGTAAACTTTATTGGTCGAGGTAAAGATAAATACAGCCTCCGGGCTATGTAACCGGGTCATCTCAAGCATGTTGAGTGTACCCACAGCATTAACGCCAAAATCGGTGAAGGGTTCGCGAGCGGCCCAGTCATGCGAAGGCTGAGCAGCCGTGTGCAATACCAATTTAATGTCGGTGCCATATTCGCGGAAAATAGGCTCCAATTGAGATACTTCGCGGATATCGGCGGTGTAATGTTTATAGGAAGCGTAGGTATCAGACAGGCGATTCCGGTTCCACTCGGTCGATCCATCGGCTCCGAAGAAGTACTGGCGCATGTTATTATCGATACCGATGATCAGGTCGAATTTATCGGCAAAAAAGGCAACGGCCTCGCTACCGATGAGTCCAGCCGAGCCTGTTACTAATGCAATATTCATAGCGTCTATGCTGTTTGTGGCGATTTACTTATTCAAAAAGTACTATAAACTTCTGTATTTCAATCGGACAAAGTAACGCAAAAAAAATAGATAGTACTATGCCTTATACTCAAAAGCGACGCATCGGTCAGGTTGACCAATGCGTCGCTTTTGAGTACAGTTTATATAGAAACACTCAACTGGTTGCGGCTACGTTTATGTTCTAGCAGCTTTTATTACCTGAGGGTACTATTTACTGATGAATTAGGCTCCCTGGCTATTAGCACCCGCTCCAAATAGTTTTTCACGGATTTTCTGGGTCCGCTGCTCCAGTTCCGGGTTTGGAGTATACTTGTATTTCGTCTGCACAGCGGCCGAATCCTTACCGGTTCCGTATACTTCAGGATCACCAGCACGATAATTACTCCGGAAATCGCCTGCCCGGTAATCGGCCTGACGGATCGTGTTATTTTTCTGATAGTCACAGGATGCCAGCGACAGCACGGTTGCTACCATTAATCCTGCACTGAATACGCGTTTCATAGCCACTTGATTACGAATTGATTCTGCAAACTTACGAAAGAGTCGTTAGTCGTAGGCTGTTCGTCGTTAGATTTTTACCAATTTTCTCTCAATTCCTTACTTCTTGAGCGTCTCGATCTCTTCCCAGACAAATTCCATCAACTCCCGAATGTGCTCACGAGAGAAATCGAAAGGTACATTAGCAGCCGCGTAGATCTCGCGAATGGGCGCTTTATAACCCAGGCTTAATGCATTTTTATACCCCGCTAAACCCGATTTAGGGTCGCGCCGGTAGTTCCGCCAGACACCAATGGCCCCCAATTGAGCGATACCATATTCGATGTAATAAAACGGGACTTCGTATAAATGCAGCTGGCGCTGCCATATATATTCTTTCAGCTTCTCAAGACCTGACCAGTCAACTACATTATCGGCAAATTTTTCGTAAATCGTCAGCCAGTTTTCGCGCCGGTCGGCAGTGGTATGGGTTGGATTTTCGTAAATCCAGTGCTGAAACTTATCGATTGTCGCTACCCAGGGTAATGTCTCAATAATGGATTCGAGATGCTGAAGTTTAGCCCGGCGCAGTTGATCCGGATTCGTAAAGAACACATCCCAATGATCCATTGACAACAGTTCCATGCTCATAGACGCCAGTTCGGCCACTTCCATCGGAGGATTCCGGAAAGCTTTCAACGGCAATTCACGCGTAAGAAATGAATGAACGGCGTGCCCTCCCTCGTGAACCATCGTAACCAGATCGCGTAGGCTCGATGTTGCATTCATGAAAATAAACGGCACGCCAATTTCTTCGAGGGGATAATTATAGCCGCCAGGCGCTTTTCCCTTCCTCGACTCCAGATCGAGGTGGCCCATTGCCCGCATAATACGCAAATCGTCGCCCAGCGAGCGATCGAGTCGATCAAAACAGGCAATTGTTTTTTCGAGCAACTCTGCACCCGTTTCAAACGGTTTTAGCGGTGCACGACCTTCCACATCCACTTTTGCATCCCACGGACGCAATGGATCAACCTGGAGCCGCTGTTTCCGTTCCTGAGCCAATCGATCCAAAAGTGGCACAACCGCATCAGCGACTGACTCATGAAAATTAAAGCAATCCTGGGGCGAATAGTCGAACCGGCCGAGGGCAGCAAACGAAAAGTCACGGAAGTTGGCAAATCCGGCATTAACCGCTACCTGATGGCGTAGGTCACGCAGTCGGTCGAAAAGCTGGTCAAGGGCATCATGATCCTGATAGCGTCGTTCCCAAATCGTACGCCAGGCATTCTCCCGAACGGCCCGATCTGTTACCTGAAGTAGATCACTGGCTTCCGGCAGCGTCATTTCACGCCCATTGATGACAACGGTCATAGCACCGGCAATCGCACCATACTTACGTTCTTCGGTCTGGATTTCCGTTTGAAGCGGAATATTTTCTTCCCGAAAAATTTCAATGGCTTTTTTCATGCCACGCACCATAACGGAATACCCGTCATCAGTCAGTTGGCTCAAATAGGGGCTGTTAATGGTTTTGATATCAAGATCATTCCCATAAGCGGTCATCGGTGGCTGAATTTCGGCAATAAAGAAGTTGAGTCGGTTCACCAACTCTTCATTAGCCGTATCGCAAGTCATCTGAATATAGCGCCACGCAAAATTTTCGGACAAATACGATTCTAACTCACTCCGATCGAGCAGCCACTGTTTCAGATCGCCAGTATTTTCGATAGGCCGGTTCAGCAGCTCATCATAAAGGGGTTTTACATCGTCCCAGCTTTTCAGTTCCGTACGATCATTGAAGCGGTCTTCGCCCATGAAATTACGCACTGGACGAGTTGGAATCGGCAAGATTTCGTTTGGGGTCATACAGTAATTCGGCCAGAATGCCGTTAGGGTCTATCGTTTACGTTTGGCAAAGCAAGGGGCTTTCCTGTCCCGTTACAAATTTAGGGCTTTCGCTGCGAAGCGTGCCACCGCAGCGAAAGCCCTAAAATTAATCAATTGTAAAACTTTTTTGTTCATTTACTTGCAACTACGAAGTCCTTCGTATATGTTTGCTACGAAACTATTCGTAGACACTTTATGAAGCCAACTGATGCCGAACTGGAAATCCTGCATGTACTCTGGGCCAGCGGTCCGAGCACTGTCCGTCAGGTTCACGAGCATTTGAGTCAGAGCCGTGATATTGGCTATACAACCGCCCTAAAGCTCATGCAGATTATGTATGAAAAAGGCTTATTAAGCCGTGAAGAAGAACCCGATCGCCGACCGAACCGATCACACACCTATTCGGCGGCAGTCAGTGAAGAGGATACGCAGCGGGGGCTTGTCAATCGCTTTGTTGAAACGGCATTTCGCGGATCGGCCTCCAAGCTCGTCATGCAGGTATTGGGCCAGCACAAGACATCGCGCGAGGAGCTGGATGAAATTAAAAAATTACTTAATGATTTGAATCGGGATTGATTGGATTTAACTGATTAACAAAGTTTTGTCATGAACAGCATCACTTATCATCTGTCGAGTCCAGTCATCTATGCGTTGGGCTGGACTCTATTCCACGCCCTCTGGCAGGGTTTTGCTCTGGTATTGTCTACGGCTCTACTACTGCATACGCTCCGTAGCCACTCGAGTGTAGTCCGTTACCGGGTAGGCGTAATGGCACTGCTTGCTCAGGTAGTGGCCTCCGCCGGCACCTTTGGCTGGTACTATAAACCGATTATGCCCAGCACACCCATTACACCTGACGCTACGTTGCCGATGCGATCATTTGCTATCCACTGGCAAACCGTATCGCAAACATTACCCTGGCATAAGCAGATCCAATTCTTTCTGGATGCACACCTGAGCCAGTTTGTGTTGATTTACCTAATCGGCGTTGCCCTTTTTGGCCTACGTCTTACCGGCGGCTGGCTTTATTTGCAGCACCTCAGCCGAACCGCTACCCAACCCGTTTCAGATCGCTGGTGGGAGCTTACCAATCGGCTGCGGTCAACGCTGCTTATCCGATCAATTGTGCACGTTCGTGAATCTGCCCGCATAGCTGTTCCTATGGTCGTTGGCACGATAAAACCCGTTTTGCTACTTCCTATCGGCCTGGCTACCAACCTGTCGATGCGTGAAATTGAAGCCGTGCTGGCTCATGAACTGGCGCATGTTAAACGGCATGATTATGCGGTAAATCTCCTGCAGTCGGTTATGGAAGTGCTTTATTTCTTCCATCCAGCCATCTGGTGGCTATCAGCGCGAGTACGGGAAGAACGCGAACATTGCTGCGATGATCTGGCGGTAGAGGCCTGTGGGGGCGATGGTCGCACATTAGCGCAGGCGCTGGCCCGCGTTGAAGAACTACGTCTGGCACAATCGAGTATGACCCCTTCGCTGGCAATGGCGTTGACTACAAAGCGTCAACTACTTCTTCACCGGGTTCGGCGAATGTTGGGTGTACCCACGCGCCCAGTTGTCTCAAACGGTAGTCTGGCGGGGTTAACATTAGCCACACTTTTACTGGTCAGCGCATCGGTTTACGCCATCCAGCAACAGCCGAAACCGCGGCATAAGCAGCCACAGGCTACGCGTAAACATAAAATCGACAGCAATTCGGAGTACGGCATGGTCGATAGCAAGAAAGTCAGCTACGTAATCTGGAAAGGCCAAAAACTACCGGCAGCCCGCGTTGCCCGGCTACAACGTCAGCTCGATCAGGTTGAGACCGGCCAGCTTTCGCTCGATAACATTCCGCAGTCGGATCGCGATATTCTATTGACTATTATCGAAAAAAACAATGGGTTCGATTCGGGAATGAACGCATTAAGCGAAGGCCTGGCTCATATCGATTACGATAACATTGCGGTTTCGGCCGAGACTGGTATAGAGGCTTCACTAGCTACCCTGAATAAGATCAACTACGACAACATTACCAATCAGGCATTGGCTTCTTTGTCGCAGTTGCAACCGCTCTCCGATTCGCTCGATCGGCTGCGCACGTTGCACCAGGCCCAAATTGACAGCCTGAGTCGGCTCATGGCGCTGCAAGCCAAACAGATGGAGGCCCTACACCGCCAAATGGAGAAGCTTCGGTTCCCGATTGAAGAGTTTGGGCGCAATCAGGAAACACTCGAATGGCGCAAACAACGACTCCTGGAGGAACGGCAGCGAATTCTCGAAAAACGGCAGCAGATCCTGAATTCATCGGGCGATGGAAAGGTGAAAGTTGATCCGGTAACTATTGAAAAGCAGCTTGAACAGCTCGAACCAGAAATAAAAAAACAGGAGCTTGGCATTGGCGAATTAGACAAACAGCTCGAAGAAGCACGGGAAAAGCTGGAAACAACCCGGCAACCTATGGAAAAACTGGAACGGGAAGCCGAACAGTTAGACCGACAAATGGAAAAACTTTCCAGAGAAATGGGCAGATACAGCGAAGGTATGGCACGGATTTCCCTGGATGACATGGATCACAGCGGTTTTTCGTATAGCCGATCAACTGCCCCTACCCGGTTATTCCGGGCTCCGCGGGCACCAAGAGCCGTGCGTAGCCGTCTGGCAACACCCGCAGCGCCTGCTGTGCCGTCCGTACATGTATCGCCGGTGCCAGCACCGGCGATTGCACCCGTGCCCTCTATTGCCCCAGCACCGGCCCGGTCACGGTCAGCTCCTCCACGGGCTGTGCCTAAGGTTGCTCCGGCACCGAAGCCCAATAAATAAAAATGAAACCCGACTCAGCAAGAGTCGGGTTTCATTTTTACAGCACTTTTGGAGAAGATCACTCTATTTCAATCACAACATCTCTGCCAACAGGGTGAGCCACGCAGGTTAGTACATAGCCCGCTTTCAGTTCGGATTCCGACAGGCCATCTTCTTCATCTAATTTCACTTTACCCGAAATACAGCGCCCCATACAGGCCGTACACATACCAGCCTGACAGGAATAAGGTAAGTCAATATCCAGATCCAGAGCCGCTTCCAGAATAGTCTGATGCGGACCTACCGTAAATTTATACTCGCTGCCCTCATACAGAACCGTAACTTCAGGCGCACCCTCATCACCAGCGGTCAACGGCTCTTCAACCACCTCGCCAGCGGCAACGGGTGTAGTCATATAACTTTCCTTGAAGACACGATCGGTTGGAATGCCAACCAGCGATAAGGCAGAACGTGCTTCGGCCATCATACCATCGGGGCCGCACAAATAAAAGCTGGCATTCTGACGATCGGCATACGGCAGCGAATCAATTAGTTTTGTAATCGTATGCTGATTCAACCGACCTTCAGGACCCGTCCAGCTATGGGTTGGCTGGCTTAGCACATGCGTCACCCGAAAGCGCGAGGAACCGTAGGCCTGTTCCATAGCGTCCAGATGTGCCTTATAGATAATCGTTTCCTGACTACGGTTGCCATAGATAAGCCAGATCCGGCTATTCGGCTCAACGTGCAGTGCCGATTTAGCCATCGAAAACAGCGGTGTAATACCGCTTCCTGCTCCTATCAGAACCAGCGTCCGTCGATTTTTAGTGTCCAGTTTTGGCACAAAGGTGCCCATTGGTTCCAGTGTTTCGAGAATATCGCCCGCTTTGGCATGGTCATACAAATAATTGGAGACCAACCCACCCGGCACCCGTTTCACCGACACCGCCAGCGATACATCGACATGAGGAGAAGATGCCATGGAGTAGGATCGCCTTACTTTCTGTCCATTTATGTTCAGCAGAAACGTCAAAAACTGACCCGGCTGATAGCGTACTTCTTCGTTAAGCGGATGCCAGAAGGTGATTGTTACAGCGTCCGGTGTTTCCCGAACAACCTCTTTTATTTTTAAAAAATACCGATTTGCCATTACTATTCAGGTTGTTGCCAGTTTATGATCTCTGGCTTTTAGTTTACGGTTGTCCGGCCTACCACTACCAGAATGCCCAAAACTGTAAACCAAAAACTGTAAACCTATAAACCAATCACAAAGGTACATCACACAGCTTGCCTATGAAAATCAACCAACTCTGTGGCAGGCGCTTTTAGGATACGACCCATTGTTAAACCGGTTTGTTTGACGGCCTTATGCAATTGTTCCGCAAAATAATGAGCAATTGATCCAACAAAATGAACCGGCTGCAGATCGGCTTCAGGAAAACCAGTTACGTATGTCGACAGGAATAAAGTGAAAGCATCTGTCACCAGCCGGTCGATATAGGCGTCTGCGATATGCTCGGACAGGAACGGGGTAAACGACGCGAAATAACGATTCGGGAAGGGTTTCTGATAGGCGTTTTCCAGCAGCGTCGGACGGTCGAGTGCATACCGTTTTTGAAAAGCCGCTTTCAAATGAACGGGCAGGCGCTCCTGAAAAAAATCCCGAACTATGGTTTTGCCCAAATACCCACCACTCCCTTCGTCGCCAAGCCAGAATCCCAGCGTTTGAATACCGCGCGAAATAGAATGTCCATCATAGCAACAGGCATTTGATCCGGTTCCTAAAATACAAACGATTCCAGGCTCACGCCCGGTTGCTCCCCGTGCGGCACCCAGCATATCACTGTTTACCTCGACGACTGCCAGATCAGGAAGAACCGCCCGTAAGGCATCTGATATGATGTAATTTACGGGCGGGCCACTGCACCCGGCACCATAGAAAAAGGCAGACGTTATGGTTGCACCACTCAGTTCGGGTAGCAACTGAGCCTGTAGCGTGCTTATAATCTGTTCTGTTGTTTGATAATAGGGATTAAAACCGTTCGTTTGAATAGCGCGGGTCACGCCATTAGCCCTAACAAGTCGCCAATCGGTTTTGGTAGATCCGCTATCAGCAATAAGAATATCGTTCATGATTTAGTGTTTACGATTTACGATCTTTTGTGATGCCTTGCGGCCCAAAACCGTAAACCTAATAGACCAGACGCCCTACGATTGGGAATTTAGCAAACACCCAGTCAGCATGTGGCGCATCGACAAGTTCGGCGGTAAGATCCTGACCAGCCCAATGTTCGTAATGTTTGCCGTTTCGCCAGAGTCGTGAGGTCGATACGTCGTAGATAATACCAGCATAGGCGCACCAGATCTCATCACGATCAGAACCATTACGAAGGGCCAGTTGTGCTCGGGTATAGTTTTTTTGCAAAAGCGGGTCAATAGACATTTGTGATCCGTTCAGTCAAACCAGCAATTATTGAGGGCATGAAATTTGCGGGTGACAACAAAAATAGTGTAACTTTAGCCACTTCTGTTTATATGCAACAATTTACAATGAGAAAGACTACCCTTATCGCTTTTCTTTCCCTAACGGTGCTTGTCAGTCTGTTAACGGGTTGTGGTGGAACCAAAACTCCTCCCGTTTCTGAACGCATCGCTAAAGTGTGGACAGCCAATAAGATTGAATGGGACAATGTAACGGTTTATACGAAAGGGGCAACGAGCAATCCGCAGCCCGGTTACTCCAATTATCGGCTTGATTTAAGTGCACCGCCTACCGTCTCAAATACGGAGTTCGAAGGGAGTAAATTTACAGGGCAATATTCTGTTCCTACCGAAACCAGTCTTGTACTCTCAAATCTAACCCCTCCACCAACTGGTGATAACGGTACGATCGAATTTACAATTAACTCGATCAGCGACTCAGAATTAGTGATAACCCGGACGAAAACCAGTCAGAAGACAGGTAATAAAATAGTAAAATACACGCTGTCAAATCCGTAGGTTTCGCAATCTTTTTTTTATCTAAGCCGTTCCATAGGTCAAGTGGAACGGCTTTTTTCTATTATCAGTTAGCAGTCCCGGCAGTGGCCCGAACCAATAGCTCCCGGCGAAAGTCCTTCCCAATCACTTGCTGGCTGTTAACTGCTTATTATTATGACTGATCTTAATACCATTGGCGAATTTGGCCTGATTGAACGTATCCGACAGGCAACGCCAGCGCCGAAACACGCTGATACCATTCGTGGTATCGGCGACGATGCGGCTGTTTTTAACTGGGGCGATGATTATGGCCTCCTGGCGACCGATATGCTCGTTGAGGGCATTCA
This sequence comes from Spirosoma endbachense, assembly GCF_010233585.1. Lineage (NCBI taxonomy): Bacteria > Pseudomonadati > Bacteroidota > Cytophagia > Cytophagales > Cytophagaceae > Spirosoma > Spirosoma endbachense. The sequence goes on from NZ_CP045997.1 coordinate 2,792,529, forward strand.
TTTCGACCTCATGTATGTTCCCTTAAAACACCTTGGCTATAAAGCCGTAGCCGTTAATGTGTCAGACATTGCAGCGATGAATGGCCTGCCCCTTCAGATTACCGTATCTATTGGGCTGAGCAGCCGGTTTCCGGTCGAAGCCGTCGATGAGTTATACGAAGGCATTCGAATGGCCTGTGAGGCCTACAATGTCGATTTAGTAGGTGGCGACACAACGGCCTCGCGGTCGGGGCTGATTATTTCGATATCGGTGCTGGGTAAAGTCCCTAAAGACCTGATCACTTATCGGAATACCGCTCAGCCTAATGATGTGGTCTGCGTTACGGGCGACCTGGGAGCGGCTTACCTTGGCCTTCAGTTACTGGAACGAGAGAAGCAGGTTTATCTGGCCGATCCAAACATGCAGCCCAATTTATCGGAAGAACGGTCGTATCTGATCCAGCGTCAGCTCCGGCCCGATGCCCGCACCGACATTGTTCATGAACTCCGCGATCTGGGCATTCGCCCGACGTCGATGATTGATATTTCGGACGGTTTGGCGTCTGAGTTACTTCACATTTGTCGACAATCGGGCACAGGTGCTGTGATTTTTGACGAAAACATCCCGGTTGATGATCAGACCCACTTAGCCGCTGACGAATTTAAAATCAGCCCGATCACGGCTGCCCTGAATGGTGGAGAGGATTATGAATTACTCTTCACCGTACGCCCACAGGAGTTCGATAAATTGTCGACCAACGCCCGAATAACGGCAATCGGCTACCTAACGGCCAATCCGGATCAGGTTGTTCTGGCGACCAAAGCAGGCCAGCAGACACCCATTCGGGCACAGGGCTGGGAGAGTTTAGCGAAGTCATAAAAATGTCAGGCGCACCGCCTGAGTGGTGCGCCTGATTCTTAGTATCAGGTTAGTATGGATCACTACAAAAGCTTAATTAAGTACAACATCCAGTCAAACCAACGTGTTTTAGCTCAATTACGGGATTTCCCTCAGCATGAATTTGAGAAAGAATTGGGTGGCAGCTTTCCTTCCCTAAAGTTAACCATACGGCATTTACTTGAATCAGACTGGATTTGGCTCAAACGATGGCAGGGTGAACCCCTGGCTACGCTTCCTACTCATTGGGAGACGAACGCCGTCGAATCGATTCAGGCAATTTGGGAGCCAATTCAGGATGACATAGACGCCTATTTTTCGGTATGCCTGCCTGACCAACTGGAACGAAGCGTTCGGTTTACGACGAAAAAAGGAGATACCTTCGCGCTCCTGCTGTGGCAAACAATTAATCATGTGGTTAACCACGGCACTTACCACCGGGGACAAATCACAAATATGGTCAGAATGTTGGGGTATCAGCCTGTAGTGACAGAACTGTTTCTCTTTTTCAACGAGAACAATCGAGTGGAGCAATCAAATACGCTCAGTTAGCAGACCGTAGAACGCCTGATTTACTACCAGTCGGCAAAATCAATCATAAAATGCAAAAGCGTGTCAAATTCGATTTTGAGTTGTATTTCACCAATGGTGGCAGCCTAAAGGGAGAAGACTTTCGATTAGATATTGAAGGCGACGACATTTCAGAGCAGGCTTTGATTGACTATATCATTGCCGATCTGCGCTTATTGATGGTCGGCAAGGCCAACATTCTCAACAAAGAAATTCTGACGGAAGCCCACAAAAGAACCCCTATCCGTGAAGCAAAACAAAGTCGGCTGATCGATCTGAGCCATACGATCGAAGATGGCCTTGTCACGTATAAAGGTCTTCCTGCCCCCATTGTCTGCGATTATCTAAGCCGTGAGACTTCCCGGCAATTTTATGAAGCGGGGACAGAATTTCAGATTGGTAAGATTGAGATGGTTACCAATACCGGTACGTACATAGATTGTCCTTTTCACCGGTATGAACAGGGCAAAGACCTGTCGGAAGTGGGGTTGGAAGCATTTACGGACTTAGAAGGCACCGTTATTCATGTTCCCTATACCGAAACGCTGGCCGTTACGGAGAGTCATTTACAAAACTATGAAATCAGAAATCGCGCCGTTCTGATTCGTACCGGCTGGGATCAATTCTGGAATACCGAAACCTATTACGAAAACCACCCTTTCCTGACGGCCGGGGCCGCTACGTATCTGCGTGATTGTGGTGTAAAGCTGGTTGGTATTGACTCGCACAATATTGACGATACACGTGGTAAAAGCCGTCCGGTTCACACTACTTTACTGGGTTCCGACATTTTAATAGTCGAGCATCTCTGTAACTTATCGTTGCTACCAACCGACGGCTTCACGTTTAGTGCTGCCCCGCCAAAATTTAAAGGCGTCGGTACATTTCCGGTGAGGGCTCTGGCTAAGCTCAACTGACGCGACCGATCGCTCGTATTATCGCCCGTATGCTTACGTTTTTGGCTAGGTTTACGTTTAATAGAAAAGTCCAGATCAACTTACGTCGCTTATGCGGTATTTATGTTTTGCGCTGATCAGTTTCCTGATTGGACAATCGCTATACGCTCAATCGCCAGAATTCCGGGTCGAATCGATCAAGCCCTCCGTTTATGTTCACACGTCCTACATGCTGTATAGTGGCCAGCCTTTTCCGTCAAATGGATTAGTCATTGAAACGAAAAAAGGCGTTGTTCTGGTCGATACACCCTGGGATACCCTACAAACACGCCAGCTTCTCGACTGGATCAGTACCAACCTGAAGCGGCCCGTCTTATTAGCCATTGTTACCCACGCTCATGATGATCGGCTGGCCGGTACAGAACTACTAAGACGACAAGGGGCGAGGGTGATTTGCACACCCTTAACGGCCAGACTGGCCAAAGCGAAAAACCACCCCGTTCCTGATGCTATTTTACCGAATGACACCACGCTGAACATAGGTGGCGTACGAATTGAAACCTACTTTCCGGGCCGCGGCCATTCTCCCGACAATATCGTCGTGTGGTTACCGAAACAGAAACTTCTCTTCGGCGGATGCCTGATTAAAAGCGTTGAAGCCAGTGGATTAGGCAATATTGCCGACGCCGATCTAAGCGAATGGCCTGCAACGATCCGTCGCGTACACGAACGCTTTCCCAAGATCGATGTACTCGTTCCGGGGCATCAAAGCTGGAAAACAAACGATACGTCAATCGCAATTCCTTTCGGCCATCCGGCCTTGCAGCGTACAATAAATCTACTGGACCGTAAAGGCGGTTGATACAATTTACCCTTTCACATAGAGGTAAATCAACTCCGAAACCGTTGCCAGTGTATTATCGGCAGCCTGATCGTTTTTGAGATCTTTCGATAAAAGTACCAAGACGTATTGGCGGCCATCGGGCAGGAAAACAATGCCAGAGTCATGGGAAACACCCTTGATGGAACCTGTTTTATGCGCAACCTTGACCTCTTTCGGTAGTTTGGCCGGAATCTTCGACATAAAGCGCTGGTCGAGCAGTATGTCAATCATTGCTTTTGACGCTTCCGGATTGACCGCCTGACCGGTAGCGATTTTCTCAAAAATCACCATCAGATCGTAGGCCGTTGTTGTGTTGTTAAGCCCCTGTTCAAAGGCTTTCGAATCTTCAACACCGCGCCGGACCTGTATGTCTTTTGCCCCCAATTCACGCATCGTTTGCGTTACTTTTTGGGCATCTGCCTGTTCAATAACCAGGTTTGTCGCCAGGTTACTGCTCAGAATAATCATGTCGTAAACCAGCGACGCCAGCGTCCGTTTCGTTCCGACTTCCTTATAAATGTTGGTATCACTATCCGTCTGCGCTTTCAGGCTGTACGAACTCCCATCGACAATACTTTTAAACTCGGTTTTTATGGGGATAGAGTCAGCTAACGACAACCGTTTCTGCGCCACTTGCTTATAGACCTCGATCATGACGGGTGTTTTCATGGTACTGGCGGCATGAAAGACATCGTGTTCCCGAATGAAGAGTTCCTGGCCCGTACTTAAGTCTTTAAAAGCAACGGCAAAGACACCACTCTGCTTCGCCAGCTCCTGATTGATTTGTTGCCGCAATTGATCGAGCGTTGTTCTGGACTGGCAAACAGCAACCACTCCCAACCCCGATAAACACAATAAAATAACCGTCAGCCCGATAGGCCGGTAAGTCAAAAGCGCCATAGGTACAAAATGATTTATAGTCAGCCAATTTAGCCAAATATGGGGCTTATCAAGCGAGAAACGGCGATTTTATCGTACTCGAAAAAACTTAAGATAGCAGTCGCCATCGCATTTAGGCCTCAATAGCAATGTATCCTGCTTGAACAACACACCCTGGCGGAAGTACTGATTAGCCCGATTGGTATTGACATAGAGCTTGACCCCTAATCCGTCCTGTTCCGTTGAATCAACATCATACAGTTTAATCGGATTATAGTAACTCATTTCATCACCACTGGCCGTCAGTTTTCCATCAGGAGCAAAGGTGAGCGTTTGAGCGGGAACCGCTCCGTATCTCCGACGGGCAAAGAATAATGTATCGCGGGAGGTAAGTGTCGAATCACGCACTACCTTCACTTCGCGTTTATCGACAATGATTACGCCGTATGTATAATTTCTCGTATACAGTAGTGAGTCCTTAGGAAACTGCCGCTCATAAAGCTGCCAGGTCCCCGTAATACGCGGATCACCCGCACCGGGCGAAAAGTCCTGATAGGGATCTTTGCAGTCGGCCAGAAAACCGACTACCAGCAGGCAAACAGAGAAGGATAGGAAGAATTTTTTCACAAGTCAGTTGGCAGTTCGCAAAACTAACGAAAGCATTTTCTTCAGGATTGCTCTGACTACATAGTTTTTATCAGATTGGCGGGTTTACCAGTCTGGTATTCGTTACAAAAGCATGGCAGAGAGCCATAGATGCTTCTCGGCCATGCTCCTATACTAAAACTATACAAAATGTGTGCCTCTTTCTTTAGCGTCGGCAACAAAGGCTTTAACTTTCTGCTCGTCTTCTTTGCGGCAGATCATCAGCACATTGTCATATTCGGCTACGATAAACCCATCCAGCCCATTGATGGCGACCAGCCGATCTTTAGGCGTTTTGATAATGCAGTTTTTAGTATCGTACAGTAAAACATGGCCATCGATCACGTTGAAGTCGTCGTTTTTGTCCGATACTTCATACAATGATTTCCAGGTACCCAGATCTGACCAGCCAAAGTCGCTCAGCACAACAAAAACGTTCTCCGCTTTTTCCATGATACCGTTATCAATGGAAATACTCTTCGTCAATGAATAGGCTTTGTCAATAAAAGCGGCCTCGCTTTCGGTATAATAATCTTCTTTCCCTTCGTCAAAAATTTCGGCAACTTCGGGCAGGTACTTCTCGAAGGACTTGATTATCGACTGTACATTCCAGACGAAAATCCCGGCATTCCAGACAAATTCACCACTTTCAACAAATTGTTGCGCCAGTTCAAGGTGCGGTTTCTCGGTAAAAGTTTTCACCTTCAACGGATGTTGCTTGCTGTTCGCCTGATCCGGTTCCGGGATGTACTGAATATAACCATAACCGGTGTCGGGGCGGCTCGGCTGAATGCCCAGCGTTACCAGAATATTCTGATTTTTTGTGGCTTCCAGAGCGGTAAGAATCGTGCGCTGAAACTCTTCCTCTTTCAGAATAATATGATCGGCTGGAGCGACGATAATGTTCGCTTCCGGATCGTGCTGGGCAATTTTATAACACGCATAGGCAATACAGGGAGCCGTATTGCGCGCAATGGGTTCACACAATACCTGATCATCGGTAAGCTGCGGCAGTTGTTGCTGACACAGATCCTTGTATAAAGAACTGGTTACGATGAAGATATTTTCGGGAGGGCAAACACCGTTGAAACGATCGGCAGTTTGTTGAAGAAGTGTTCGGCCAGTGCCTAAAACATCATGAAATTGCTTTGGATAACTTGTCCGGCTAAAGGGCCAAAACCGCGTTCCGACGCCCCCTGCCATAATGATAACATACGTATGATTCATTGGTAATGCTCGTAAAAGAATAGGGACAATGTGGTAAAGTTGCTACTATCTTACCTAAAAACGCCAGAATAGTTCAGGATTCTTAGTAAATGATAAACGTAACAGCCTGACCGACTAACAAAAATAATCGAACAAATAGCGAACTCCGCCATCTATTCGATTATTTATGTTACTTAAATAAAAAATACCTTAACTACCAGTCACCACCCACAGCTCTTAGCAGCGCTACGGCATATTGGGTTTCCTGGCTTCTAAGCTGGACCAGTTGTTGCTCAGTCGTTAAAATTGTCCGTTGTGCATCCAGAACTTCCAGATAAGTTGCCAGTCCACGAACATATAATTCACGATTGTATTGTTCTGTTCGGCGGGCCAGTGTCAGTGTTTGCCCCTGCAAATCTATTTGTTGCCGTAAGAGGGTTAAATTATCCAAAGCCGTTTCGGCATCACGCTGCGCCAGCTGCAATGCCTGCAAATAGGTCTGCTGGCTGGTCTGCGTGAGCTGTTTGGAAAGGAGGATATTCTGACGTGCCCGGTGGCCTTCATACAACGGAACCGATGCGTTGACACCAACAATATATGTTGCACTGCTCGGTGTAAACCATGGCCCAAGTCGACCCGACAGCACCCCACCTGATCCAACCAGCGTTACCCTTGGCAATGTACTGGCCTGCTGAAGAGTAACCTGAGCAGCGGCAATCTGATTCTGCCGTGTAAACTGCAACAGATCCGGACGGCGCTGTAGCTGATCAACCTGAACAGCCGCATACGGATAGGTTGGCACTGTTGCGGGCAACGTTCCGGCTGGTATCGAAAACTGCGTAGGGTCCTGAGCACACAATTGGGCCAGACCATTGACCAGCTCAGTACGTGCTCGTTCGAGTCCTTTAAGCGTCACTTGCAGCGTCGCATAATCCGTTTCGGCCCGTTGTACATCGATCTGATTGATCAGCCCAACCCGAAATCGTTCACGGATGATAGACAGCGTTGTATCGCGAGACTGAATATTCCGGCGAAAAACAGCCTGCTCAGCATCGTTTCCCCGAATAAGCATATACGTGCGGGCAATATCGGAAGCCAGCGTGAGCCGGAACGACTGATAATCGGCATCGCTGGCCTGCGCCTGCAAGTCAGCGACGGCAATACTGCTTCGAATCCGCTTAAACAAATCCAGTTCATAGCTGGCATCGATCGGTAGCAGCTGGAGCGTATTCAACTGAAAACGAGGAACCTGATCGGGTGCCGCCGTTGCAACCGAAAGAGGACGATGTTCGGATAGACTCTGGGTTGTAGCGAGCAATGAACTCCGTAGAGATGGCGACAAAAATGATTGCGCCACTTTAACCCGAATCCGCGACTCTTCCAAACGACTTAAAGCCGCCTTTAAATTCGGACTATTTTCCAAACCCAGTTGAATAAGCGACTCAAGCATAGGATCACCAAACCGCTTGAAGCCGCTAATTGTCAAGGCGGGCACCGGCGCATTAGGATCTGGTGCCGTAACGGACGACATGGCAGGAGCAGCCGTTCCCGTTGGAGCCGAACCCGGTTGCACGGTTACCGACCCTCCCGGCGCGTTAAGGGGTGCTGTTTGAGCCTTTGCTGTATAACAATAAATCGGAGTGACAACGGCAACAAATCGGAGTACCGACCGCAAAAAACTATACATTATACTTTTATTCATCGTTGGGCTACAGTTTTTTCAGCAACTGGTTTGCGGAAGCGGACTTTCTGGCCATCGCGGAGCCGATCATTAGGATTGGTTACGACACGTTCCTGACCAGTCAGACCACTCGATGCTTCGAGCGTTGTTCCGTAATCGCGACCAAGTGTAATCGGCACAAATCGTACGCGCTGATCCGACTCGACAACCACAACCCGTGGACCGTCCGAAGTCATCTGCAACGCATTCGCCGGAATCAGAACGGGCGAGCTGGCGGCAATCATATCAAATCGCACCTGACTGTATAATCCCGATGGTAATTCCTGCTTCGGATTCGGAATCGCTACTTCAGCCAGCAAAGTTCGCGAATCGCTGCGCAACGTGCCCGATGTTCGGACAACTTTTCCCAGAAATGTTCGATTTTTCAACTCTGGTATGACAACCGTTGCCGGCATACCAACCTTCACAGACTGATAATAGGTTTGTGGTACATCGACGAAAACCCGCAACGTACCTAATTCGGAGATCGTAAAAAGTGGTTGTCCTGTGCCTGGCGACACTAGTGTCCCATTTTCAGCCGTCCGGGCCGTAATGACACCACTGAATGGAGCACGCACCTGCTGTAAATCTTTCAGGGCCTGCAAGCGACCCAGGGTTGCCTGTGCTACAGCAACGGCCGACTGACGGGTATCGACATCCTGCTTCGCAACTGCGCCCGGCAACTGAACGCTCTGTAAGCGTTCCAGATTCGTTTGTGCAAGTTGCTGGTCGGCTTTGGCCCGAACAATATCCTGATCAAGCTCAGGCGCATCGATCGTTGCCAGAACCTGACCTTGCTTTACCTGCGCACCGATATCGACATACCAGCGACGCAAAAAACCCTGTGTTCGGGCATAAAGGGGTGTCTGACGATAGGGCTGAATCTGTCCGGGCAACGTCAAACCGGTCGTGTCAGACGAGTGTTTGAGCGACACGACGTTTACAATCGGTTCACGATTTCGTTCTTCAGTGGCCGCAGCTTTCAGCTCCTGGCTGTTCTTTATGCGCGGCAATACACCCGCAAACACAAACAGCGCGATCAGTAGCAACAGGGGAATGATAACTCGTAACGCTTTCATACAGGTTGATTGATAGGCAATTGGTTCAAACGTTCTACGGTCATAACGGCATCTTTGTTAAGTGGGCCATAGAGATGCGGAAAACGTTCGTTGTTGGTCGAAACCTCATAGATTAACTCATGGAGCAACTGCGCCGGATCGACATGGAGCAGCAATAAATCAGGTATGTTCTGATAATACCGCTCCAGCACACCCGGCACCTGCTCTTTTGTAGACAGATGAATGAAGCCTTCAGTCCCTAAACTGTCGGCTTCATAAATCAATTCTGTTTCGTAGTTCGCCCAGACCGACGCTGAAACGATATGATAAATCAAGTCCATTGTTACGCTTCAGAAGGTTGGGGCTTTGTTGTTTTACGAGCCAGATAGCTAAACACAACCGGAACAAACAACAAGGTTGTGAAGGTTGCCAGAATCAATCCGCCAATAACCGCCCGGCCAAGTGGAGCGTTTTGCTCACCCCCTTCACCCAAGCCAAGTGACATGGGTAACATCCCGATAATCATGGCAATAGCCGTCATCAAAATCGGCCGAAGCCGCGTCCGACCTGCTTCAAGAGCCGCTTCGTAGGCATTCCCAGCAACCTCAGGTAAGTGATCTTTTGCAAAGCTAACCAGTAGAATACTATTGGCCGTTGCAACACCCACACTCATGATGGCTCCCATCAACGACGGGATACTGAAGGTTGTTCCGGTCAGGAAAAGCATCCAGACCATGCCGCACAAAGCACCCGGCAAAGCGGTGATGATAATGAATGGATACCGGAACGACTGGAAGTTGACAACCATAAGCAGGTATACAAACAAAGCCGCGAACACGATACCTAATCCAAGTCGGCTGAATGCACTTTCCATACTTTCGACCTGCCCGCGAAGCGTGATCACGTTACCCGGCTTGAGCTGGGTTTTATACTCTGCCGTGAGTGTTTCCAATGCTTTCGCCACCGACCCCAAATCCGTTTTTTCAACGGATGCATAGACATCATAACTCGGCTGGGTGTTCACTCGATTGATAATGACGGGTGCCACTGTCCGTTTCACCGATGTAACATTGCTCAGTAGCTGGGGCGTTACCTGACCCGGTACAATTGGCGTCCGCAGCAATTTTTCGTACGAATCGAGCTTATAAGGTGGCGTCTGTACAGCAATCAGATACGGGAATCCAGTATTCGGATCGGGCCAGAAGTTGGGGCGCGTCTGACCTGTACCGCTGAGCGAGATGTTCAGGTTCGACGCAATACGCTGCTCCGTCAGGCCAAACTGCCCGGCCCGTTCGCGGTCAACATCCAGAAATAGTTCGGGCGCATCCAGCACCTGATGCAAATGCACATCGACTGCGCCGGGAATCTGAGCAATTTTATCCCGCATTTCGCGGGCTACTTTAAGATTATTAGCCCGATCGAAACCCGAAACCTGCACGTCGATAGCCGACGTCAAGCCAAAATTCAGGATCTGGCTAACAATATCGGCAGGCAGGAAGAAATAGGTAACATCAGGCATTTCCTCCCGCAAACGCGCCCGCAACTCCCGCACATAGTCATCGGTTGGGTGCGATCGCTCTTCGTTGAGCGAAATAAGAAGCTCTGCATCCGACGACCCTACCGACGAATTATCGGTGAAGATAAAGTTATAGCGTTCTGAGGTCAGACCAATGTTGCTGATAATCGACCCAACTTCATCTTCCGGAATAACCTCCCGAACAATTTCAGCCGTTTGTGCAGCGACCTGTTCAGCCGTTTCGAGTCGTGTACCGGCCGGTGCCCGCAAATGCAGTTTAATTTGCCCGGCATCGACTCGTGGGAAGAAATCACGGCCAACAAATGGCACCAACACAACCGTAAATGCCACAATAGCGACGAATAATGCCAATACCGCCCGACGGTGATTGAGCACCCATTCCAGCGCACTTATATAACGAGTCTGAAAGCGGTCAAATCCGGCATTGAATCCTTTATATAGTTGACCAAAGAACGATGTCCGTTGCGTGGTTCCGTGTTCCGAGCCGCCTGCTCCGTGCGATTCTCCGCGTAACATCAGGTCAGCCAGCGCCGGAACGAGTGTCCGCGAAAGCAGGTACGATGCCAGCATGGCGAATACGACGGCTTCGGCCAGCGGTCCAAACAGGAATCGGGCCGGGCCTTCCAGAAAAAGTACCGACGTAAATACGATACAGATCGTTAGGGTAGAAACAAGCGTTGGCGTGGCAATCTGCTGGGCACCTTCCAGAATTGCCTGCCGCAAGGGCATGCCTAATTCCTCGTTCCGGTGAATGTTCTCGATCGTTACAGTGGCATCATCGACCAGAATACCGATTGCAAGTGCCAGGCCGCCCAGCGTCTGAATATTCAGGGTTTCGCCCAGTAAGTAGAGCGTAATCAGTGACGCCAGTATTGACAACGGAATGGAGATGGCAACAATCAGCGTACTGCGCCAGCTCCCCAAAAACAAGAGAATCATAGCCGCCGTAAGCAGAGCCGCGATCAAACCTTCAACCAACACACCTTTGATCGATGCCCGCACGAATACCGACTGATCGAACAGTTCCTGAATCCGGAGGTTCGACGGGGCCGCAGCACGAACAGTGGGCAAAATCTGGTTACGAATCTTATCGACGATCTCCGTGGTTGATGCATTACCTGTCTTAACGATACTCATCAACACCCCTTTACTGCCGTCCTGCTTGACGATATTCGCCTGCACAGCGGCTCCATCGTGCACATTGGCCACATCGCGCATGTGAACGGTTGAACCACCCACTACCTTGATGGGTACATCGTTTAAGGTCGTGATGACGTCCGGCTTTGAATTCAGGCGGACATTGTATTCGCGCTCACCCAACCGGAGCGAACCACCCGGCAGTGTCAGGTTCTGATTGGCAACGGCACTCAGGACTTCTTCGGGCGTTACGTTATAGGCAACCAGCTGATCGGGCTCCAGATCGACCATGATCTGGCGGGTTTTACCACCAAATGCCTGCGATAACCGGCTGCCCGGAACGGTCGAAATCTGGGGGCGAACGCGGGTCTGGGCATAGTCCGTTATCTGAGGTTCGGTCAAACTGTCCGACGATAATCCTAATTGCAGTACCGGTACATCGGTGGCATTATAGCGCACAATGAGTGGCGGCTGCGTGCCGGGCGGCATCCGAACCAGAATGGTCTGCGAAATGGCCGTTACCTGCGCAATGGCCTCCTCAATTTTTACTGTTGGCTGAAAATAGATTTTCAGAACAGCCGTACCATTATACGTCTGCGATTCGAGCCGCTGAATATCACTAACGTTGTTGATGATGGAAGTCTCGGAGAAGTTGGTAATCATCTTCTCCATTTCATTGGTCGACAGGCCGGTATAGCCCCATAATACGGATACGACCGGAATGTTGATCTTGGGAAAAATATCGGTTGGCATTTGCGTAACCGATAGCCCGCCCATGATCATAATCAACAGCGCCATCACGGCGATGGTGTATTTTTTTTCAAGTGCTAAGCGAACAATCCACATGATAAAGCGGGCAAGTAATTTGTACTCACAGAATTAAGTTTTAACTCTATCTAGTAATGGGTCAAAATTAGATGCTTGCCTATCGCCAAAACAGGTAGGTTTGGTAGATTCACTGGTAAAAAATGCAGATTCCTAAAATTAGCTCTGGAATAACTACCAGTAAAGCACGTTATGCTGCTATTGCATACAGTTGTTCGCGGTAGGCACGGGGGGTTACGCCGGTTATGCTCTTAAAAAATTTGGTAAAATTCGAAGGGTCTTCGAAACGGAGCTGGTACCCTATTTCGGCTACGGTCAGATCTGTATTTCGAATTAAATTCTGAGCCTCGAATGCTGTTCGCTCGCGAATGTGCTGAAGCGCCGTTTTACCCGTATATTTTTTTAGAATATCGCTCAAATAATGCGGATGGATATGCAGTCGATCAGCCGCTTCATGTACGGTCAGAACAATCGGCGTTTCCTGATTGGGATCAGGCAAATAATACATCTGTAGCAAACTCTGAAACCGCTCAACTAAAGACACAGGCTGCGAATAGTCGATGGCTGAGAGCGTTTCACGGTATATATGCCGACTCTTAATAAACAATGCCTGAAGCAAATGATACACCAGATCCAGCCGATCCGCTTTGGAACGCGTTGGGTGACCAAATTCAGTATCAATCGACTCAAATTGATTGTGCAATTCGTTTGATTCATCCGGCGTGATATGAATCAACGGTTGCGCGCCCTTGCGGAAAAAAGGATACTCCCGCATCGGATCAGACAGAACCGACCGTTTGGCCACGTATTCCGACGTAAACATCAGTACATAGCCGTGCCACTGATCATTCTTACGGATTGCCCGAACCGTCCAGGGACGCAGGAAATACAAGGTGCCCGGCTGAACATGGTAGGGAACGCCATCAAGATGAATCGAGCCAGTGCCCTCGGTCACTAACGCTGCAACATACGTACTACTCCGGAAAGGCGGAATCACCTCACCCGGACCGCCGAATTGTTCGAACGGAAAAATACCAAAACAACGATTTGTCGAGTCAATCGATTTGACTGCCTTCAAAAAATCGGGCAGATTATCGTAGTAGGGAATTGGTTGAGTTTCCACGGCAGCCTGGCGAAAATACAAACACGAAACGGCAATGACGAGCGACTAGTGAAACCTACGTAGTAATACTACTCACCAATCAAAAACAGCACTAAGTATAATTGAATAAAATCAAGAAGTTGATACGAAGCGATTTTCGTTTTTAACTTACTATCAGGCAATTTAGTTGCATTATTCTAAAAAAACGAATCAAAAGTATTGACTTATTCAAAGAATAAATTTATCAACCATCGCTGAAACATACTTTATAAACCATTAAGACTGTAGGCTCATTTCGTAGCGTTGTTCCTGAATAGTTTGTCCCCACAGCTGAACTGGTTCGCGCTCTTCGGTTAATACAAAACCAACACGTTTGTATAAATGGTGGGCCGTTACCTGATCGGCAGTTGTCCATAAATAGAGGCTGGTATACCCTCGCTCCCGGCAAAACGCCAGGGTCTGGTCGACCAGTTGTTTGCCAATACCCTGTCCTCGAAATGCCTTATCCAACAGAAACCACCGCAATTGCCCAACTCGATCAGGGCGACCCACAACGGCAATAGACCCTATAAACTTACCGTCTGCTTCGGCGATCCACAACCGATCTTTATTGGGTGAATAATGCTCGGCAAACTCGCCCAGTGTTTTGGCCACATAGCCTTCAAAGCTTACATCATACCCAAATTCGGGTGCATACCAGACACCATGATACTGCACTATCAATCCGGGATCGCCAGGTCGCAGGTCATGTCGGATGGTTACAGACGGCAAATCGGCGGGGGTATCTAACAGCGCCTGAATCGTTTTCATACTACTCACTAAATGCTCCAGCTGGCTGGTGGTCAGGTGGTTCGTTAACGTATTTAACTCCTGTTCCGACGCATGATTCAAGGCTTGAAACAGCTGTTGCCCGGTATCTGTCAATGTCAGGTAACTGGTCCTGGCATCAGTAGCAGATCGATTACGCAGGAGAAAGCTCTCCCGCTCAAAACGTTTAATAATCCGGCTGAGGTAGCCAGCATCTATGTTAAGCTGATCAATCAGGTGCGTTTGGGTACAGTCAGGCTGGTTATTGATTTCGAACAATACCCTGGCTTCGGCCAGTGAAAGGTTACTGTTCAGGACGTGACGATCAACAATACCAATAATGTTCGTGTAATAACGGTTAAAAGCCCGAACGCTGGCAATGGAGTCCATAGGTAACACTAGTCATGTAACGGCAAGATTAGTCAGAATACTTGACAAAGTCAACCAATTTAAACTAAGGCTCGGCCCATTTAAACCTATAAGGTTTCTGAAACCTTATAGGTTTGTCATCAAGACCAGAATTCATCGTAATTTTGCAGTCACAACAAAATTGATTCTAGTCATGCCAAAGGCACAAATGAATACCGACAAGGGAACAATGTTGATCGAATTTTTCGAAAAAGATGCCCCTAAAGCGGTTAATAATTTCATCACGCTTGCTAAAAAAGGATTTTACGATGGTGTTAAATTCCATCGAGTCATTCCTAACTTCATGATTCAGGGCGGTGACCCAACCGGTACTGGCGCTGGCGGGCCTGGTTATACGATTGATTGCGAATTAACCGGCGATAATCAGTATCATGACCGTGGCGTTTTATCGATGGCACACCGTGGGCGGAATACAGGTGGTTCGCAGTTTTTCATCTGCCACAATCGCCAGAATACGCAACACCTCGACCGTAACCATACCGTTTTCGGCAAAGTTGTGGAAGGATTAGATGTGATTGATGAGATTCGCCAGGGCGATAAAATCAACAGCATCACCATACTGGAAGAATAACGATTTCTGACTGCTGACACAGCCGCCCTAACAGAGAACTCTGTTAGGGCGTTTTTTTTATTTTCTACCCGGCCCAATTAGGGTTTTCGCTCAGGGTATCATCTTCGATAATAGTATGAAATAGGGTCTCTCTTTAGGATTCCAACCTCGTTGAAATGATAAAAAATAATCGCTTCTCTGCGCTTTCCCAAGGTCTAAATAACTTCAGTTCAAATAAATTATACTAAAATAAACATCATACATCGATTAGTATATTATATACCAAATAATGTACAATATATTTGTAGGGATTATTACACGAATCAATCCTTTATTTCGTTAATCTAACCCTACTTGTATGAAGTTATTTTTATATCCTAAGCCCTCACTCTGCCTACTGGTGGTATTGTTCCAATTGTATGTAGATAGCCTAAAAGCTCAAGCTCCTGCGAACTTAACGGCAGACGTAGTTTTAACCGCTACGACGGAGACCGATTTTGCGCCTTTTGCTTTCTTCTCTTCCACATCTCAAATTGCAGCGGCTTTCAATAAAGCCCGGCGCACAGAGGAAACCCAACTAGGGCTGGCTGCTAATTCCCTGGGCACCTTAGTACTACCAGCAGGCTATGCTGCTTTTACGGATAATCAGCGGGCTGTGTTTCTAATAAATGCTGAACGTCAGGCCAGAGCAGGCATTAACTATGGAAGCGGCCCCGTATTGGGCAAGCCATTGGAAGGCATAGAAACAGCCCTGGACAATACCGCACAAGGGCATGCTGATTACTTATTTACAACCAATACATTTGGTCATACTGGAGCCGATGGCAGCACGCCTTTTCAGCGGGTCGAAGCTACTTATCCAGCCAATTGCCTACAACGGAATGGATCGGGTAACTATACAATGGGGCGTGCCGAAAATGCTTATCAGTCCTGCGGGGGTGGAGCAACATTTGTGGTGGAACAGGCCATTTTTAGCTGGCTCTATCAGGATCTGGGCTCAGCCTGGGGGCACCGTGAAACGGTTCTGATCCAGAATGTAGATGCCAGTGGCTTTTCAGGTTTTAACGATGATCGATCGCCAGCGGGCAACGAAGGATTCTTAGGCATTGGTGTCAAAATTGGCACAGGCTACACCCCCTGTGGCGCTTTGCCAGCCCGGCTGGTTATTATGAACATTGCAGATCCAAGCAGTAGTGCAGCTTGTACGTTTAGCATTGAAAACAGCGCATTACCAGTAAGTTTAACCTTCTGGAAAGGCCACCTTGAGCAGAACACGGTCAAGCTCGAATGGGAAACAGCCTGGGAAAAAAATGCCGACTATTTTTTGATACAGCATAGTACGGATATAGAGCATTTCAATAGCCTGGGAAGCGTAAAATCAAAAGGCAATACGGCTCAACGACAAGCCTATGCATTTACAGACGAAACTCCTGCTTTGGGTGATAACTACTATCGTTTGATCCAGATTGACACTGATGGAGTTAGACAAACTTCACGCATAATTTCTGTTCATCGCGACAACAATGCATCGGTCAATGGCTTGTCGGCTTACCCTAACCCAATTAATAAAAGCATTCCATTCAGGCTGCTAATCGATGAAGCTGTATCAACTGACGTGCATCTGGTTGATGTGTTAGGTGTAGAAATTCCTGTCAATCAATCGCGTATTAACAAACAGGAATTGCTGATACAGCCCAAAATGCAACCGTCAGCAGGCATCTATTTTATAATAGCCTACATCAATGGAAAACGTCATTTTACCAAGTTGATGATCAATTAGCCTCATTCATCGAATAGGCAACCTGATGGCCACGGCTCAGCTATACGAGGGAGTTTTTCGGGAGATCAATCCTATAATCGCCAGCACTACCGCTACAATTGCCCCAGCCCCGGCCACTAGCGGTAGTTGCCCATTTCCTGACTGCTCCACGGCAATAGCCACGTAAGCCCAGGCAAACACCAGAATATAGGCCACACTCCGGTACCGGTTAAATACCAATGCTCCAACAAGCAGTCCAACGAATAGTATCGAGATGGCCCATGTTTGTTCGCTTAGCCCCATCAGGCTAAAATCCGTCGCTTTCAGATAAACCGCGACAGTAAGGATTGTAGCAACAGTCAGCCAGCCGAAGTAAATTGAAAACGGAATACGGGCTATCCAGGTTTCTGCGGGAGAGGCTGCTGATTCAGGCAATGTTGCATCGGGGTCAGTAGGTAGCAGTGACTCGTGCCGACGTTCAAGGAGTTGTTGCTCGATAACAACCAGCGAGAACAGCATAACCAGAATAACGATCAAGGCCAGGCCAATCCGTTCATTGTTGAACAGCGGACTCCAGATTGCATTGCAGAACGCATTCAGAATAACCCACCCGCCGATTGACCGAAAGCGCGGATTTGTTCGCTGTGCAGGTAGCGCCTGAAAGATTGCGAATGCCAGTAGACCCAGGAAAATGATTCCCCAGATCGAAAAGGCATAACCCGCAGGCGTAATCATCGTGTGATATTTATCGGATATATTGGCGTTGGTTCTCCCTCCAAACGCGCCTGTATTGGATAGGTAGTTCATCACAATCAGCGAGATGATGCTGAAAACGACGAGAAATTGGCGAAGTTTATCGTTCATGGCGAGTAAATGGTTAAACAGTTAAAAGGGTAATTGGCAAACTGGCCAAATTGTTATGGCGTTGCTTATCAATTACCCTTTTAACTGAATGACAGGCTTACCCGTCTACATTTCCAGGATCTTAAACTCCGTCCGGCGGTTACGCTGATGTTCTTCTTCAGTTTTGGCGGTTTTAACAATCAGTTGGGTTTCGCCGTACCCCTTCGCAACCATCCGGCTTGCATCGATCCCTTTCGATACGATATAGTCTACGGCTGACTTGGCCCGGTTCTGCGATAGCTTCATGTTGTATGCATCCGGTGCCCGCACGTCGGTATGTGAGCTTAACTCAATCTTTAGCGTCGGGTTGTCCTTCAGAATTGTGACTAGCTTATCGAGTTCCTCGGCGGCATCCGGCCGGATGTTGTACTTATCGAGATCGTAATAAATATTTTCCAGCACGAACGTTTTGTTAAGCGTCGCCTTGTCGAGCAGAATTGCCACGTTGAATGTGGTATCGGTTTCGGGTTTAGTCAGGAAAATATCCGGGATACTCTTGCCCTGCATCGTAAACTGCTCCCGGCGGGTCAGATAGCCTTTGCGTTCTGCCAGTATGGTGTAGTCTTTGCCTTCCTGCAATGGATATTTGCCAAACGTGCCCGGCTGGCCCGTTGTCACTTCGGCAATGGGTTGCCCCGTAGCATCGTCCAGAATACGAACCCGCGCCGAATCGAGCGGGGCAATAGGGGTTTCATTTGCTGAAACGGTTCCAGCCAGGAAGTAGCGTACCATTTTAGGTCCATTGCGTTTGTTCTGTACAATAGTCGTCGTATCGGCAGCAGGCCCCTCCTGAAAGAAATAAATGTCATCGTCACCCTTGCCACCTGTTCGGTTCGATGCCAGAAACCCTTTAGTCGGGTCGGTATAAATCAGGCCAAAATCGTCGGCGGGTGAGTTGATCGGTTGCCCCATGTTCTCGACCCGTGTAACTCCGCCCGAACGCGTTGCGACAAATACATCTAATTTGCCGAGTCCAGGATGCCCGTCAGAAGAAAAATACAATTTGGCGTTCTGACCAACGTACGGGAACATCTCATCACCGGGTGTATTAATGTCACGACCCATATTGACCGGACGGCTGAATCGGCCCGAAGCGTCGATGCTGGTTCGATACAGATCAATACCTCCGGCTCCGCCAGCCCGGTTCGATGCAAAGTAGAGCGTTTTTCCATCTGCCGAGAAAGCGGGAGAGCCATCCCAGGCAGTCGAATCGCTGATGGGCAACCGAAGTGGCTGGCTCCAGGTGCTGTTGTCGCCCAACCGGCTGATAAACAGATCAACATCCTGACCGCCTTTGCGTTTGCCATTATTACCGCGAGCCAGAATCATGGTTTTGCCATCTTTCGAGAAAGCGGGCGTTCCTTCATTCACATCACCCTGAAATACGTTGTTGCTAAACAACTCAGGCTGCCCTGTCGATACAAGATTTCCGGTCTCATCAGGATTTTGATTTAGCTTGGCTTTATAAAGACCCAGCATGGGCAAGCCATTGTTTTTATAAACCTGCTCCTTTTTCGAAGCTGTATAAACCAATTCCTCTCCTCGCACAACGGGCGCAAATTCCGTTCCCGGCGAGTTAAGATTACCCATGTTCTTCAGGGTAATGAGCGACTTGTTTTTCGCGATTATGTCGATGGCCTTCAGCGTTTCGATTTCGCGCTTTGCCTTATCGAGTATAGGTTTAGCAGTGGTTCTGGGTGCATTGGCTACGTACTGCTGCAACTGCTCTAAGGCAGCTGGATAGTTACCCTGTGACTTTAATGCGTAGGCATAATTGAAGCGGGCTTCGGGTTCGGCGGTTTTGGCTTCGATGGCTTTCTGATAGAACGGAACAGCATCGCCAAACCGATTCGACAGGCGATAGGATTCGGCCACATAGTAATTCAATCGGGCCGGATCAATGCTTCCTTTGGCTGCCTTCTCGAATTGAGTTAAGGCTAGATTGTACTCCCCAGCGTCGTAATGACGAACGCCTTTTTTGTACGCCTGCATGGCTGAATTGCAGCCCGCCAGTCCGGTAGCCAACCCCAGCGCTACCAGCAAAACAGACAACGTATTGATTCTCATATAGATAATGAAGCAAAGGCATTTTCGCGCCCAAGATAGGCAAATTTGGGCGAGTCTTACTTTTAACGAATACAATCTGTATTTATTGAGGATTGTTTAAGAAGGAAAAACTTGCCCTATCGCAATGGCAAGTTACAAACCATTACCAGTAAATTGCCGACCCGAATGCATTTATGTGTTTTTGACTATTCCTATCCTTATGCCCACTTATGTAGCCGCCATTGACCAGGGCACAACCAGCACCCGCTGCATTGTGTTCGACCGGCAGGGCCAGATTGTATCGCTGGCTCAAAAAGAACACAAGCAGATCTATCCACAACCTGGCTGGGTTGAACACGATCCAGAAGAAATCTGGCGTAATACTCTGGAAGTCATTGCATTGGCTCGCATCAAGGCGAAACTCTCCGTGCACGACATTGTAGCCGTTGGTATCACAAACCAGCGCGAAACGACCGTTGTCTGGAATCGCCGGACGGGCAAACCCTACTACAATGCCATCGTCTGGCAGGATATGCGAACGGCCGATCTGGTTATCGAATTTGCCAAAGCAGGAGGTCAAGACCGCTTTCGGTCTCAAACCGGTTTGCCACTGGCCACTTATTTCAGTGGCCTGAAATTGAAGTGGCTGTTGGACAATGTGCCCGATTTAAGAGACGATGCCGAACGGGGCGATGCGCTTTTCGGCAACATGGATACCTTCGTCGTCTGGAATTTGACAGGGGGCATACATGGCGGTCTGCATCTCACCGACGTGACCAATGCCAGCCGAACGCAACTGATGAATTTGCGAACGCTGAACTGGGACGATGAATTACTGGAAACCTTCACCGTTCCGCGCACCATGTTACCTCAAATCAGGCCGAGCAGCGAAGTGTATGGAACCGTCTCCTCAGAGGTATTGCCCGGTGTTCCGGTTGCGGGCATCCTTGGTGATCAGCAGGCTGCGCTGGTTGGTCAGACATGCTACGAACCTGGTCAGGCCAAAAACACCTATGGCACCGGTTGCTTCCTGCTGATGAACACAGGTACTGAGCTACGGGAGTCGACCTACGGCCTGCTGACAACGGTGGCTTACCAGTTCAAAGATGAACCGGTTCATTATGCACTCGAAGGCAGTGTTGCCATTACGGGCGCTCTGGTGCAGTGGTTGCGCGACAACTTAGGCATTATCAAGAAAAGCACCGATATCGAATCGCTGGCCCGCTCTGTAGACGACAACGGCGGAGCTTATTTCGTACCTGCCTTTTCTGGCCTATACGCTCCTCACTGGAAAGCCGATGCGCGGGGTGTTATAGCTGGACTAACGCGCTTTGTGAACAAAGGCCATCTGGCACGAGCTGTTCTGGAGGCAACGGCTTACCAGACCGTAGACGTTGTGCGGGCAATGGAGCAGGATGCTGGTGTTTCTCTCAAATCACTGCGTGTCGATGGTGGCATGGTGATCAATTCCCTGCTGATGCAATTCCAGTCCGACGTGCTCAACGGGCCGGTTGTTTGTCCGCAAATGACCGAAACAACCGCTCTTGGCGCTGCCTACGCAGCCGGACTGGCCGTAGGCTACTGGAAAAATCTGGACGACTTACGTCAGAACTGGGGAGTTGCCCGTACTTACGAACCAAACATGGACGACGCCCAGCGAAAACGACTCATGCACGGCTGGCAAAAAGCCGTCGAACGGTCATTTGGCTGGGAGGATTGAGCCTTGTTAATGTGTCGATAAGCTTTATTAAGGCTTCAACAGAATTGACTTACGGCCTATTGATGCTTGAATTCGTCAGTAAGGTGATGTCGGTTTCTCAAAACCGACACAGGGAGACGGTTCGCCAGCGATCCGCAAAACCTGGTCGTAGATGCCGGATTCGGTTTGTCGACCCGTAGAGGTCAGGTTTATTAACCTGACCTCTACGTCAATAAATCAGGTATAGTCGCTATGAATCGCTAAAAAGCCTGAAATACTAACTTATTCCTCGTTTGAAGTTTAATATCTTTCACGGCACCCGTACCCAGAAAACCATATGCAACCCCCACAATAGACACCTTCTTTTGGGGGAGGGTCGCTTCGTAGGCTAATTCTCCATTAATGTGATAATAGAGCTTGTGTCCGTCGCTTTTGCAGGATACATGTACCCATTTTGAAAAATCAACGCCAAACCGGGATAAATCCGTCTTTTTTCCAGAAATCGTATTCGTTCCATCGAGTAGCGTAAGCTCCGATACACAACCCTTGGCAGAAAGGGGCATTGTAACAGGCATATCGTTGGTTATCAGAACGATCCAGGCCAGTTGGCAGGCCGCAGCTCCCTCTCCATATTCATTTTTCACATCGCTGGTAAACGAGAAATCGGCCAATGCGATTGGATCAAAGTTTCCGACATTGACGTACTTGACCAACGGAGGCTGAGGTTGTAAAGCCACATTTTTCTGCTGAATGTCTGCAACAGGCAGCTTCATCATATCCGGACCGATAAACTCAGACGGCTTCAGGTAGACAGGTATCGGTTTCGTTGCAATGCAGCCAAGCCAGCCATTGGTTGGAATGATTAGCGAATGTTCTTTCACAACCTGCTTACCGATAATCAGCTTAGCCCGATAATACCCTGGTTCATAATAAATAGACGTATGCGTCTGGCCATCTTTATCCACCAGGGTTTGTAGACGCGGGTCCCACGATTGTTGAATATAAACCGAATCGGTGGGTGATGCCGAGGAATTATAGGTAAAAATAACCGAGTTGGGAATTCCTCGGGTCAACGGTTTACTGCTAAAGCTATACTGGTTTACATTCAATTGAGACGGTTTTTGCTCAAACGCAACGATACCGATCAGGGCAATAAGTAAAACAAGGCCCGCAATCCAGCTAAGTTTCACCCAATTGATGGATGATTTGGCGGGTAGAACCGGCAATTGACCGACAGGATCAGGCGGCAAATCACTAGTCGCCTGCGACTTGATGAAGGCTCGCCAATCCGAATAGCCCGCAAATTGAGCCAGCGTATTCAAGGTCGTATTGCTCGGCAAATGCTGGTAATCGACCCGGCCCCAGATGCGTCGTAGCGTGCTTGCGCTCAAGGAAACACCCGTCTCATCCAGAATACGTTGCTGGAGATTGTCAAAATCGGCACTTATCCAGGATTCGCTCGCTCCCCAGTCGAGTTTTTGTTCAATAAGCTGTTTGCATCGGAGCAAATCGGTCGAATCGGAAAGCATTGTCAATCAACGTGATAAAACTTGAAAAAACTTGATCGGCAAATGAATTGCAAGGTATTGAGTAGTGTGGTTAGGTTTACGATCAGCGATGCGCTTCCACTGGTTCGCTAAAGGTACAAAAGGCCATTGCTAACGAATCCTTACTTTTTCAGTGAGTAAATCCTGGTAAACAACATGAACAAGGTAGTCTTTTTAACCATTACTTTATGGGGAAGTTTTCTCTTTTCTATAAACGCCCAGACCCTGTATGTAGATGCCGTACGAGGGAGGGAAGAAGCCAAAGGGACGGCTACTGATCCCCTTGCCAGTTTAGAAAAAGCCGTTGGCCTAACCCACGAATTTTCAGGCACCGAGCCCATAATGATCAAAATTTACCCCGGCTTGTATGTGCTTCAGCATCAACTGGAAATCAAAACCCGCAGGCTCCCAGCAGATACGGTACAATACAGCCTTGAAGCCGCTATTATGCCGGACGATCCAGAGTGGCAACCGACGAAAATGCCCGTCATTCAGTCCACTTCCCCCGACAACTCCGTAAATCAGTTTGTACATGCGATAGGGTTCCTGGTGGCAAAAAACAACGTGAGTTTTAAGGGTCTCAAGTTTTTAGGAAACGCCAATCCTACTGTCCGCTATTATTATCCCATCACGCGGGAGGTCGAAACCTTACAGGGGCTTACTATAAGCCAGTGCTATTTCATCGGCGAACGGAATTCGGCACCCATTCAGGGCGCGATTTGGGCGCATGGTGGCGGAACCCATGTAGATCATACCATCTTTTATGGTTGTAAGAATGCGCTGCTTCTTTTCAAGTCGATTAAGGATTTCGCGCTGACCAACTCGATTGTTTCAGGGTCTTATGAAGCTGCGGTGTGGTTTGGCCCGAACGAGCCAGACTTCCTCTTCCGCAACAACGTCGTCACCAATTGCGCTTATTTCTGGCTCAGACCCGAGAATACGGCTCCCAAATATTCGTTCTCCACGTCAGTCATTACCGGGAATGCCCATTATATGGGGTTCTATGGGCCTAAGGGACCTATTGAGGCCAGTGCAACAAATCAGGTTGAACAGGGGATAAAAAAATCAGGCACTGTCCTGTTCAGTGAGGTAAAGACCAATGGGTTACCTACCGATTATCTGAATCTGCTGCCCCAATCTGCTGGTTATGACCTTAAGGCTGGCATTTTTAAAACACCAAAGCAATAATCCTTAAACCTGCCATGTTTCGAAATTACCTAACCATTGCCCTGCGCAATTTTCGTCGCCAGAAAGGATTTAACCTGCTCAATATTACGGGCCTGGCCATTGGCCTGGCCAGCGTTACGCTCATTTACCTGTTTATTATTGACGAACAGGGTTTTGATCGCTTTCACCCCGACTCCGATAACCTCTATGTGCTGGGAACCCACCGAAAATCAAATGGATACGAATACACATCGGCTTACGCAGCGGGTGCCTGGCAGAAAGCAATTCTGAATCGGTTTCCGGATGTAATCGGCGGGACGCAGGTCATTTCGATGGGCTATCCAGCCTCGTTTCGCGATCGAAAAACGGATAAAATCCTATTGTCGGAGAATGTGTTCTGGGTGAATTCCGACTTCAAGGATGTCTTTCATTTCCCATTGCTCTATGGAAACCCAAAAACGGTGTTTGAGAAACCAAATGGGATTGTGCTTAGCGCAACGATTGCCCGGCAATTTTTCGGCGATCAGAATCCAGTCGGTAAACCGCTCGAAATAAGTCATATCTATTCAACGGACAATAAATACGTTCCGTTGACAATAACCGGTGTTCTTGACGATTATCCGAGTAATTCGCACATCCAGCCCGATTACCTGATCAGCACGGGTATGCTGCGTTCGATGATGACGGCCAACAACAAAAACTGGCTGGAAAACTGGGGAGCCGGGCCGGGCTGGTTTCTGACCTATCTCCATACTAAGCCCAATGCCGATATCGATAAAATCAAAAAATTGTTCAATCAGGTCGTACAGGACAATCTCCCCAAAGATCCCGCCAGTTTGACTGAACCCGTAATTCTTCCGCTAAAAGGTGTGCATTTCAATCAGGACCTGCGGTCGAGCTATAACAACAGCCGGATTGGTGATATTAAATACCTCTACATTTTTGCCTCAACGGCCCTGCTCGTGATCATCATTGCCAGCATCAACTACATGAATCTGGCTACGGCTCGGGCCGTTCGACGAGCGAAAGAAATTGGCTTACGGAAAGTGCTGGGAAGTAACCGGCGTCAGTTGGTATTGCAATTTTTGGGAGAATCCCTGATCACTACGTTCATCGCGCTGCTCGCTGCGCTTGTGTTGGTTGTCGTATTATTGCCCTTGTTTAACGTCATTGCGGGGAAGCATTTTACGCTGGCCCATCTGGCACAGGGGAAGTTGATCGGCGTTACTCTAGGAACTACGTTGCTGGTTGGCCTGCTTTCGGGCAGTTATCCCGCGCTGTATTTATCGGGCCTGCTGCCTATCAGTGTATTAAAAAATGTCCGGTTCACCAGCCGTAGCTCCGACTGGCTTCGGAAAGGTCTGGTTGTCCTGCAATACACCATTACGATTCTGCTGATTGTCTCGACTGGTATTATGATGAAGCAGATGAATTTTATTCATCGCTCGACCTTAAGCCAGAGTGGCGATCAACTACTTTCGATTCGATGGTCGGGTATGGCTTCGCTGGATAAATACCGTTCCCTGAAGCAGCGCATTCTGGAAGACCCTGAATTACAGGTCGTCACGCTGGCCAATCACTTACCGAATCAGGATTATTTTGGCTCGCTGGATCATGATGTTACGTTTCCGCAACTCGGTAATCAGCCGCACCGGTGGGCAGGCATGAAAGGCGATTTTGACCTCCCGAACGCCTTTAACCTGGAGTTGGTTGCGGGTCGAAAATTCAGGTCGGATAATCCGGCCGATTCCAGTGCGTACCTGCTCAACGAAAGCGCCGTCAAAGCGCTGGGTCTTCCGCTGGATAAGGTGCTGGGCATGCATCTGACCATAAAACGGCCCATGGAAGAATCGAATCAGAAGAGGGAAGGAACCGTGATCGGCATTGTCCGCGATTTTCCTTATAGATCCATACATCATACCATTTCGCCCTTAGCGATCAGCGCCCGACCTGACCCCGAAGATCGGATCATGTATGTAAAATTGCCAAACGGTAAGTTTCAGGAAAAGATAGCCGAGGTAGAAAAAAAGTGGAAGCAGGTGCTGCCCGATGTTGGCTTCGATCACTGGTTCATGAGCGAGGAGTTTGGCCGGATGTATGAAGGCGAAAACCGGATGTCGGGTTTATTTAAAGCATTTTCTCTGCTGTCCATTCTGATTGCCTGCCTGGGCTTATTCGGCCTGTCGTCGTACCTGGCCGAACGGCGTACCAAAGAGATCGGTATCCGCAAAGTGATGGGGGCTTCTCTGCTCCAGATCCTCAGACTGTTGTTTACACCTTTCCTTAATTTACTGGCCGTTGCCTGTCTGATAGCCGTGCCGTTGGGTTGGTTCATGATGTACCGATGGCTCGAAGATTTTACCTATCGCGTGCCTATCGATGCATTCATTTTCCTGCTAAGCATCCTTCTGGTTGTCCTATTGACGGCCGTCGTTGTCAGCTACGAAACGGTACGGGCTGCTTTAACAAACCCGCTGAACTCGATTCGGCAAGAGTAAAAAGAAGGTATGCGTATACAAAAAGTCCTGTCGTTCATCCCTAGGCCTTTGGCTTCGAGCCGTGCCACGGTTATTACTGATGGGCATTCAAACCGTGGCACGGCTCGAAGCCAAAGGCCTAATACCATCTGGCACCGTAAACTCACCGAACAAAAACGAAACTTCCGGACCAACCGCTATAATTTTTACTATTGACACCATTCCGGGAGTTACCATTGTAGGATGTCTGTCCGGGGCGAATCTCAACCGTGACCACTCCACCGGCGTATGAAATCAGGCCAGCATGTACAGCTGCCGTATAGATCGAGGAATCATCGGTATAAATATCTGTTTCCCAATGTCTGTCGGAGCTATGCCTGCAAACGGTTGCGCATTACAGACCGAACCTATGGCCGAATAGGTCACATACATTCAGTAAGTCGTGTTAATTCATACTATAGGCCCGAATCTAAATAATACATCGGGGTGCAGACGAAGGATGGATGCTATCAACGCAATGGGTAAAATCTACTGAGTAATCGATTTGGACGTTGAGTGTAAAGGAGGCTAATTGCCCCCTCGGAACAACATTACCTTGTATATCTAGTCGAAGATCATCCTTATTAAGTCCTTTTAACAGGTTCGTAACCTCCAGATTAACGACAATAAGACCGGCGGAATCCAAAAAATCTTTTACCTCCGTATTTGTCCCTTTATCCAGATTGAAATTCTCGAACGATGTGAGTCTGCCTGATCGGAAACCCGTAATATAAACCGATTCCACAGCTACCGACGACGCTTTATTCGTCGTATTAGGCGACAGATCAAACTTTATCGAGCTAATGGTGAAGCTTTTAATCTGAACATCTTCGTAGTCTTTGTCAAGAATGCCGCTCACCAGCGTTGATGCCTGAAAATACGCTTTCTCACTAAATGTATTGGTGGAATTAATCCGATAGGTCAGGGTTTTAGTGCCCTTCTTTATCGTATGAATGTCGTATCGGACACATCCTCCCCAAAGCATACTTATCAATACAAGTGCATATAGTATTTTTTTCATAGTCTTACTCTTTTGAAGATCCGAATCGTAAACCGAGAGTAGCATAGCCAGTCAATGGAGACGGGCCGCCCACACCGGCTCCCAGCGAGAAAAATCCGAGTTGGGCATGTACCCCAACACCGCCCAGAAATGGCTGTTTAGTTTTTAGATTAGCCGTAACCGATTGCGATGTTGTATTTTCAATATAGGTATAGCGCACATCGAAGGTGCCGGTCTGATAGCCCGCCCACACAAAAGCGCCCACCCGTTTGTTGCTCACCCCGGCCTGCACATAGCCGTAATGACTCTGTATGGCTATGTAGTTGCCGATATCCGATTTGTTAAAAGCATAGCCTGCATTGAGCGTCAGGGGTGAATTCTTCAGAAAATACTGCCCTACGTCGTGTCGAAGGCTTACACCCAGAATTTGCAGCTTGCCAAAATCTCCGCCAAAATCATAGGGGAGCAATCGAAGCGATAGCTCCGTACCCCGAATTCCGCCAATAGTTAGTTGCGGGACTGCCCAAAACAATTGTTTCAGCCCATAACCACCCGGAAATACGTAAGTCAATCCCTTCGTGCCAGCCACCGATACGGGATCATTATCACCGACAATGGTTGGTACAGTAACCGTTTGCCGGGGTGTAAAGCTGCCCTCCGTAGTAGCGCTGAAGGTTTTTTGAGAACCCATTGGCATGGCGTCCAGTGCTGTCAGATTAAATCGGACGTAGAATCGTTTCTCGATCTGAACCGAAGGTTGCAGACCGGTATTCATTCCCGAAATTACCAGATCGGCCAGAGGTTGCAGATAACCCTCCTTATTCGGCCCCTGATAGGCACTTAAGTAGTCGTTCAGCGTCTGGCTATAGCCAAACTGAGCCGTAAAAAAGAGCCATAGATAGAGCCCGCTTCGGTAAAATGTTTTCATAGATCACAGCTTAAGTGTGTGGAATGAGTGTTGTGTTTCAATGGTGAAAATTACTTAGCGAAAGCCCCCATCCTCAATACCCTCAGCAGGGTATTTTTCGTATCTTAAGGCCGAACTTTCCTAAACCAATGAAACGGCTCTTTTGGCACTGGATTGGATGTATAGTCCTGACTATCACATCCTCACCAATCAACGCGCAAACACCCGTAGCGGTGGGGGCACGTTTTCAGGAAGTCGTGCTGAGCGACCAGGTACAACTACTGGAAGATTCGACGAAACGATTGACACTTCGGGAAGTTGTTAATCAACCCTTCCAGCCTTATCATGGAACATCAATTAATCCGGGATTCTCAAATAGCTATTACTGGGTACGATTCAGGCTGTTCAACTCTGATTCTACCCCGAAAGAATTACTGCTGGAGGTAGAAAATCCGCACATAAACAAACTTCGGCTCTTTACAGTGGCTCAGGGACGCTGGCAAACCAGTTTACTGACGGGTGATCATTTTCCATTTCGCCAACGCCCTATCCAGCATCCTCATTTTTTATTCCCGATCACGGTTGGCCCCCAGCAAACACTCACTGGCTATTTGTGGGTCGACAAGCATGGTGAACAGGTTCAGATTCCGCTCCGATTATGGGATAAGAACTACTTTTCGACAAACACCTACAAATTGTATTTATTTGTGGGCCTTATGCTGGGCATTGGCGGGTTATACTGCGTCGTTAGCTTATTGACGTTGTTTTTTTTTCGGCTTCGGCTCACGCTTTACTACTTTTTCTATACCGTCTGGACCTGGCTTTTTCTGACGGCTCATACCGGATTTGGCTTTGCATTTCTCTGGCCCTCGGCTACCTGGTGGACCAGTGCGGCCCGACCAACCTCCGCGATGCTGATTTATGTATCCTCGTTACTTTTTATCGAGAACTTCTTCCTCCTGAGGAAAACGCACCCGTTTTTACATCGATACACGCAAGTGCTGCTTGGCCTATTGGCCCTGGTGCTCATCCTGTTCTGGTCACACAATCCTGCGCTCGGACTGGTCAAAAACTACTGGTATAACCCCGTATATTACAGTGGTGAAGGCTTGCTGCGTTTAATGATTGTGATGCATATTCTGGCTACTATATGCCTTTCATCGGTCGTATTTATTGGCTTGTTCGTGTATCGAACAAACCGAAAACCCGAAGGGCTCTGGGTGTCAATCGGCTATATGATGATCCTCTTATCAGGATCATCTATCTTACTGGTACACGCTGGCTATCTGCCCGACAATTACATTACGCACAATCTGCCACTGGTTGCCAATGCCTTCGATACCGTTATTTTGTCGATGCTGCTTGCCAATCGATTTAAAAATATTTACATCGAAAATGCCCAGATCTCAACTGAGCTAGCCGAACAGCGCCAGCATAACGCCATTCAACTCCTCGAAGGGCAGATTATAGAACGTAAGCGGCTTTCTCAGGAGCTCCACGATGGTATTAGCCTGGCTCTGGCTAACATCCGGCTACGGCTTTCGCTATTGGCCGAAAACTTAAATGGTCACCAGGTGGAAGCCGAACAGTTGGTGGAAGCACTGGGCAACGTAGGGCAGGACGTCCGACAGTTTTCCCATGCGCTATCGCCTGTCTTACTGGAACGATATGGGTTGATGGGCGCACTGGAAGAACTTATTCAGGATGTACAGAATAGTCATCCTGGCCTGATCGTATTGTTTGATCAGGATGTAAACCATCCCGAAAACATTCAGCCATTGGTGACTCAAATGGTCTATCAGATTACGCTGGAATTACTGAACAATATCACCCGGTATGCACATGCCCAGGAAGTTACTATACAACTTAATCAGCTAGAGCATATACTTATTCTGTCTGTATCCGACAATGGAATAGGCTATGATTTTAAGGAGGCCAGCCGGGGGATCGGGCTGCAGAATATCACCGCCCGCGTGCAGGTGCTCAATGGCCGGTTTACGGTGTCCCGCCTAACCAAAGGAATGCAGCATACTGTCGAAATTCCAGCTCAAACCAGGTTGTTCCTATAGGCAAACTTCACTAAATCGGCGTTTGTGTGCAGGTGGAGTTTTTTAAAGATATTTTTCTTGTGTGTATGAACTGTATGCTTGCTGATAAAGAGTTCGTCAGCCAGTTCCTGTTCTGATAATCCTGCCGCAGTTAACCGGATAATTTTTTTCTCCTGCTCCGACAGCCCGGCAATCTGTATGAAATCAACCATATCGGGTACCACCTCAAATACGGGAGTAACGGTAGCTTTCAGATACTTGCTCAGGTATGTTCTTCCTTCTTCGACAGCCTTCAGTGCCTCCACCCATTCACTTTTCGACGCATCTTTTAACAGATACGCGTGAACTCCAGTTTCCAACGCTTTTTTAACCAGACCTGTCGATTGATAGGCCGAGAATATAATGATTTTCAGACCGGGATGACGATGATATAACTCTGGGACTAAATCCAGACTATTTTTTCCCTCCACGTTCAAATCAAGGATCAATACGGCTGGCAGCATACTGGTACAAACCGATATGATTTCTTTCAGTGAGGTAGCAACACCAACCAATTCATAGCCTTCGATGCTGTTAAGCATCAGTCTGATCCCATCGAGAACCACCGGATGGTCATCTGCCACAACAATTCGGATAGGCATAAGCTAAGTGGAGTTAGGGTGGCTATACTTCTTTGGGCCGTAATTCTTCGGCCAGCATCAGGCGCGTTTGCGGAAGACTTTGCGGGTATTCATCACGAATGAAAGCGATCAGTTGTTCACGCAGGTGACAGCGTAGATCAAACGCAGAAGGAGCATCAGGAGCAGAAGCCAATACGCGCACCTGAATACAGGTCGGCGTTGTGTCGGTAACCTGAACAGCAAAACTTTCGCCCGTCCAGAGTGGGTCATTTTCAGCTATTTCACGGGCTTTTTCGCGGATTTTATCGACGGGTACGTTGTAATCCAGATACAGAAAAATGGCACCAATAATAGACGCGTCGGAGCGGGTCCAGTTTTCGAACGGCGTTTCGACAAAGTACGTAATCGGTAAAATTAACCGACGGCGATCCCAAAGCCGAACGATGACACTGGTGAGGTTGATTTCCTCAATACGTCCCCACTCCTTTTCGACAACTACGGCATCGTCTAATCGTATTTGCTGATTGAAGGCAATCTGAATCCCAGCCAGCAAGTTAGCCAGTGTTTTTTGAGCTGCGAAACCGATTACGACCGATACAACCCCCGCCGAAGTCAGCACACTGAGCCCCACTTTTCGGCTTCCCTGAAATGAAATCAATATTAATGACACACCCACTATAATGATCCCAATGGCGACCAGACGCCTTGCAAACCGCACCTGCGTTACAAACTTTCGCTGCGAGAGGTTAACATCTTTCGTTGTGTCGTACTGTCGAATGACGATTAACTCCCCAACTTTCAGCAACGTAATACTTAGCCAGGTTGCCGTAATCAGAAATAAAACCTCCGCCGTTTTATCGGCAATCGGATGCCGACGCAAAAAACGCTCTGGCTGAATGTTGGTAGCCAGCAGAAAAAACAAAGAGGGTACAAACGCCCAGAATGCCCAACGCACATGGGTTTTGAGAAAATCCAGTGTTTGAAAAGCACGACGTCGAACAATAAATCGGATGAGCTGAGTGACGACAAGATCAACTGCCAGCCCCAAAACGACAGCCGTTGTCAGCAAAACCCAACCCGATAGATCCCGGTTCGGGACATACCCGAACCAACGGACTATAGCTCGTATCCATGACTCTACTTGTTGCTGCATGACCTCCTGCCCCGATTTAGATGATTTACAAAAATTTGTAATCACGGTCACAAAAATAAGGGCCATGATCTAAGTGGGCCTTATCCGGGGCATTTAATCTTCTAATATCGTATGCGCTGACTCAGTTTCAGTTCTCAGCGGACCAAATAGTGCATGATGGGGTGGAGTTAATAAACTTTGGCAGATTACTAACTGACTTTGGCTATACTCATACGGTCGTTGTGTCTCTTCAATCGGGCTGGCAGTTTTGTTGGTTTAGCAAGGGTTATGGGTTCATTAGTTTATCGAAATTGAAAGTGATCAATGAACTGCCGCCTGAAGTGCCGACCTAAGGGTACTCTATGCTGGCCTATAATGACCTCATGTTCAGTGAATAAGTCGACTTTTTGAATATTTATAGCAAAGGATCGATGTACGCGAACTAAAGTCTCCAGATTGAGTCGCTCCAATAAAGAGCTTAGCGTTAGCCGGAGAACAAACTTCCGATTGGTTGTAATTAGTGTAACGTACATGTTATTGGCTTCCAGTAGAATAATGTCATTGAGGGCTACTTTGACAAATTGATAATTATATTTTATGAATATGTTATCGTCAATCATAAAGATTGCTTCACGCCCAAGTTTGTGTTTTTTTAGTTCACTTCTATCCTCCAGTTCAACCTCCTCCAGCCTTTCCGTAGGCAACTTAGCAACACTTTTATCATTTAATGAGCCAACTACCGCATCAATTGTCTGAAATAGTTCATCAAAACTTACTGGCTTGTGCAGGTAGGTTACCGGATTTGCAGGATTAGTTTGGGCTGGTGGCGGTAATTGCTCGGAGGCCGGATCTGTCAGGTAAATGATGGCAAGCGGATTTAGGAGCCTGAGTTGACGTACTGTTTCAGCACTACTCCAGTTCCCTTTTAACTCAACGTCACAAAATGCCAGATCAATGGCTGTTTGTTTGTGAATACCTACTGCCGCTCGACCTGTTGTGGCGGTTTTGACAGCATAACTTCCTGATTTCTCCAAAACCTGCGCCAGATAAGCGGTCGACGAGGTATCGTGGCTGATGAGCAGCACTTTACGTTTATTATTTTTCATGGTGTGATAGTTTATGCTTTTGATAATCAAGCATTTGCCCTATTGAAGGACGAGAGGTAAAATAGGGCGTCGTAAAGGAAAAAGTCAATTCTTCCTTATACACGTTTTATTTTGCGGTAACAAAAAGCCATTTTATTAGCCGTACGGTATACTGCTTACGTACAAAAAAAAGCTGTTTAATAACCAAAACAGGTCGTTTACTACCCTTTTCAAGCACGACGTTCTTTTACCTTTCACCTTTGTTTCGTCATCAGGGTAACCCTACTGACCCAGTTAAACAGTAACTCATCCAGCCGCAATCTGCCAAACAGACAAGTAAATTCTTGTTCGATGGCCGTAAGCAGTACGATTTTTTGAATGGCTTGATGAGTCATTGTTTCTGTTGGTTAGCGGGTCGTGAACCTTAGTTGACGCTATCCTATACACCATTAGTGATCTTCCGGTATGAAAAAACTAGCTCTCTCCAGCCTGGCTATGCTATCTGCATTAGCCTCAACTGCCCAGAACCATATATCCATTAGTCAACAGGGTTCTCCGGGCAACCACGCCATGGTTTCGCAATCGGGTAGTGGTAACAGCGTCATTATCAATCAAAACAGTACCGATTCGAGCAGCAGTGGGCAAACCGGGAACCGAATTAGCCTACGGGTGGATACAAACACCCAAACGACGATCAATCAGCGCAGTGACGGCCCAAACTTGGTCGAACTGTCGCAGGAGGGTCAATCCTCGGCGATTATTAACCAACCGTCAGGAACGGACAACAATACGGTGACGCTGCTTCCTGGCCAGAAGCCGGTCAACCACCAGCCCCGCACTTCCAAACGGCGTCAACGCCGGTGATTACGCACGCTTCTATCTAGTTTTATGTTTCACTTATTATTTTCTATTCACAATGAAAAAAATACTATTGACAGGAGCAACCTTACTGGTTGTTGCCGCAACAAGTTTTGCTCAGTATAATGAAGCCTTCCTGAATCAGGCCGGTCTCTATAATGATGGCAAAGTGTACCAGACTGGTCAGCTACACGATGCATACATTTATCAGAACGGTAACGGTACTAGTTCGTCGTTCAATAAATCAACGTTAGCTCAGGAGGGTTATGACCAATTTGCCGAGTCCAGACAAAACGGGCACGGCCATGAGGTTAATTCATTCCAACGCGGAGATCAAATCAACTGGGCTTATTTTAAACAGGAAAAGGCGAATTCATCGGCCTTCTCGCGGCAATTTGGACGGAGTAACTACATCTCTTCCAGCCAGATAAGCGTAGATGGAACAGCGGCAAAAGCGGAGTTCCTGCAGGAAGGTAATCGCAACCGGATTTTTCTGGACTATCAGTCGGATCAGATCGTGGGGTTTGACATTACCAACTCATTTATTCGGCAAAGGGGTAATGATAACCTGGCGAGACTTACGCAGATCGGCGATGCGAACACGGGCGAAATTTACCAGAATAATAACTGGAACGAAGCCATCGGTGAGCAATACGGAAGTCGCAATAAACTACGCATCGACCAGCAGGGTTCACCTACCTGGTATGATCGCAATTACGCGTATGTTCGGCAGGAAGGCGATTTGAACCAGGCCAAGACCTATCAGGATGGGGTTAGAAATACCATCAGACTGGTACAGGCTTTTGGTCCAAATAACTACGCCGATATAAATCAGTATGGATCAGACCACCTCGTCAGAGGGTTTGATGGCATTAATGCGCGTCAGGATGGAGCGAATAACCGTCTGGAATCGCTACAGACGGGCAATGGTCAAACGCTGTACATCAACCAGAATGGTAACTCTAATCTAGGGTTTGTTCGGCAGAGCAACTAATTCATACGGGTGCAACTCAGGCTGTCGCCATAGGCAGCAGTCTGAGTTTTCTATGCTCTTTCAGACTTATATCCACCCTCACAGTTCATTCAAAAGCTATGATACGGCATCTACTGACTTTTTGCTTAGGTATTATTGCGCTGAGCGCGTCGGCTCAGTCAGACGCGTTCTGGAAACAGACAGGCACCGGAACAAACACGCTTGTGCAACAGGCCATAGTGTCGGGAAACGTAACCGCAGGGTCAACCGTACTCATCGACCAGGCCGGTACAGGGAATAAGCTACTAACCAGCAGTCAGGGAAGTGCCAACGCGATGCTGTTGCGACAAACAGGTAATCAGAATCAGCTCGAATTAAACCTGATCGGCAACGGCAATCACTATACCGTCGATCAGATTGGCAATCAAAACGTGCTGACCATGCCTGACGTGCGATCAAACAATGTCGACGTCCAGCTCATTCAGCGGGGTGACGGCAATCAACTGATCCGGGAAGGCAGCCTGTCTGTTGGTGTGCCCATGCGAATCGAGCAAACGGGTGGCATGAAAGTGATTCTGACCAATAATCATTTCTGATCCGCCGTGCGACTGTATCTGATGATACTGTGGATAGCCCTGAGGCTGTTGACGGTTTCGGCCCATGCCCAGAGTTCTGTGGATGAGTTTGCTGAAATCATGGTCGAAGATTCGCTCGTTGAGGGAATGATGGACGAAAATGGCCCTTCCAGTATTGTCCTGGATATTACCCGAACAAAAATTGGCCGGGATTTTTATGAATCTTTCTACCAGCAGTGGAGCAGTTTACCACTTAGTTTAGCGGCAAATGTATTCACCGATTCAACCGTTGCGAATTCGAACGCATCGGCGGTTTTCAATCTGAGCGAGTTTGTCGTAACGATAGAAGAATTGCCTTCGGCCGGCAATTCACTGGCGAATATCATTTCGGTCAGCGTTGACAACGAGTTACTCTGGCAGCAATTTGTTCCTTCCCGGCGCGAAGTCATCGACGAATATGCTACCTATGCCGTAGAGATTGTTCGGGGCTATTTTGCCACGATACAAACGGTAACCAATCAGCTTGGCGACGAAGACCAGCGCGGTACGGGCATAAAATAAGGAACATTGGCAACATCCGGCCAATGAATATTCGCCCGGTCGAAACCGGCTTTAGTAGGCATACAATTCACACCACATTTAACTGGAACTTCATCTCATGGTACGGTCATTACCTATTTGTTTTTTGCTCCTGCTAAGTCTGGCAGGGCAGGCACAATCATTTGTTTATCATCCCAACAATCCATCGTTTGGGGGCAATACGTTCAATTATGCATGGATGCTTAGTTCGGCGCAGGCACAGGATAAGCTCAAGGACCCATCGACACCTAAAGCGACGACCTCGTCGAGCACACAGAATAGCGCACTAACAAGCTTCTCCCAGACGCTTCAGAACCAACTACTTAGTCAGTTATCACGCAACCTGTTTACGAGTCAGTTTGGTGAACAGGGGTTGAAGGAAGGAACGTTCCAGTTCGGCGACTTACAGGTGATCGTAGCCAACGGCACTGACGGCATAAATATCCAGATTACGGATGGTAAAGGCGGGCAAACGACGATTACGGTACCCTATTTTTAATAGGTAATAGCCATGTTGAGTAGTTCTATTTTGCTCTAAACCGACCTTTCCCATGTTTACTAACTTACTAAAATGGGCAGCCTACGGGCTGGCTCCAGTGGCCTGTTGCTGGCTTTTGAGTGGCTGTAGTGCTTATATGCACCAGCCCAAAGGTATCCGCCCGGCCCGACTAGGGGAAGAAACTCCCGTAACAGGTTCGTTACGGACACTTCCCGAACCGAATGAAAAAATCTACGCAGCGGTCTATAAATTCCGCGACCTGACAGGCCAGTATAAACTGACCGAAACCGGCTCCAACTTCTCAACCGCCGTTACACAGGGAGCAACCAACATTCTGATGAAAGCCCTGGAAGAAAGCAATTGGTTTGTTCCGGTCGAACGGGAGAATGTGAGCAACCTGCTGAACGAACGGAAAATTATCCGGTCGAGCATGGCGCAATTTAAAAACGAAGACAATAGCCTGCCTCCCTTGCTGTTTGCCGGGCTTATTATGGAGGGCGGGGTCGTGTCTTATGATGCAAACACAATTACGGGAGGTGCTGGCCTGCGTTATTTTGGTACGGGCGGATCTACACAATATCGGCAGGACCGGGTTACCGTTTATCTGCGGGCTGTGGCAACCAAAACCGGAAAAATTCTTAAAACGATTTACACATCCAAAACGATTCTGTCGCAGTCTGTAGACGGGGGCGTGTTCCGGTTCGTCAATTTTAAGCGATTGCTCGAAG
Organism: Spirosoma endbachense; assembly: GCF_010233585.1. Classification (NCBI taxonomy): domain Bacteria; kingdom Pseudomonadati; phylum Bacteroidota; class Cytophagia; order Cytophagales; family Cytophagaceae; genus Spirosoma; species Spirosoma endbachense. Next base: position 2,830,291 of record NZ_CP045997.1, read on the forward strand.
CAGAAACGGGTTTTACTACGACCGAACCAGCACACTTAGCAGTTACAGAAGCCATCGAGAAAGCGGTTCATTCAATGGTTCTTGAAGGAATTCGCGACAGTTTATGGACCTCATCGCCCCGATCGGCTGCGCGAACCAAAAACATGGTGAACGCCTACGAGGAAGAACGATCCGAGATGGTTCAGACCGATGTATACGGCGCCCGTGAACAGATGGCCGTTCCAAGAATCATTGTCCAGCCCTACGGTTCAGCCTGGCGCTATCAGGGTGATTATTCCTCGCCACTCAATAAAATCGGCTATGGTGCTTCGCTGGAAGTCTATCTGACGCCCTATCTGGCTATTCAGGCAAATGCCTCGACGGGCACACTGGCAACCAAGCGTTTTCTGTCGATAGATGTCAACGAGTTTACGGGCAATATTTTATTTAGAGCCTTGCCTAATCAGCGATTCACACCGTTGTTTTATGCCGGTGCTGGCTATACGATCCGAAAACCGGGTATAATGCTGGAGCCAGCCAACCAGCGATATTTCACCCTTAGTGGAGGTGGAGGTCTCGAATACCGTTTGTCAGGAACATTGGGACTGCGCGGCACACTGGAATATCATCAACCTTTTACAGACGTGCTGGACGGCCTTGCGGCTGGTACCCGTAACGATTATTATGTTCGGGCCAATGCCGGGTTAGTTCTGGTTCTAGGCCATTTTGGTCGTCCCTGAAAACGATCAGCCTACAGTCAAGTCATCCATTGGTTTCATACCACACCATCCTTCAATCTTATCTATTTATGAATAACCTGGTTTTGCGTATACTGGTAGGGGTAGTTCTATTAACAACCTGGAGTTGTAATGAGGATTTGTTTATTGAGCCAAGTACCTATAGTTCCATCCGTGGGCAGGTCTTGTTTAGTAGTACCCGAAAACCAGCCGCTCACGTATTAGTCAGACTTAGCCCAACCAGCCGTAGTCTGGACACTGATTCGTTAGGCTATTTCCGGTTCGATAGCGTACTGACAGGCAAGTACACTTTACAGGCTATGTTAACGGGGTTTCTCAACGAATTTGCGGCTATTGAGGTTGGCGACCAGCAGTTGACCGCCGTAACCCTGTTGCTACGCGACGACAAGAGCCAGAACAAGCCGTCGACAACACCCACCGTCATTACTCCCAAGTCTGGCTCCGATACCCTTAAAACATCGTTAACATTACGCTGGAAGGCCACGGATCCCGATAAGGACTCGCTTACGTATGATGTTATGGTATTTCAGGATGGGGTGGCTGAGCCCGTGTTGCAATCACTGGATCAGAAAGCGGATTCGCTTCAGGTGAAAAACCTGGCTTATAACGCAGTTTATTACTGGCAGGTGACGGTTAAAGATGGTTTTAATGCTGTAAAGGGCGATATTTCTACGTTTCGAACCAGGCCTTTTCCAGAGTTCCCGTATGTTTATGTGAAGCCAGTAAATGGACGGTTACAGCTTTTCACCTCTACGGGTACAGGAGAAGAGATTCAATTGACCACACAAGGCAGTAACTGGCGACCAGTCGCTAGCCCTAACAAGCGGGAGATAGCCTTCATCTCGAACATGAAAACGGATCTGCATCTGTTTATCATGAACAGAGACGGAAGTAATTTACGCCAGATTACCAGTATTCCATTGGCTGGTATTATACCGACAGATCTGTCATTTTGCTGGTCACCGGATGGTACTCAGTTACTCTATCCGAGCAATAACAAACTGTATGCGATCCAAACGAATGGCACCGGCCTTCGCATCGTTTCGAAATTAGCGTCGGGTCAATTTTTTTCAGGCTGTGATTGGGCCGAACAGGGCAATCTGATTGTAGCCCGATCATCGAGCAGTGATGTCTATGACAATAACCTTGTCCTGATAAGTTCGAAGGTCGATTCGGTTACTCTTCTGATTGCCCCGAAAGGTCGGATTAGCAATCCTGTTTTTTCAATTGATGGCAAACAACTGCTATACAGCTATGATATTAGTCAGTTCCAGAATGAACAGGGTCGGCAACTAAATGCTCATATTCAACTACTTACACTGCAAACGGGAGTTATTACCGATCTGTCGGGCAGTGGCAAGCCAGCCGGGACAAACGATATCGACCCGCGTTTTTCGCTGAATGGGGCTAAAATTATTTTTACAAATGTCGATAACGCCAATGAAAACCAGCGGGGGGCTTATGTGATGGATCTCAGCGGAATAAGCCGCAACCTGGTTGTTAATCAGGCTCAAATGGCCTGCTGGCGGCAATAATCACAGCTTGTTGTAAGCGCATTGCTGGCTGGAATAAACTGAAACCAGGGGATACTAACGAATTGCTTTTATAGGTGTTAGTATCCCTTGGTTCGTTGAGTGCCTCTGCTTATACCAGGCTATCGGCGGTGGTGAGAGGCAACAGAATTGTAACAACTGTATATTCGCCTTCCACAGAGTCAATTGTCATCTGACCCTGCAAGTGTTCTACCACATCTCTGCTCATGAACAAACCGAGTCCGGTTCCTTTTGCCGTTGGTTTGGTTGTAAAAAAGGGGCTGAAAAGCTGACTCAATTCCTTAGCAGGAATGCCCCTGCCGTTGTCTCGTACCTGAATTTGTACATGATCATCGATCTGTTGCGTTTGCACATCGATTTTAGCGGCAAACCCAGTGGCCCGACGGCTCTTTTCCATCAGCGAATAACAGGAATTGTCGATCAGACTAACCAGTACCTGTGTAAACTCATGGGGTAGCAGATTTACCTCCAGTGGCTGAGGGGCCAGCGAAAAGTCTAGATTTATCGGTAGTGAGCTAGCATTACTTTTCAGGGCTATTTTCAGCGAATCATTAATCTTGTGTTCCAGAAACGAGTTAATTTCAACAACAGCCATATCAGATGATCGCTCTTTGAGCAGTTTCTGCATATCCTGCAAAATCCGGGCAGTACTGCTGCCGTGCTCATTGATCTTTTCCAGATTCTGATTCAGCATAGCCCCCGAATCTTCCAGATCTTCCAGATCATTCTGGGAGTAGTTGGTTTGATACTTTTGGGTCACCGTTACCAGTTCATTGAGAAGCTCTTTGGCAGCCAGTGCGAAGTTGTTGATATAATTAAGCGGGTTGAGAATACGGTCGACAATACCTTTGGTCAATTTACCCATCGTTGCCATCTTTTCAGCCTGCACTAGTTGACGTTGTGTCTGGCGAAGTTCAGTCAGGGTCTTTTGCAGTTGTTCCTTCTGTTGTTCAAGCTGGTTCTTCTGGTTCTGAAGCTGAAGTTTCTGTGATTCCAGCAGCGTGTTGGCTTTTTTCTTGGTGCGGTAGGCATAGAAAGAAACCCCCGCCAATAAGAGTGTTAGCGCCAGGCCAGCCAGCAGAGCCAATTGACGGGCCTTAGCAATGGCATTCTGTTTTTGTTGTTCGGCCTCGACTGCCTGCTGTTTTTTATCGAATTCGTAGTTCATCGTCAGTTCGGTAGCTTTCCGAATATTTTCTTTACCCCGAACCGAATCAGTGATAGCAGCAGCTGTCTTATAAGTGGCTAAGGCTTTGTTATAGTTGCCCGTTTTTTCGTAACAGGCCGATAACTCGGCATAAATTTCGCCCGTCTGAGAATCATAAATATCGGCATCCTTCAGGACGGCGAAGCTTTTTTCATAATAAGGAATAGCTTCGGCATACTTGCCCTGCATTTTCAGAATCGTCCCCATCGTCGAATAGGTCTGATGGATATTGAGTGGTTGCTGGGAAGCATCGGCAATGGCCATTGCCTGTTTGTTCAGCTTTTCGGCCTCAGTAAACTTTTTTTGTTCAGCCAGATTGGTAGCGCCCAACGATAAACTGGAAGCCTGAATGCCATCATCACCCATTTCTTTGCCCAAAATGGCTGCTTTCATTGCAAACTCATAGGCTTTCTGGTTGGCATGCTGGCCGGTATAGATACTGGCCAGGTTCGTGTATGAATAGAGTTCTATGCTCTTTACGCCTTCTTGTCTGGCCAGTTTTAAGGCTTTATGATATCGTTGTTCAGCGCCTTTCAAGTCATCCATTCCCTTGTAAAGGTTGGCCATATTGACCAGGCAAAATGCCTGATCACGGAGGTTATTTTCCGATTCGGCAAGGGTCAGTGCCTTTTGTTGAAACCGTAATGCCTGCGGCCGATTCGACAGCATATCATAGGCGATGCCAACGTTCAAATAGGTATTCCCCAAATTTGCCTTGTAGCCATTCCGTTCAGCGATAGCAATACCCTTTTCAAAAAATGTAATGGCGCTGTCGTATTTGCTTTGCATGCCATACATTGTGCCATAGGCATTATAAACTTTAAGCAGATAAGCGGAATCCTTCAGGGAACCATACAGCGATTCGGCTAACTTCAGGTTTTCTTTAACGGCCGTATAATTTCCCTTAAAATTAAAGCAATGGGCTAAACGTAATCTGGCTGTTGCTTCCCCCTGTTTGTATTTAATTCGTTTCGCATCACTAATATTCTTCTGGCTTAAACTTATGGCCGAATCTAGGTTGATATCCGTCAATAAGGCAGCTTTTTTATTAATCAGATTTATTCGCGCGGTATCGGTAGGTGCCTGGCTGATAAGCCGGTTCAAGCTGTCTAATTTGGGCGTTTGCGCCCCGACAAATTGAAGACTAATCAAAAATAAGGATATTGTAAAAAACGGTTTCATGTAATTTGAGATTAACAGAGGCTGCAAACGACTATTCACTAAAGAATCGTTAAATAAGATCTTTAGTGGTTTTTCAATCAGCATTGGGAATAGACAAGCGAAGTAGGTACTTTTAAAGGATTCACTACTAGGCAAGTTAATAGGTAAAATTCAGTTTTATGGGTATTGTTGTATTAAAAAAACAGGCAATAGGCAATACAGGAATATATTCATTAATGTCTATAACAAATGTCCCATATTTCATGTTTATTGCCGATAAGTGAATACCCGTCAGACTCTACCTATTAGTTACACGTAAGATACTTTTAGGCATTAACGAACCCCAAAGCGCATTATTTAGGGCATATTGCTAATTTAATGGCTGATGGATAATGTAGTTACAAAATACCCGATTTTACTTAAACCCCCTAATAAGTAGTATACAAATTACATTGCCCTCTTTTATAAATAACTAAAACACACTTTTTTATGAACTTTTTTTTACCCAGAGTCAGGCTTGCCTGTTTAGGTGGGGTTCTCCTCCTCTATTGGTCTATGCTGACCTTAACAGTCCAGGGACAGGGATTCGTCAGACAAATATCAGGTGATCCATTTGCTCCTGTTAATAATACGGGGCCGGGTTCGTCTCCCTCGTTAGCCGATTTGGATGGTGATGGCGATCTGGATCTGATTATAACGAATTTTGACGGAACGATTCAATATTACACGAACACAGGGGCTCCTCCTCAAAGTGAACAAACTGTCTTTACTAGCGCTATCAGTCCATTACCCCCACCTAGTGGAAGTTCTATCCAAAACCTCAAATTTTCTTTTGGTGATTTGGATGGCGATGGTGATCTGGATGCCGTAACGGGTGGCCTGGACGGCATCATTACACCTTATATCAATAACGGCACAAAGACCAATCCGATCTTTGCTCAATCATCGGCTCGCACTGTTACTGCTGCCAAACGAAACACTGGTGCCCGTGTGTCGGCGCTGTTTAACGATGTCAGTTATCCCAACGAAGGTTATGCATATGTAAGCCTGGCTGATTTTGATGCCGATGGCGATCTGGATATGGTGGTTATTACCAGCGTGGCAATCCATTACCTGCGCAATGTAGGCTCCTCGTCAGCTGCCAACTTTCAGGAGATCACGGGTTGCGACAGCCCATTTTATGGCATTGTCAGAAGTGGTAATTACGCCAATCCAGTTGTGGGTGATATGGATGGCGATGGCGATCTGGATGTGGCTCTATCTGGGGTTCCTATCTTGTATTACCGCAACATTGGCACACCTTCAGCCCCTCGTTTTGTTCAGATAGTCGGTGAAGCCAATCCGTTTGATGGTATTGATCTAGGGTTTGGTTCTCAATTAGAGTTAGGCGATCTGGATAAAGACGGCGATTTAGATGCTGTAGGAGGCCAATACTCAGGCTCTGCGTCGTACATAAAAAATGTACTTCAGGTCACTCAGCAGCCTACGCCTACTAATGTAGTCACCTGCGTCGGTAGCTCAGTCAGTACGACGGTACAGGCAGATGGCGATGGGGCGGTATATTACCAGTGGTATCGGCATGCACAGACTACGGATGCACCGATTTATGGTCAGACATCGGCTACTCTCCAGTTGTATAATGTTCAGGCTTCAGATGCCGGAGTGTACTATGCCCAGATATCAAGTGGAGGAGGTACTTTATTCAGTGATGCCTTTAACCTGGTTGTTCAGAAGGCTGCCATCACTCAGCAGCCAGCAAGTACTTCCAATGTCGCGGTGGGTACCAATGTTGTCGTTCCTGTTTTAGTGAGCGGACCCATTACCAATGTCCAGTGGTACCGCAATGGTCAACCGGCACCCAATCAAAACACACCGACGCTTACCCTGAACAGTGTCACCCCAGCCGATGCAGGGTCGTATGTACTGGTGGCAACCAGCCCCTGCAACAGCGTGACGTCAAATGCCTTCTCGCTCAGCGTTTCCTGCTCTCTGGCCCCTCCCACCCTGGCGGCCAGTACGCTATCGACAACCAACGAGCCTATTTCTGTTACGGCTTCGGGTTGCTCTGGAGGAACCATCAACTGGCAGCCGCTGGGTGGTACAGGAACAGCGAATGGATCAATATACACGTTTAGCCAGCCGGGCAACTATACGCTAACGGCTACATGTACGCAGAATGGCTGTACGAGTTCAGCTTCCAATGCAGTGACGTTGAGCATTCAGGGTGGAACCTTTGCTATTACTACGGTCAACACGCTTAACTGCGAACTGTTCGACGCAGTTAAAGGTGGATATTATGTCACTTTCGCACCACAGTACACCGGTCAGAATTCGAAACCCATTTCGTTCTCTGTCGTTAACGAAAAGCTGGTAACGAGCGATCCTCCACCTTATACGATCCGTTTGTATACGGATAATCCAGCGATCACTCTGGTAGCTTCGCAGCAATTTAATAATGAAACCAACTTCCGCTATGAATGGTGGGCAGCCTGCCAATCGGGCAGTACGCCAAACAACCCTCCGACCACTTCGGGCATTGCCGATCAGACTATTTTGCTGGGACAGCCCTATCAGCTGGACCTCAAAAACTACTTCTCTGACCCTGATCTGCAGTCGCTCACGTTTGCGGCACAGGGTCTGCCTGCCGGCTTAAACCTGTCTGGCAGTGTCATAAGTGGTACGCCTACCAGTTCAGGTACTTCGCCAGTATCCATCACAGCTACTGATCCAGGCGGGCTCTCGGCCAATGCCAGTTTCCAGTTAACAGTGACGTCTGGGTCTGAAACGTCTGAGTTCACCATTACGGGCGTTTCAACTATAAACTGCGAGTACATAAGCGCTTCTTCACGTCGGGTTACCTTTAATCCACAGTACGCTGGTGTCACTGGAGAGCCAATTAGCTTTTCGGTCGTTAGCGAAAAAGCGCCTACGACTAATCCTGGACCGTATACACTGGATTTATACACCGATAATCCGACTATTACGCTAAGTGCTAAACAGGGGAGTATATCGACAACGTATGCGTATAACTGGCTGAATGTCTGCTCCATATCAAGCCGAATTGGTGTGGTTGAATCGGGCAAAAAGCTACAGGTACGTGTATTAGGAAACCCTGTTTCTGGTAAATCCATTGACGTTGAGATCAGTGGCGTATCAGGGCAGGCGGTACAAATAGAACTGCTGGACCTGCAAGGGAAACAGCTGCACCATCAGAGTATTCAGGAAGCGGGTACTTCAGATCGCGTGAGCGTACCATTAGGCTACGGCAGGGGTTTACTGATGTTACAGGTCCATACTGAGAAAGAGCATCAGCAGGTCAAGTTGGTCAAACCCTAGTTAATTGATTGAATTAAGTCATCAGGCCCGAACCTAAACGGTTCGGGCTTTTTGTTGTCAATTATCGTAATAGGTAATCACCTGAAATACGCTATCAAGTAGATTTAAGCCCTTGATTTTGCGGATCTGGTTAGCCTGTTTCTTACTTAATCCCACTCGGTCGGGTCGTGCTTAATTGAGTCAACGATGCACCGAAAAACATTGCCCGATAGGTAATAAAACTGGTAGGACCACAAGCAGAAGTATTGATATGTGCCACCTCCTGGTAAAAAAAATGCCAATACCCTTCCAGCTAGTGTCGGCAGGCTATTGGCAATGTGTATTCTCAGCACCAGATCATTTTCGTTAACCAACCACGATCGCATCCTCTGGCAAACGCATATGCTCCAGATACGTCAGGTTGTTGAGCGTTGTATGGGCGATCTGCTGCATGGCTTCACGAGTAAAAAAGCCCTGGTGCGACGTTACGAGCACATTTGGAGCATGCGTTAGCGCATCCAGATCGGCATCTGGCAAAGGGGTTGCAGACCAGTCACTGAAAAAGTAATCATCCTCCAGTTCGTATACATCCATGCCCAATGCGCCCAGTTGACCCGTTTGTAGTGCCATTAGCACGGCGGGCGTATCCAGCAAACTCCCCCGACTAGTATTGACCAAATACGCCCCCCGTTTCATATGCGACAAGGCCGCAGCATCAATCAGATGATAGGTTTCGGGGGTGAGCGGGCAGTGCAGCGAGATGATATCGGCTTCCGACAGCAATTCGTTCAAGGGTAGGTATTCGACGCCAAGCTGCTGTAATAACGCCGAGCGTACCTTATCATACGCCAGTACGCGACACCCGAAACCGAGCATGATCCGGGCGAAAGCCATACCAATCCTGCCAGTCCCAATTATTCCGATCCGCTTACCATAGAGATCAAATCCCATTAAGCCATCGAGCGTAAAGTTGTTCTTTTTAGTACGTTGATAGGCAATATGAGTCTTTCTGTTCAGTGCCATTAGTAGCGCAACCGCATGCTCAGCAACGGCGTGGGGCGAATAGGTGGGTACGCGTAGAATACGAATGCCGAACTCCTGAGCCGCCGGTATATCGACCTGATTGTAGCCCGTGCAGCGCAGTGCGGCTAACTGAACACCGTTTCGCATGAGAATCTCAAGCGTGGGCCGGCTGAGGTCGTCGTTTACAAATACACATATAGCCTGATAACCCGTTGCGAGATGAGCTGTTTCGGGCGTGAGCGTCTCGTGGAAAAACGTCAGTTGATGTCGGTCATTATTGGCCGCTTCCAGAAACGGTTGTTCGTAGGAATGGCAGCTAAAAAAGGCGATTTTCATAGCGTTAGGCAATTTGGTTAGAGGAGTCGTACGTCGTCAGCCAGCATAATTTTGCCGTCGTCTGACTCAGGAAGATTTCAGTATCGGTCGGCCAGGTGAGCGTTTGTTCGTTCATGAGCAGGTAATCGTACGACCGTAACAGTACGTGCATTTTGATCGCCAGTTGAGGAGATGAAAAAAGTGTCTCTGCTTTTAGCCTGCTCAGTTGTGGCAGCATATCCAGCCAATGTTCGAGTCGGGATTCGGCCTGCTGTTTAGCCGCCCGAAACGTCTCCTTGTTGAGCACAGCACATTCCGCGATGTCATACGGATGCACGACCGTCAGATAGAGTGCTTTATCTGGATTAGATTCCAGCCAACGACGCAGGACAAGAGCTGAGTCGACCGAGCAATCTGTAGAAAAAAAAGCGGTTTTCATGGCGGCTATCTGGAAATACTTGACCGTTCAAAACTAGTTTACCCAATGGCTATATTCTATGAGCGGGCTTAGGCATCGACCTGATAATCATCATTGCATATCGAGCACAACCCGCCCATCTACCCGACCTGCCTTCAAGTCATTTAGCACCTTATTAATGGCATCCAGACGCTCGGTATGATAGTGTACTTTCACTTTACCTTCAGCCGCCAATGCCAGACTCTCGACCAAATCCTGGCGCGTTCCAACGATTGACCCTCTAATCGTTTTGCGATTCAGGGTTACGTCGAATATGTTCAAATCGAAGTCGCCGGGGGGTAAGCCAACCAATGCCAGCGTACCATGTCGGCGTAACATCGCTACGCCCTGCGCGAAAGCAGATCGCGAAACGGCGGTCACCAACACACCCTGCGCTCCGTCAATTTGATCATGGACAATAGCCACGGCGTCTTCCTCTGCGGCATTGATAACCAGATCAGCGCCTACGGCTTTGGCTAATTGCAGTTTATCATCGCTAATGTCGACGGCCACAACGTGCATTCCCATTGCTTTTGCATACTGAACGGCCAGATGACCCAGTCCACCGATCCCTGAAATAACGACCCATTCGCCGGGACGAACTTCCGTTTCTTTAAGACCTTTATAAACGGTTACACCAGCACACAAAATGGGCGCAGCGTCGAGAAACGACAGCGAATCCGGGATCTTCCCAACATAATTAGCATCGGCCAGAACATAGTCGGCATAACTTCCCTGTACCGAATAGCCCGTATTCTGTTGAGAATGGCACAAGGTTTCCCAGCCCGTATAGCAGTATTCGCAGTGGCCACAGGCAGAATAGAGCCAGGGTACGCCTACCCGATCCCCTTCGCGAATGTTTGTTACGCCTGCCCCAATCGCTACGACTGTGCCAACGCCCTCGTGACCCGGCACTAATGGTAAGGTAGCTTTAACGGGCCAGTCGCCATCGATTGCGTGTAAATCGGTATGACAAACACCACAGGCGGCCACTTTAATCAATAATTGACCTGGGCCTACAGCGGGTACAGGTAGCTGTTCAATCTGTAATGGCTGACCATACGCATGGAGAACTGCGGCTTTCATTGTTGACGGAATCATATCGGAGTAGTAGGTAAGTGATGACACAAACCTAGGGATACGCAGAACCATTGGCTATGAGAATTATCACTCTCTTTACAGACGCTCATCATAGTTCAAATGCCAGCACAACGAACCAGATAGTGCTTACGATAAAGCCCGGCCACTTCATAATCGTGGCCGGGCTTTATCGTAAGCACTCAAACTATCAACGGAAAACGGGTCTTTTATAAATCCGTAATTTTATCTAAATCTGATGGCTCGTTTGAGCAACGGGTCAACACTACCAGTTGGCCCGGCGCAACTTATCGGGTTGCAACACGCGAATACCCGACCCGACCAGTTCAATCAACCCATCCTGCTTGAACTCACTCAGTGTGCGAATCAATGACTCGGTCGCTGTACCAACTACCGATGCCAGGTCATCCCGCGAGAGTTGAATCAAGCTTTGTGGATCACGGTCCAATGACTCGGCCCGACTTGTCGGGTCAGCGGCATGTTTTTCATAAAGTCGCAGTAGTGCATCGGCCACCCGTCGACGCAATGAGCTATAAGCCATGGCTACCAGTTGTTTCTCCTTTTCACTGACTCGCCCAGCCAGTAACTGAATGAACTGCTGGCTCACTTCATTATTGGCCAGCAACAATTGCTTAAATTCCTCATTGGGAATATAAACTAGTTCTGAATCTTCCAGCACGACGGCAGAATCCGTATAGTCTACATTTTCAAGTAAGGCCAGATAGCCAAAAAATTCGCCAGGATTATAGAATCCAGTAATCAGTTCCTTGCCATCAGCATTGCTCCGGACAGTCTTGATTTTACCTGATTTCAGGAAATATAGCCGGGTCGGGTCGTCGCCTTCCGTGTAGATATACTGCTTTTTTCGTACCGAGTGAACCTTACGACCCGTTAATAAACTTTCCAGACTTCCCGACTGTCGTGCCTGGTCTAAAAATTCCGCCGAATCGTTGGTTACAGAGCGATCGTCTTCCGATTCCTGATACTGTGGCCCAACATGCTGGAACCGGTTGAGTCGCCCTTCAATAGCGCTGAGCAATTCTGATTCATCAAAGGGTTTTGTCAGATAATCGTCGGCACCCAGCTCCATGCCTTTCCGGAAGTCGGTTCGCTCGGTTTTGGCCGTCAGGAAAATAAACGGAATACCGGACAGATTCGGGTTTTTATTAAAAATATGCAACACACCATACCCATCAAGTACGGGCATCATGATGTCACAAATGACCAGATCAGGCCTGGAAGCTAAGGCTTTCTCTACACCTGCTTTCCCATTTTCAGCCGTGTGTACAGTATAGCCGGTTAATTCGAGAATTTCGGCGGTATTTTCACGGATGGCGTCGTTATCCTCAATCAGCAGGATCGTTTTCATACGGTAATGTTAAGGTTACGATTGTTCCGATGTTCAATTCGCTCCGGAGAGAGACGGTGCCTCCCATCAGGTCGATGTATCGGGCTACGATGTGCAGGCCAAGGCCAGTACCAGGTTTATTGGCCGCATTTTTAGCCCGGAAGAAGCGTTCGAATAAGTGTTCCTGATCGTCTGGCGAAATACCAATACCCTGATCCGTTATGGTTAATGTTATCAGCGTATCGGCGCATTCGCCCCGCACGGTAACAATCGATCCCGCATCGGAATACTTAATGGCGTTGGAAAGCAGATTTACGATCACCTTTCTGAGTAGCGACGGATCAAGCCAGACCCGATCCGGGCAGTCAATATCGGGTTGAATTGTCTGTCCGGGTTTGAGCATACCCTGCATCTCGCCCATAACGTCCTGAATAAGTTTTGACAGGTCGACGGCCACTGGCCTGGCCTCAATTTTACCCTCTTCGAGCCTGCCAACCGACAAAAACTCTTCCAGAATATCGTTGAGGTGATTAACCGACGACCGGATACGTTGCAGGTGTTTCTGGCGTTTATCCTGTTGATCGTTGTCGGCGTATTTTTCAATCAGGGTTGCCGAGGTGAGGATGGTTGTCAGTGGCGTACGAAATTCGTGTGAGGCCATCGATACAAAGCGTGATTTCAGTTCGCCCAGTTCGCGCTCAGCTGTCAATGCTTTGTCGAGTTCATCTTTCGACTGCTGGAGTTGTTCGAGCGTATTCATGAGCGCATGAGTGCGTTCTGCCACTTTCTGTTCCAGCTCAACGTTGAGCCGTTCGATGCGGTCGCGATGGGCCAGCAGTTCCCGTTCCGCTTCTTTTTTTAAGGTAATGTCAATGATGTAGGCAACGGCATAGAGTTCATTATCCAGCCGAAAATAGCTAAGGCTAATTTCAACCGGAAACACCGAACCATCCTTCCGGCGCGCATGCAGATCGCGATTATGCCCCATCGCTCTGACTTGTGGATTATCGGCAAACGACTGCCGGAGACGCTCATGATACTGGCTCACATCGGTCGGCACGAGCACCTCTATTGGCTGCCCCAGAAGTTCATCATCGGGGTAGCCAAACAGCTTCCTGGCCAGTTTATTGACCGACACGATCCTGCCCCGCTGGTCAGAAACGATGATGCCAATAGTGGCGTGGGTAAATACGGCTTCGTAGCGCTGAACGCTCTGGATTAGTTCCTGCTCGGCCTGATGGAGCCGTCTCTGGTTGGTCAGTCGTACCAAAAAATAAGCGTTATGCTCGTCAGTAACGGGCATAATAACCAGCCGCCCCCAGAATCGTGTACCATCCTGACTACTCTGTTCGGTCTCCTGCTCATAATGACCCGCCTGTTTAACTTCATGAATTAAATTAACCCGCTGCTCATCCGTCTGCGGAGCAATCAGCAACGATTTAGACCAGATGGGGTCATCCAGCAACGTCTGTTCCGAAAGAAATCCCAGCATACGAACGCCCACCTGATTGATCCGTATAAACCGTTCATTTTCGGTATCGTATACGCCAATAAAATCGTCGCTCTGTTCAAAAAGCAGGTCGATGAGGGTATTTGTGGGCTGGTTTGAAAGCATAAATAAAAATGGCTTGGGTTATGAGCCGTACCTAAATGGAGATTTGCACTAAGCTAACATGAGTTTAAAGCAAATCTGTCGAAAATCAGCCTTTTTTTTGACCGGTATCATATAGTTCTACTCGTCAGAATTTCAATTTTACATCCAATTCTACTGTTCCGGTTTTCAAGTACTGACTGTATCCATTTATTATGAAACTTAACATGCCTGATCCAATTCTGATCCCTGCTAAAACGACGGTATTGCTGGTGTTTCTACCATCGGTATCCAGGCGCGAGGCTATTGGCCAGCCAGCGTCGTTAATAAAATTTGTTCAGTCACTACAACAACAGGTCGGCGAGTCGGTTCGTGTCTTAAGGATCGACGAACCTATGCATCCGGAAGTAGTGCGGAGCTTCGCAATAACCCACTTACCTGCATTTGTTCTGGTGCAGCAAGGCGTTGAGTTATGGCGGTATGAAGGCGCGTCGGATGAAAATTCATTCTCAGCCGTTTCTCAACGGTTACTCCATAATTAAACATGCCTTTCTTTGTCATTGCTTATTCTGGAGAATCAACTTAATGGACTTTTGGTGTCAACTGGGCCGTTCGTCCATGACAGAGCGGTATCTCACCGCCTTCCTTAACATTTCTAACCGGATTGTACACCCCGCGAATCAGGAGCAACAGGCCCAGTAGTACAGTCACAACGGGCATAAATACTGTAAACCGACTGCGTAGCCTTGCCGGGAACAAATCAGGAAGGAAACGTACCGTAACAAGCGCCGGAATTGTTCCTAGTCCAAACAATACCATATAAGCCACTCCAGTAACCGCATTGCTTGTTGTAATGGCTCCTGTCAGAGCTACATATACAAATCCGCAGGGGAGCAAGCCATTTAAAAATCCCAGCCACATAAAAGCCCGCAGCGTAGGTTGGTGCAGAAAACGGGTCATTGGCTGAACGATCCAATGTGTCGCACGGCTCATAGTAAGCCCCGGAAATAGACCCCGGTTAACCAATGTCCAAAACAACAGAAACAGGCCAGCCACAATAGAAACGGGGCGCTGTAATCCTGCGAGCCATAACCCCTCGCCGATAGAACCCATCAGCAGACCCAGTCCGGCATAGGCCGTTACGCGTCCGCTATGATACAGACCTATGGCCAACCCACGCTGTGAACGAGCCAGTCGCCCAACGGGTAAAGCCATAGCCAATGGCCCGCACATACCAACGCAGTGCAGGCTGCCGACTACACCCGTCGCCAGGGCTACTGTCCACCAGATCGGTTGTAGATTCATGGGGGTGGTTATAAAGACAGTTTCTGTTCGGTGTAATAGTCGCGATGCCCGTCAGACCAGGTAAATTGCACGCGCCAATAACCCCGCGCCAGCCTGGCCGTTGAAATAACCTGCCGACCAGCGTGACTGGCGGGAAGATGCACGCTAAAATCCATCCGGTTGTCAGATGGACGATAAAAATGAATTTCACCCTTGCGGAGCGTTGTAGGCAGCACAAAGATCAGCTGTTGTTTGTCGGCCTGATAGTCCATAGCAACAGGTTCGTGCTGACTGGCATGAACAATTCGATTTATCTGTTGCTGGTAAGCAATTTCGGTCTGATAATAATCATCCCGTACCAGATCGATGTGCTGACGGCACATCTGGTAAATCATCGTGCCAATGAATCCGGCAAACAGGACAAAGGTGAGTATGATTGCTTTCCCCCAGTTCATAGTGTTAATGTGTGAAAGGATGAATGAGCGAAAGGGTGAAAAATACCACCCATTCACTCAATGGACGGGCCCTAAAAAGGTCGTTTCCAGTTGTTTTACGACCTGATTGCCGACTAAAACGTCAACCTGAAGTGGCGTGCTGTTTTGGCGGATACTTTTTTCGGGCAGGTTAATAAAGAACATTCCCTTTGTTAGTTCGCCTGCCGGAACGGTGGAAAGAGGCTGAACAAAAATCAGCTTAGCGTCAGACCGACTGAGTCGGAAACGCACGGGAATTGGCCGGTACGTTTTGTTCATAATCTCCACCAGATAGAGGTTCGACACTTGTTTGCCGGTTTCGCGCTGAAACAGTTGCCCCGGTGCCCGAAGTATTGTCACATCCAGCGATGGGCGACTGACGAGCAGAAACCCCAGAATACCCAGTAAAACGATAAGTACCCCGCTATAGGCCATTATCCGGCTTGTGAACCGAAACGGTTTACCCTGTTCAATACCCTGTTGCGAATCCATCCGGATCAGCCCGAGTGGCCGATTGATCTTGTGCATTACCTCGTTGCAGGCATCAACACACAGGGTACAATTGATGCACTCCAATTGTGTACCGTTGCGAATATCGATACCGGCAGGGCAAACCTGTACGCACAGTTTACAGTCGATGCAGTCGCCTTTGGCGATTGGCAGTGGGTAAAACGTATTTTGTATAGCTGTGCTCCTGACTCCCCGCTCCTCACCCCGCACCTTCTTTCCACGCGGCTCACCCCGAATGAAATCATAGGCAACAATCAACGAATTTTTATCCAGCAAAACACCCTGTAATCGTCCATAAGGGCAGATCGTGGTACAGACAATTTCACGGAGCTGGGCAAAAACAAGGTAGAAAACACCCGTGAATAGCCATATCGATGCAAGGCCGCCTATGTGTGCATTCGGGTTATCAGTAATAAGCGTCAGCCACTGGTCACGGCCAATGAGATACGCCAGGAATGTGTTACTGATAGCGAATGAAATCAGCAAAAAGACACCATGCTTCAGGCTTTTTTTAGCTACTTTTTCGCCTGTCCAGGGGCTGGTATCGAGCCGTTTGCGGGCGTTATAGTCGCCCTCGATCCAGACTTCGATTTTACGAAAAACCATTTCCATAAAAATCGTCTGTGGACAAGCCCAGCCGCACCATACCCGTCCATACACAACGGTGAAGAGGGTAACAAATACGATAAAAGTAACCAGCCCAAAAGCAAGCAGATAAAAATCCTGCGGCCAGAATGATACACCAAAAAAGATAAACCGGCGTTCAAGCACGTTGAATAGAAACAGTGGATGCCCATCCACCCATACGAAGGGCCCGGCAAACAACGCAACCAGCAGTACCAGTGCTACCACTGTGCGCCAACGGGTAAACCGACCCGTAACACTACGAGGGTATAACCACCGCCGACCACCTGCCGAATCGGTCGTTGGCAGTTCATTGCGAAAATTGGATGAAGAAGGTACTACGCTAGTGTTCATTCGGTTGATCAATTACGTAGTGCCACCGGTACAGCACCTGCTATTTTCTCACCCTGCGGCTCTTTCGCGCCAGCCGGATTTGACCCTTGCAGCGACAGAATATAGCTGGCAACCTGTTGTACCTGAAGCGGATTAAGCTGTTTTTTCCAGGAAATCATTCCCTTTTCGGGTACGCCCTCGGTAATGGTGTGAAAAACAGCCTTAACGTCACCGCCATGCAGCCAGTACGCATCGGTCAGGTTCGGGCCGACTTTACCCTCGGCATTGGCTCCGTGACAGGCCACGCAGTATTGGGTATAAAGCACTTTTCCTGATTCAACGCCCTTCGCATCTTTTAGCAGGGTTACAGTATTTTCATTAATGGAACCTGCCACTTTCTTGATGTATTCCTCCCGTTGCTGGTCGGCAATAGCCATTTCCTGCGTGTACTCCTGCGCCATGATGTCGCCCGATCCGATGACATGAAAGACGAACAGGTAGATCACCGAAAAGACAATTGTGCTGTAAAACAGCCACATAAACCAGGGTGGCGTTGGATTGTCGAGTTCGGCAATGCCATCGTAGGCATGCTCCATCACCAGCTCTTTTTCCTGGCTCAGTGCATGCAGGCCCGATAGGCGTTGCCATAACGAACGGGTATCGACAGGTTTCTTAACAGATTCGGGTTCTAGGGCTTTTTTGAGAATGAGCAACAGATAGAATGCGACCAGCCCAATTAATACCATACCAACCAGCACGATCACGCCCAGGATGAGCATCACTAAATCCTGACCCGACGAGATGGCCCAGATTGATTGAGCCGGTTTTAGGGAAAGAAGACCGCTATCGATTAAAATAAATAGGTTCATCGGTGGAGAGTGGTGTTAATCGGTGGAGGAATCATCGAGCGGCATCCGACCCATTTGCCGGATGTGGGCTTTATCGACCAGTAACAAATACAGGCCGACCAGCACAAAAAAACTTAAGAAGGTAACGAATGAGCCGACCATGTAGACGTCAGCGCCGGGAATTCTGGAGATGAATTGCTTGAACATAATTTCCTGATTGAAAGGAACGTATACTGACAGCCAGCCGTCTTTTGCTGAGCCGTTGTCAATCATTCCTTATTATCCATTGTTCACTTATTTGCCTGACGGTTCCATTTTCCTGATATCCGTTCCGAGTCTCTGGAGGTAAGCGATCAGGGCCACGATCTCGCGGTCGGATTTTACGTTGATACCATCGTTAGCCAACTGACTACTTAGCTGTTGAGCCTGTTTCTGGAGGTCTTCGTTCGCGTAGGTAATGGTTACATCATCGTAGGGAACACCTACTTTTTGGAGGGCCTTTAGTTTATCCGACGTATTCGAGATGTCCAGTTTATTCGCTAGCAGCCACGGATATGATGGCATAATGGACCCCGGCGACATCGACGTCGGATCACGCATGTGGTGATAATGCCAGGAGTTGGGGTATTTACCACCAATGCGGTGAAGATCAGGCCCGATGCGCTTGCTTCCCCACAAAAACGGGTGATCATACACAAACTCACCCGCTTTGGAGTACTCACCATAGCGCTCTGTTTCGCTGCGGAACGGCCTGACCATCTGGCTATGGCAATTGACGCAGCCTTCCTTGATATAGAGGTCGCGGCCCTGTACTTCGAGGGCGGTATAGGGCTGCACAGACGCAATGGTCGGCACGTTGGAACTCACCATAAATGTTGGTACCAATTCGACCAGCGAACCAATCAGAATGACGATCAGCGAACCAATCAGCAACGGAATAGGCTTCCGCTCAAACCAGCGATGCCAGTAGGTATCGCTTCCGGTTGGCACATAGGCTTTCACCAGAGCGGGTGCTTCGGCGGGTTCGTTAGCAACCAGTTTTCCGGCGGCCATCGTCTTAAACAGGTTAAACGCCATCAGTATTGCCCCTAACAGATAGAACGTACCACCCACTGCCCGCATCTTGTGCATGGGTATCAACTGTAGGGTCGTTTCCAGAAAATTGGGATACTTCAGGACACCTTCGGGTGTAAACTCTTTCCACATCATCCCCTGCGTGAAGCCGGATATGTACATGGGAACGGCGTAAAACAAGATGCCCAGGGTACCGATCCAGAAGTGAACGCCCATCAGTTTTCTGGAGTACAGCGGAGTACGATATACGCGCGGAATGAGCCAGTACAGAACAGCGAACGTCATAAACCCATTCCAGCCTAAGGCACCTACGTGCACGTGGGCAACGACCCAGTCGGTGAAGTGGGCAATGGCATTTACATTCTTGAGCGCAAGCATCGGCCCTTCAAACGTGGCCATACCATAGGCGGTAACGGCCACAACCATGAATTTCAGGATGGTATCTTCGCGTACCTTGTCCCAGGCTCCGCGCAGTGTCAGCAGCCCGTTGATCATACCACCCCACGACGGAGCAATGAGCATGATGGAGAACACAACACCCAGCGATTGCGCCCAGTCGGGCAAAGACGTATATAGTAAATGGTGTGGACCCGCCCAGATGTAGATAAAGATCAACGCCCAGAAGTGCAGAATTGATAATTTGTAGGAGTAAATAGGCCGGTTGGCCATCTTGGGCAAAAAGTAATACATCAGACCCAGAAAGGGCGTTGTCAGGAAGAATGCCACCGCATTATGACCGTACCACCACTGCACGAGCGCATCCTGCACTCCGGCATAGACGTAATAACTTTTGAATAAACTGACCGGCATCTCATACGAATTGACAATATGCAGAACGGCCACGGTTACGAATGTGGCAATGTAAAACCAGATAGCTACGTAAAGATGCCGCTCCCGACGTTTGATAATCGTACCGAACATATTTATGCCGAACACAACCCAGATCAGCGTAATGGCAATGTCGATTGGCCATTCAAGTTCTGCGTATTCGTGTGAGGTAGTCAACCCCAGAGGCAGCGTTATCGCAGCTGCCACAATAATGGCTTGCCAGCCCCAGAAGTGGATTTTACTCAGCAAATCGCTGAACATCCGGGCTTTGCAAAGTCGCTGCAGCGAGTAATAAACGCCCATAAAAATGGCGTTGCCGACGAAGGCGAAAATGACCGCGTTCGTATGCAGGGGTCGAATCCGGCCGAAGGTAGTGTACTGGTTGCCGAGGTTGGCCGATGGTGCAAATAACTGGCTGGCAATCAGTACACCCACCAGCATACCTACGATTCCCCAGATAATCGTAGCGATAGCAAAATTGCGAACCGTACGGTTATCGTAGTTGAAGTACTCCACGGCAGGAGCAGTTCCCTGCCCCAGAAGGGACCGGTCGGACGAGATGATTGTGGGCGGTTTCTGCGAAACATTCATAGCGGTAACAGGCGGTTAAACGGTCGTATCCGTAGCGGTTGGTTCATTGTCATCAAGTAGTATGCGCATGGAGGGCGTATATAAATCGTCTTGCTGACCCGTTCGTATCGACCACAGAAAAGCGCCGAGAAATCCCAGGGCCATCAGCAGGCTAATGCCAATCATAAAAAAGATAATGTGCATACCCCAAAGCGTTTGATGAGGCAAATGTGCGGAGGATCTGACCGGCCGTATATGAGATTTATCAGGGAAATGGCTGATAGAATTCAGGATAATAAAGAGCTAATAAAACTCAATCGAAAACCTGACAACCATCAGTAACGGTCTTTTTTGAAGCGGCTACTTTTACCGTCAGGAGTTATTCTCTACTCCGTTTCAGGCTATGACCGACACACGTATTACGCTCCCTCAGGATGATGACCCCTTACACATCCAGACCTGCCGGAGCCAGCATCAGACCTGGGCAATGACGATTGCTCAGAACGAACAGGAAATAGACCAGCTCCTGGCAATTCTGTCCGATTTGCTGGATTATCAACAGTACAAGAGCCTGCGCCAGCGTGCGGTTGATTACTACGGTGATCTGAACCACCTGAAAAGTCGATTTCAACGCTTAAAGCTCGATATGATCTGTGAAGGTGTGGCTTGTAATCCTTCGGAACGCCTGGCCTGCCGCGAACCACGGATTGGTCTATACGCTACCCTCGCCGTCGATTCACAGTTGCGCTCCCTGATGGATGAGCTCGGCCGGATCAAGGCTGGATGCTATCAGTTTTTGTCGGTTATGGTAACCCTGAATCTATTTTAATTCGGTGGCGCTTAAACGCCCTGTTCTCCTGCTTTTTGTCTAATGATCATTCTCGCTTTCTTTCTGGCGCACTGGTATTTATCAGTGTCAATGCAAACCCTCTTTCTTCATCGCTACGCGGCCCATCAGATGTTCACCATGAGCAAAGCCTGGGAAAAAGTCTTTTACGTCCTGACATTCATCGGGCAGGGATCATCCTTTCTGAGTCCACGCGCTTACGGAATCATGCACCGCCTACACCATGCTCACGCCGATACGGACCAGGACCCGCATTCGCCGGAGTTTTCTAAAAATCTGTTCGATATGATGTGGAAGACCCGCATCTATTACAATGACATCCTGAATAATCGGGATACGATTCCGGCAAAGTTCAAGAAAGGAGTACCAAACTGGCCGTGGATGGAACACTTCGGCGATCGGTGGCCGGTTCGGTTGGCCTGGGGAACAGCTTACACCTTGATCTATATCCAGTTTGCAACATCGCCGTGGTTATTTCTTTTGTTACCCGTGCAGTTTCTGATGGGGCCAGTTCATGGAGCCATTATTAACTGGTATGCTCACCGCTACGGTTATACCAACTTCAAGCTGGATGACACCGCGAAGAATCTCTTACCGTTTGACTTTCTGATGATGGGCGAATCGTATCACAACAATCACCACAAATATGGTGGGCGGGCCAATTTCGGCGGATTCCGCTGGCACGAGTTCGATCCGGCCTATCCGCTGCTAAAGGTGCTGAATGGGCTTAAGATCATCAAGTTGCGCACAGGACGCGACGAAGCCTATATGTGAGCTATCCGTACCGCTCACATATCAGAGCTATAAACGATCAGGCCGCGACATTTGGCGCATCGCCCAAAGACCTAATGCCGGTCCGGGAAGCAGCACATAAAACAGCCCACCCGATATACCAAGATAAGTGACCAGCCAGGCCATCAGCTGGATGGATACCACCGTCAATAGAAAACCAAAGCAGGTAACGAGCGTTAGAATACTCCCCCGATTGTCGACCGCAGCATGACTGGCAACCAGCGTTGAAAATTGCGGAGAGTCACCAGCGGCTGCCGCCCCCCACACAAGCAGAAACAGCCCGAACAGATAGTACGGTGCAGCCACCAGAAACGGCGTCAGGGCAATACAAAGCCCCGACGTCAGCAGTAAATACCGGGCAACTCGTGCGCTACCGATCCGTAAGGCAAGATAGCCACCACCCACACAACCCACGGCTCCCGCAGCAATAGCCCCGAACGCCCATAACGAAGTCGTTATGGCTGCGTCGGGATGTTGCTGTCTGTAGTAGCCAATCAGGGTTGGCAGAAAAGCCCAAAGCGTATACAGTTCCCACATATGGCCAAAATAACCCAGCATAGCCGGGCGAAAGGCCGAGGGCTTCCATAGCGAAAGCAATGCCTGGAAGCGGAAGAAATTGCCGCTGGCCTGTACGGATTTTGCGGGGACAACGACCGCGAGCAAAACGCCACCGCTAATAGCCAGCAAACTGACCGATACAATTAGTGTACGATACGGTAAGCTACTCCCTAAACCCCGGATCAGGTGCGGGAAGGCTGTTCCCAATACCAGCGCACCGACCAGAAAACCCATCGCCCGCCCCAGAACGGGTCTGAATCGATCGGCAGCAATTTTCATGCCCACTGGATAAACACCCGCCAGAAAGAAGCCCGTCATGAATCGGCTGGCTAAAACCGTTTCCGCTTTTAGCGGGAGAACAAGCCAGATCAAATTGACCGCAGCCGCCAGCGTTACGGAGATGAGGAAGACCTGGGTTGAGCGAAAACGATCGGGTATGGCTAAGACCGCGTAGATCAGTGTGCCAGCGATAAATCCAATCTGGACAGACGACGTAATCCAGCTGGTAAGTCCCGCCGTCTTTAGCAGGGGTTGAAGTTCAGGGAGAATGGCATTACCGGCAAACCAGAGTGAAGTGCCGGCAAATTGAGCGAATACTACGACCAGTAATTGAGCATTGATACGGGAAGAGGTGAGCATTCCCAAAGATAGCCATTCAAGTCGATCAGACGTCTATCAGGGCATTCTGGTAGGTTTCCATCGACTATATCCCCGCATACCCAACGTAGCAATCGCCAGCATGGTAGCCGAACTGATGGGCATGAGAATGGCGGCTACCACGGGCGATAAGCTGCCCGTCAGCGCGTAGGATAAACCGACGAAGTTATACAGGAGTGAAATGCCAAAGCTGAACCGGATCAGACGCATTCCGAAACGGGTGTAGCGCAGCATATCAGGCAGTTGATTCAACGAAGATGCTTCCAGAATGGCATCGCTGGCAGGTGTGAACTGAATCGTGTCGTCGGTAACGGCCATGCCAACATCGGCCTGTTTCAGTGCTCCGGCATCGTTCAACCCATCGCCTACCATCAATACCCGCCGTCCCCGGACCTGTAGATGTTGAATAAACGCTAACTTCTCCTGTGGACGGCAATTGAAATGCATCTGCCCGGCTTTGGGAAACCAATGTTTTAACTGCGTCTGAGCGGCTTTAGTATCGCCCGATAGCAGATAAAGCCGGTATGGCCCGCGCAAATTCTGTAGCATCGTATCAATTCCTGCCCGATAGTGAGAAGAAAAATGAAAACACCCCCGGTATATCTGCGCAATAGAAATATGGACCGTTGCTCCAGCGGGATCATCCGTATCAGTCGATGCGTTATAATCCAGATTGACGAAGGAGCGCGATCCGGCCTTTACAAACCAGCCATCGACGAGCCCCTGAACACCATGTCCTGAAAATTCGGCAAATCCGTCAATAGAAAATGACTGACTATCTGCCAGATAAGCCGTCAGTTTGCGACTGAGCGGGTGGGCCGACTGACGAACCAACGAGGCAATAAGTGCTCGTTCGTAGGCCGTTAATGGTTGCAAAAACGACTCCTGAACATCGTGTTGCCCCGTATTGGTCAGTGTACCGGTTTTATCAAAAACGATCGTGTCGCAGGCAGCCATTTGCTCAATTACGCCTGCGTTTTTCAGGTATAATTTCTGTTGGCTCAGCTTACGAAGCCCGCTGCCGAGGGCAAATGGATACGATAACGAAAGCGCACACGGGCAAGCGATGATAAGTACGGCCGTAAACGCATTGATGGCGCGCGACGGATCTTCATGATACCAGTACAGACCGACCAACGTGGCAACCATAATGACCATCAGGGTAAAATACTTTCCGACGATGTCAGCAAAAGTGAGCATCCGGGATGAATTCCCTTTTCGGAAGGCATCGTTATTCCACAATTGGGTTAAGTAGCTTTGCGATACATCGCGAACAACCTCCAGCTCGATGGCTTCACCCAGTTGCTTGCCGCCTGCGTATACTAACGCGCCTGGTGTCTTCGCTTCTGGTTCCGATTCGCCGGTTACGAAACTATAATCGATCATGGCCTTGCCTTTGTAAAGAAGACCATCGGCTGGAATCAGTTCGTGATTACGTATGCGAATGCGGTCGCCCTTGCGAAGCTGGGATACGAGTACGATCTGCTCAGGAACAGAAGAAATAGGGTTTACGGTAAGAAACGAGGTATCTGGTGACTGCTGGGCAACCTTATCAATTGGCCCCTCCATCCCCTGCTCCGCTCTTCGCCCAAGTAGTGTCACGGCAAGCGGAAAATAGGATTTATAATCGCGCTCGAACGATAGAAAATCGTGGGTTCGTTGTTGAAACCACTTCCCACATAACAGGAAAAAGATCAAACCTGTCAGCGAATCGAAGTAGCCCGCACCCGCCAAAAACAGAACCTCGTAGGTGCCCCGAAAAAAAGCTACCAGAATACCCAGTAAAATAGGAAAGTCGATATTAATAATGTCTTTCTTCAGGCTTTTCCAGACGGATTCGAAATAGCCCGACGCGGAGTAGATTACGACCGGCAGAGCGAGCAGGATATTAAGAATACCAAACAACTGCCTGAACGATGGATCGTTCAGGCCAAGGTATTCAGGAAAACTGAACAGCATGATATTACCCGCGCAAAATCCGGCAACGGCCAGTCGGTATAATAGCGGCCGGTCCGATGGCTGTTGCTGCTCTTTAACGACATCATTGAGGCTGATCAGCGGTTCGTACCCAATGGAGCTGAGCAGTTCAACAAGCTGGCGCAGCGTTAGCTTATCGGGCTGGTAGGTAAAGTGAACCTGTTTTTTCAGGAAATCCACCCGTGACTGCTGAATGCCGGGATGTATTCGATAGAGGTGCTCAAGCAGCCACAGGCATGAGCTGCAATGAATGGTCGGAATGTAAAATGTAACTTTGGCAATGGCCTCATTTGAGAACTCCAGCAGTTGTGCTATGATATCCGGATGGTCCAGAAAGACAAGTCGCGATTGTTCTGATTGAGATTGATTACTGGCTTTGATCATATTACCTCGCCGAAGGCCATCTTCGCCAGATTCTATCGTATAATACTGGCAAAGCTGATGCTGGCTCAGAATAGTATACACCGTTTTGCAGCCTTCACAACAGAAGCGCTTGTCTTCGACTAGTATGTTATTTCCTGCACAATCGTTACCACAATGATAGCAACTGGTCGATGGAATCGTTGCTGTGCTCATACCTCTGAATTTTGAAGCAAGTTGGCATGGTGTGGCTAGCCAAACCCTGACCAGCATCAGCCGTTGACCTGATACGACTCAGGGATTGACACCCATAACCTATCCAGTTTTGCAGGGAGCACAGGGGCCGACAAAACGGCTCCCTGAAACGACAATGAACTCGCTAATTCAGAAATACAACGTACCCGGTCCACGCTACACCAGCTACCCGACCGTACCGTTCTGGGACGAAACCACGTTCAGTGAAACCGCCTGGGTGCGCCACCTGCAACGGGCATTTTCGATCAGCAACAGCACTACAGGCATCAGTCTGTACATTCACCTGCCCTATTGCGAAAGTCTGTGTACATTTTGCGGCTGCAACAAGCACATTACCCGCAATCATACCGTTGAAGGCCCTTATGTTGATGCTTTACTGGCAGAATGGAATCTATATTGCGACTTATTGCCAGACCGGCCCCGCATCGCCGAACTTCATTTGGGCGGAGGAACACCCAGTTTCTTTTCTATCGAACAACTTAACCGATTGCTGACGGGTATTTTTAAGCGGACCACGCCAACAGAATCGCCTGATTATGGTTGGGAAGGACATCCTAACAACACAACCAGCGAACATCTTCAGTTATTTTACAATTTTGGATTTCGACGGGTGAGTTTTGGTGTGCAGGACTACACGCCAATTGTGCAGCGGGCCATTCACCGCCTTCAGCCGTTCGGGAATGTTCGACAGGTAACCGGCTGGGCTCGCCAAATTGGGTATACCTCGATCAGCCATGATTTAGTATTTGGCCTGCCTTTCCAAAAGCCCGATTCTATAATCGACACAATTCATAAAACGCTGACCCTTCAACCCGACCGCATTGCCTTTTATTCGTATGCCCATGTGCCCTGGATTGAAGGCATAAACGGACAGCGGGGATTTCGTGAGGAAGATCTCCCCAGCGGAGATCAAAAACGAGTTCTGTACGAAACCGGAAGAGCGTTACTGGAGCAGGCAGGTTACGCAGAAATCGGCATGGATCATTTTGCACGCCCTCATGATTCGCTCTATAATGCCGTACAAACAGGCACTCTTCACCGGAACTTTATGGGCTATACGACGACTAAAACACGCGTTTTACTCGGTCTTGGCGCATCGTCGATCAGTGATGGCTGGTCAGCGTTTGCCCAGAATGAAAAAGACCCTAATCGCTATATGAATCGAGTTCTGGCAGGTGATTTGCCCTTATTGCGCGGCCACATTCTCGATGATCAGGATCAATTCCTGCGCCAGCAAATTCTGAATATCATGTGCCAGGGAAAAACCTGCTGGCCGCTGGGCAGCTGGTCAAAACGAGAGTGGGAAACCTTGAACAACCGCCTGAAAGAATTCTGGCTCGACGGCTTGCTGGACTATGATGTTGAAGGACTATCGGTGCGCCCCGAAGGTCGGCCGTTTCTGCGAAATATCTGCATGGCGTTCGATGAACGACTTAACTATGCCCAGCCTCAAACCCGGTTATTCTCGCAAACTGTCTAATTAGCTCACGGGCAAAACAAACCAGCCAGTTGAACTACAAATAAAAACCCACTTTTCTGCCAATTAGCAGACTTTCGCGGGTTTGTTTCGTGTTATAAAATTCGATCCGGTCAATCTGTGATAGCAGATTGATCGGATTGGTGCGTTTAGAAACGGAATTATACAGGACTTTCGCAAAACCCCGTGCCACGGTTAACCATGACGCTCTAATAACCGTGGTACGGGGTTTTGCGAAAGTTTTGTTCTATAAAAAATCAGACAACGGCCAAAAGCGGAATATCTGTCAACCGGGCCATACGCTGCGTTTCACCTTCTGAAAATAACTTCCAGAGCCAGCTTCGGGTCTGGGGTAGCATCATAATCAGATCGGCTTTATTGTCGTGAGAAAACTGGAGTAACGTATCATACACTTCGCTTCCATTTATCAGGCTCATGGTATGGGGTACCTGAAGCAATAGTCGCCGGATATGCTCGGCTCGATCTCTTAATTCAGGATTATTCGGTTTCTCGGTAATGCAAATTACATTGATCAAACTGTCTGAGGCCCGTGCGAATTCCAGTGCCGTTTCTAAGGCTATAGCGTTAGGCGGAATTGCCAGGTCGACTCCCAGTACGATATTTTTTATACCCGCATAGCCAATGCCGGGAGGAATCAACAGAAGTGGCACCTCGGTTTCTTCCACCATTCCGGTCGCTATGCTGCCCAGTAGCTGCGTACTTTTAGGCGCTGTCCCTACCGTCGACATAATGAGCAGGTCTGCATTTTTCGCTTTCGTTACAGCCCGAATAGCATTCATTGTATGCCCTTCCTGTACCAGACAGTGAATAGGCACAACAGCTACTTCCCTTAATTCATCGGCCAGATGCCTGAGCTTCTTTTCGCTGGTTTCCCGAATGGCCTCTTCGCTCAATGGGAAATCGCCGGATTTAGCTGGATTATCGGGCCAGAAATGATACGCATTAAGCAGAATCAATTCGGCCTTCCAGTCACGAGCCAGTTGAACAGCAAACCGGGCGGCCTGATTGGCATTGTGGGAAAAATCAGTAGCAAGAACAATCGTTTTCATAACAATACAAATCTGAGTGGCCAACTACACGGGCCGATGAATAGTGGTGAATTAGTCGGTTTAGGGATACGCTAACCGATTCTTTACGATAGGATATCGAGTAGAATTATGGCCAGATGAATTACCGTACTCATGGCAAATGATGGGAAAATGTACTTCATCGGCAATACGGATAGCACGGGAATCAACACGGCTAAAAAACACAGATTGCTGACTAAAAACTGCCAGTCGCCACCACCCATGTAGGCCATGACCAGTAGCAAAGCCGGAGATAGTATACAGCCCTGAATGGCTACAAACGTAGCGGCCCATCCAATTCGGTTGAACTCCGCCTTAGTGACAAAGTTTTTATAGGTGGTAATCCAGTTAGCCTCCTGGGAGTGCGTATAAGCAGTTGTTGAGTGTGTGAGCGTTGCCATTGTCTTAAGCGTTAGATTATGCTACAAAACAACAGTCCGTAGCCCTTCTGCTATATGATGCAGATCAGCCATGTACCTGATTATGATTAGGTACATGCGGCACAACCAGTCAAACAAACTAGCCATCAGGGCTTTATAAATTACGTCCTGGCCAATCCGTGTTTTCTTCTGAAAACAGATGATCGCGTATTGGAGATGTGACGGTTGGCGTCAGGTTATAAAAACGAATTGCGGCAATCCGGGCCTACACCACGAATTGCCGCAACTAAACAAATGCTACCTAACTCTACGCCAGCAGCGGCTTGACCACTTTCCCGTGGACATCAGTCAGACGATAACGTCGGCCCTGACTTTTGAAGGTCAATTTTTCGTGATCGACACCGAGCAGATGCAGCACCGTTGCCTGAAAATCATGCACATGCACCGGATCACGGATAACGTTGTAGCCAAAATCATCGGTTTCACCGTAGACCATCCCTTTTTTAACACCGGCTCCCGCCATCCAGACCGAGAACGCACGGGGATGGTGATCCCGGCCATAATTATCTCTTGTCAATTTACCCTGCGAATAGGCACCACGCCCGAACTCACCACCCCAGATCACGAGCGTATCGTCCAGTAAGCCCCGTTGTTTAAGATCCATAATCAAGGCCGCCGACGGCTGATCGACGCTCTTCGTCTGAATCTTGATATCGTTGGGCAAATTGCCGTGCTGATCCCAGCCCTGGTGGTATAACTGCACGAATTTTACGTCTTTTTCGATCAACTTCCGGGCTAAGAGGCAATTGGCCGCAAATGTGCCGGGCTTGCGGCTCTCGGGGCCATACATATCAAAAATATAGTCTGGCTCCTTAGAAATATCCAGCGTTTCAGGCACGGAGGTCTGCATCCGATAAGCCATTTCGTATTGTGCCATCCTGCTGTTGATTTCGGGGTCCAATACGTGCTTAAACTGCTCCTGATGCAGTTTCGTCAGATAGTCGAGCATCCGACGGCGGCTGGTTTTATCGATGCCCGGCGGATTATTGAGGTAATAAACCGGATCTGGTCCTGACCGAAACACGACGCCCTGATGCACTGACGGCAAAAAGCCATTACTCCAGAGTTTGGCATAAAGCGGCTGATCACCATTGCGGCCTTTAGAAAGCAGAACGACAAAAGCAGGAAGATTCTGATTATCGGAGCCTAGTCCGTAACTAATCCATGACCCGAAACTGGGTCGGCCAGCCTGCTGGCTCCCCGTTTGAAAGAATGTTACGGCAGGATCATGATTAATGGCTTCAGTGTGCAACGAACGTATAAAGGTCAGATCACTGGCAATCCGAGCCGTATGTGGCAGCAATTCACTAATCCACATCTGACCGGGGCCATACTGAGCAAATTTATACTTCGATGCAGCCAGTGGAAAACGGCTTTGCCCGGCAGTCATACCTGTCAGACGCTGTCCTTTGCGAACCGACTCGGGTAAATCCTGCCCCCACATGGCTTCAAGTCTGGGCTTATAATCGAACAGTTCCAGCTGCGAGGGAGCTCCACTCTGAAACAGATAAATGACCCGCTTCACCTTCGGCGGAAAGTGTGGTTTACCCACCGCCGGATTTTCGCCGGGCCGGTCTGCCGACGTGGTGGTACCGCCAAATAAACTGGTTGGATTCAGCAGCGACGCCAGCGCAATCGTGCCTAGCCCCGCACTGGCCTGACCGAGAAATGTCCGGCGGCTTTGTTGATCATGTATTTCGTCCTGAATATCCATAAGAGTCGTCAATAGTAGTCCTTATCGCAGGCCACGAATGGACAGCGCGCAGAACGTATGACTATCGTTTTATAATCGCTTCGTCGAAATTCATTATTGTACTCGTAACGACTGTCCAGGCAGCTAGCTCGGCCGGATTGAGTGTTTTATCAACAGGATATTCGCCCACTGCCAGCAGTTCCGTGGCTCGTTTTGGGTTCTTCCTGAAATCGGCCAGTTCTTCCGCGTAGAGCTGCTTCATCAGGTTAAGCTCTTCCACTCGGGCGGGACGACTGATAACCGCTTTAAAGACGGATTCGATCACTCCTTTCTCTGGCTCTTCCTTTTTCCCTTCGCCCAGTTTTTTCTGCGCCAGTACTCTGGCAGCTTCCACAAACTGCGGATCATTGAGCGTCACCAATGCCTGTAAGGGCGTGCTGGTTTTCTGACGCTTCACAATACAGGTATGCCGTTCGGCAGCATCGAAATTGAGCATCATGGGCGGGGGCGAACTCCGCTTCCAGATCGTATACATCGACCGCCGATAGAGGCTATCATTATGGTTCTGCACATACTTTACGGCGTTGCGTGTAGCCAGAGCCTCCCAGATCCCAGCCGGCTGGTAAGGGTGAACACTTGGCCCACCAATGCGCTGATTCAATAAGCCACTGGCGGCCAGTGCATTGTCACGAACCTGCTCGGCCGACATCCGATAGCTTGGCCCCCGAGTAAGGAAAACATTATCAGGGTCGGCTTCCCGTGCTTTTTCGGAAACACTCGATGACTGCCGATAAGTGGCCGACATAACGATCAGTTTATGCATCGCTTTGACATTCCAGCCAGATTCCCGGAATTTTACAGCCAGATAATCCAGCAATTCCGGGTGTGTCGGCAGTGCGCCCTGATTGCCAAAATCATCACTATTTTTGGCCAGCCCCTGCCCAAAATATTGCTGCCAGAACCGATTGGCCATTACCCGTCCGAACAAAGGATTTTCGGGCATCAATAACCATTTGGCCAGACCAAGTCGGTTTTTAGGCCATTCTTCAGGTATAGGATTCAGGCTATGCAATACAGCAGGCGTAACAACTTCTCCCGGCGCATCATAAGCCCCCCGTTTCAATAAGTGCGTTTCGCGCGGCACCGACCGCTCCTGCATGACCATTACCTGATCTGAATTCGTATAAAGCATCAGTTGCTCGCCACGGAGTTTCATGGCTTTGGCATACTCATCACGATATACAGAGTCCTGGGTGGTTACGTAATAGGTGTACAGACCTGTCCGTTGCACGGGGCTACGATTTGTTACCGGAGTGCGCAGGGCTGCGGTAAGCGCATCGGGCTGACCAGCTAGTTTGGGCATTTCGATCGGTGCCAGGCAACGGTCGTAGATACGCAACTCATCAACCGCGAAATCTTTGTAGAAATAATCGTGCATCCGGCCCACATAGAACGTATGCTGCGCCCAGTGTGTACGATCTTTTCCATACACCATGCTATGAATAAGATTATCGGCCACCACTTTCGTGCGTACAGCTTTGCCATTCAGATAAAGCGTCAGGCCGCTGGCACGACCCATACCATTGTAGGTAAAGGCGACCTGAAACCACTGGTGAACCGGCACTTTATCAACCGACTCAATATCGATCGCATTGGCTGGCCATACATGGTTAAAGGTAAGTTTCAGTCGTCCATCGGCCAGTAGATCGAGTTGATAACCGCGCTGACCGTCCATGGGTCCGGTCGTGCGTCCCATGAGTGTAAGAGCCGTTTGCGGCTTAGCCAGATTAAACCAGCTGCTTACTGTAAACGGCTGATTTTGCTCAAAAGCGCCAAACCCCCAGGGAAGCTCAATAAAACTGTCGCCCGGCAGGAAACGGGCTTTTCCGAAGCGGCCAGGAACCGCATAAGGCACCTTATCGGGGTCGCCACCGAGCCGCGCCGGAAGCGTATCATTTACCGTGTTTACAAATGCATTACGCGGATCTTTCCAGAGTTCTTCCTTTGTTTTACGTTTAGGAGCTTCCTTCTTTTCAGGTTTCTTACTGTCTGGTTTCGTCGTTTGAGCCTTCTTCACTTCTTCTTTTTTACGCTTAGCGTCTTCCAGTTTTTTCTTTTCGTTCTCGGCTTTCACATACGCACTGATGTCGGTCCGATCAGCTTCATCGAATGTATAATGCGCGATTAATCCTGAATCGGTTGACGAGCCTACATGTTGCGGTGCACTTGCCAGCCACTGCCCAAACCGTTGCTGATAATCGGGACGATTCGGGTTTAACTTTTGCTCTAAGGGCGTAAGTTTTTCACGAATGAATTTCAGTTTAGCGTCGGTTTCGGGCTTAGTGAGTGTAACGGTTGGCGCAGCTTCGCCATTGTAGGGAATCTGTCCACGTTCATTGTTACTATTGAAGAAGGCAAACAGTGAATAATAATCTTTCTGGCTGATCGGATCGTATTTGTGATCATGGCAGCGGGCGCATTCGACCGTCAACCCCAACATGGCTTTACCGAACGTATTAGCCCGATCGGCTACGTATTCAACCCGGTATTCTTCATCGACAATACCGCCCTCCTGGCTTTGCTGGTGGTTCCGATTAAACGCCGTCGCAATCAGTTGATCCCGATTCGGGTTTGGCAATAGATCACCGGCCAACTGCCACGTAATGAACCGATCGAAGGAAAGATTACGATTATAAGCCCGAATGATCCAGTCGCGATATGGCCATACGGTTCGCAGTCCATCGTCCTGATACCCATGCGTATCGGCATAGCGAGCTACATCGAGCCATTCTACTGCCTGTCGTTCACCATAATGCGGATTGTTTAGCAGCCGGTTTACGACTTTTTCGTAAGCATTTGGGGAATTATCGGCCAGAAACGCATCGACCTCGGCAGCAGTCGGTGGGAGGCCCGTCAAATCCAGGCTTACCCGACGAAGCAGCGTTGTTTTGTCGGCTTCAGGTGCGTGGCCTGCTTTCTGACCCTCCTGCTTAGCCAATACGAACCGATCGATTTCGTTTTTTACCCACTTTTCATCCTTAACCTTCGGTATTTCGGGCATTGTTGGCGCAATGAGCGACCAATGCTTTTTGTATTCGGCCCCCTGCTCGACCCAGCGCAACAGCATGGCTTTTTCCTCAGCGTTCAGGCTTAAATTCGATTTGGGCGTAGGCATCATCTCCTCAGGATCAGTGCTGATGATGCGACGTACTAACTCGCTCTCGGCCAGATTTCCCGGTACAATGGCCGTATGACCGCTTTTCGCTAAGGCTTCATAAGCACCCTCGGGTGTGTCCAGCCGTAAACCGGCCTGTTGTTTTGCTTTATCGGGACCATGACACGCAAAACAGCGATCCGAAAGAATAGGCTTAACGTGCAGGTTGTAATCGACTTTTTCGGGTAAGTGAACCTCAGCAGCTATCAATTCGGCGGGTTTCTCAACCGATTTCTGACAGGACGTAAGCCAGACTGACGTACAGAACAACCCAACCGTTGAGCTGAACAGAATACACCGAAATCGTATGTCAGACCAGACAGGCATACAAGTGAACCAATTGATTATGATACTATTTTACAAAAATAGTGAAGATACAACCAATAGCACAGTACTATTTTACCCGGTTATCGTTCAATTTTAACGTTTGACTTTTGTTCCAAACACTATTACAAGCTGCATTAATAGCGGCAAAGTCAGTTTGTAGACTTGATTTGTAGTCTAAACCCCTCTGATTAAATGACCGGCAGTCTTCTTCTCCCTCGGCCTGTTCTATCGCCCAATTACAAGCCTTGTTTGAGCGGGTGAACTTTCAGCATCCAGGAGTTGAATGCTAAGTGGACCTTCTTTACGCTGGGTTCTGTCAATAGCCACCGTGATCGAGTGAACACCCTGAGCAAAATCGGCAACGATTCCCTGATCGGTGAGTTTTAGCGGTTTTGAGCCTACCCAGGCACTTAAACCAGCAGTTGAGTTAATGGCCAGATTTACATTGCCTTTGCTGATCACTTCAATATCGAACCGAACGAAGCTGTATTGTTTACCAGCATTCACATCAACGACCGCCAGTTCATCCAAAGGCAGGTCGCCGGAAACTTTGCTATAAGCTGGTTGCCAGGCCACTTTTGCATTATCCTTCGTAACATAGCCTGGTCCATCGGCCAGGATTTTCCGGGTCAGTTCTTTAGTGGCAGAAACGGTGTTCCAGCGACGCACAAATCGGGCTGTGGGGACGCGGAATTTCCCCGACTCGCCCATTTTCGACAGAAATCCAATCAGATTGACAAACTCTTCTTTGTCTAAACTGGCTGTCAATCCCGGAGGCATCAGCGAACCAGGTACTTTTTCAATGGCATTGACCTGGCTTTTGGGAATGGCAACTTCTAAACCACTCACATCGCGTATCACTAGTTCGGAGGTGCCGTTACCAACCAGATAGCCCATTTGCTCACTACCATCTTTTTTCACGATACGCTGAAGTTCATATCCTTCCTTGATGGATAGATTTGGGTACAGAACGGATCGGATGATGGTTTCGGCGGGAGAACTCGTTCCCAGGCTGCTCAAATCCGGACCAATACGCCCTCCAGCTCCGCCAATCGCATGACAGGTAAGGCAGGTAAGGTTGCTTTTCCGGAATACCAGTTCTCCTTTAACAGGATCAGCGGTTTCTTTTGCTGTTTTCGCCAGACTGCTGATTTCCTGAGCAGTAAGCTCCTGAGGCATCTTTTCGGGGAGTAAAACACCACCTGAGGCCTCCAGTGCCTGCGTCAGGAGCTTAACATCTTCGCCATTACGCCGGTTGTAAGGCAGGTTACGCTGCACGATCTGCCGACCTTCCTTTGCCCTGTTTTCTGGTATCTTTTTGGCTGTCAGCTCGTCAGCGAGCGCACGCACGCCCTGCTTATTGACTAAAAATGCCTGAAAAAGTTCAGATACGTCCGTTTGTGCTGGTAAAGTCCGCAACAGATCAGCGCTAATTCTGGCCCCTTCCGAAACGTTCAGAGAAACCAGTTGAGAAGCCGCTGCCAGCCGCAGATCAACCGGATTTTTTCCGCTGGTCATGTCAACCAGTGACTTTCTGGCCTGCTCATTCCCCAAAGCGGCCAATGACTCCAGAGCGGCTTTTCGCTTGCTTTTATCTTCTTTTTGAGCCAGGCTGACCAGGGCTGCGTTCTGCTCATCCAGATGCCATAAACCAATCAACCGGATGGCGCTTGTAGAGATGGCTTCATCATCATTTTCGATAATACCGGTAATCCGATTCAACTTGCCCTCAGGTTTTAGGCCCCGTCGAGCGGCTTCTTCGAGGGCACCCAACTGAGTCGCCACTGATTTACCCGAACCCGTATTCGCCTGAACGGCTTTATCAAAAAGAATCGTCAAATCGGCAGCGCTGCCGAATTTAGCAAGCGAACCCAGCACGTCCTTCTGGTATTCTTCGGGAATCCGATTCTGTTGATACAACTGAGCCAGTCGAGAAACCGAAGCAGGGTTGCTGACCGACTTGAGCGCAAAGGTGGTTTTGCGGAAATCACCAAAGAATTCGGGATCTGTTTTCAGCCGGGACATCCAAAACGGTTCCAGTTCACGAACCGTCTGCCAGAGGGCAAAGTCCAGAAATTCGTCCATTGGATTATCCAGTACCGATAAAGCTGTACGGGCGGCCTCGGCCGTTTGTACTTTCCGGAGGGCAATCACGGCTTCAAGACGCACCTGAGGGTGCTTGTCCGTTACGGCTACGGTAAGCAGACTTGGCACATTGGTCAATTTAGGATACCATAATTCAAGTGCCCGCAATGCAGCTGCCCTGGCATTGTGCGTTTCTGCCTTCAACAGCCGAAGCAGAAGTGGCTCGTTCACCACATCAAGCGTTTGATACACCCAAAGTCCTTCCAGCAGTTGGTGCTCGTAGTCAGCATCCTTTTTATCTAAATCCTGAATCCATTTTTCAAGGGCTGGGATCACGTCTTTAGCACCGCGCGCTTTCAGAACCTGCTTGGCTTGTGAGCGAGTCCAGTTTTCCGGCAACTTCAGGGTTTCTAAAAGCTCGCTGACACTGGCCTTACTTAACTGCGGTTTTTTAATTAAAGGGCGGTTTTTGGCAATGATCCGCCAGATACGGCCATGCTCATGATCCCGGCGCGGATCATGAAAATCTACCTCACCATGCTGAATAATGGGGTTATACCAATCAGCCACATAAATAGCACCATCCGGACCAACCGAGATGTCTACAGGCCGAAAGGCAACATGGTCCGTCCATAATAAATCCTCGGCCTGCTTGGAGGCATACCCGCTGCCTTGTTCTTCCAGCTTAAATCGGTTAATGCGGTTAGCCCGAAAATCGTTGGTAATGACACTACCCTGCCAGGATTCAGGAAGGTGACGGCCCGAAATCACATCCAGGCCACTGTGCTTGGGCTGGCCCGGATTTAGCCCGCGAAGAATTCGGGCAGCACCCGGCGAGGTAAGAAATGTGGCTCCCGGAAATGCATAATTGATTCCTTCAAAACCAGCCCCATCTGTCAGAAAGGATTGCCCCCAGCGATCAAACTGCAAGCCCCACGGATTAACCAATCCTTTGGCGTAGATGTCAAGTTCGAGTTTTTTAGGATTTAACTGCCAGACACCACCACCTTCCAGGCGTTTGATTCCCGACGGCGTTTCAACGTGGCTATAGATGTAGATGGACTGGTTGAAATAAAGCAGGCCTTCGGGTCCCCATCGGAAAGTATGAATTAGGTGATGCGTATCGGCGGTACCAAAGCCGTTTAAAATCCGACGCTTTTTATCGGCCTTGCCATCCCCATCGGTATCCGCGAAATGGAGAATTTCCGTTGAATTGGCCACATAGACGCCACCATCTCCTGGCAGAATACCAGTGGGTGTTATCAAACCTTCGGCAAAAATGGTTGATTTATCGGCCTTACCATCCCCATCGGTATCTTCCAGAACAAAAATCTTGTCGTTTGCCTCCTCACCCGTTTTCAGGTGCGGGTACGCCGTACTGCTCACCACCCACAGTCGGCCATCGGCATCCCAGTTCATCTGGATGGGCTTGGCCACCAGTGGTTCAGCCGCAAACAGCGTTACCTCGAAACCATCGGCAACCTTGAAAGACTCAAGTTCACGCTTCACATCTGGATCAGGATCGTCTTTTCGATCAATCTGATTGGCGGATGAGGTAATCAATAAGATGATTGGGATGATTATCAGTCTACGGAAGAACTTCAGGGACCATCTTGTTTTCATGACGTTCTTATTACTTCAGAAGGGTAAGTTGATAAACTCTTGACTTAGGTGTGCGAACTAAGGCGATCTGCCCTTCTAACCATTTGATGATCAGGCTTTGATCTTCCAATCCCTTCGCATGCCGACCCTGCTCATGGGAACGCATACCAAGAATATAGGTCGTATTCGGCGGTCGGTACTGAAAGAAAAATAGATCATTCTTTTTCAAAACCATCTGTTGCAATTCGTGCGCTTGCTCAACTGAAGGCCCCTGTTTGATCTCGACTCCCTTTTCCCATTGTTTGTCCGATGCGGTTATTACCTCCGAATTGTCGATTGTAAGGGTATAAAATCCTTTTTTCAGGCCCGATATTTTAACCACCTGTCCAGGAGTTGTTAAGCCAGATTCGCCCGAAGGCAGTGGCAGTGGAAGGTAACGTTCCTCGATCGTGAATTTCAGTCCGGTAGCATTTGTCCCAGAATCCAGAATTTTCGCCGGATTCGTAGTTTCCGCTGCACTTTTAGAAATCGATATGGCAACCGGCTCAGTTCGTGGGCCCAACCCCAGTCCTTTTTCGAGAATACTCGCCAGATTATAGTAGCCGGTTTCATTCAGGTGAATGCCGTTTTCGGTAAGTGCTACGTTTTTACCGGCTTCCTGAATCGGTTTGAAAATATCGATAAACCGTTTGCCACGCTCCCTGGCTATGGTAGCTATTGTGGCCGTATACAGTTCCAGCATGGCATTGCGTTTCACCACGCTTTGAGCCGAGTCGGCGGATAGGATTGGAATGGGTGATAACAAAACGGCTTTTGCCCCAAGCTGGTCAATTTTGTCGATCAGTTTAGTTAATCCTTCTTTAAAAGCGGGAAGCCCAGCCTCACCGTCCTGCGCTTCAATGCCACCATATGCCACAAAAACAACAGTTGGTTGTGCTTTTGTAAGGTGTTCCATCAGCAATTCATAGGCAGTAGGCGGATTTGTAATCGTGCTGCGGGCAACGCCGAACACATTATCGCCAGTCCAGCCGATGTTCCGGTAAGTAACATCCCGGTCGGGCCATCGGGTTGTCAGGGCCAGCTCAATATAACCGTACTGAAAATCATTTTCGAATAGCGAATTCCCCAGAAAAACCACTCTATCGCCATTCTTAAGCTCAAAGGGAGAATTAAGTGATTCTGCCACAGGCTGGGGTTTATTCTGCGCAAAGGCCAATCCGTCAGGGCGATAAAGAAGCACGAATAAACTATACCCGAGGATGGCCACTACCTTACGCCTTCCCATACTTTTTTTTGTTAACATACCCAGGCTGATCATCAGCAACATTCTCATTAAAGTGTGTCGAAGCGATTACACGTTTTTACTTTCTGGTAACTTCTCCTGAATCAGAACCTATAATCTACTGAAGGTTAAATCAATAATTGACAAGAGTACCGTTGAGGCAAACTTGACCGCAGGAATCAGTTCAATTTTTCGCTGAAATCCGTATGAGTTCATCATTGTACTTCAAGATCATACGTAGGAAAGTTTCAACAAAACCTGATTTACTCAATGAAAACTCATGTTCAGTATCGAATCAGGATTAAACTGGAATAGTCCGATTGAATAGCCGCCCGGCGGTACAATAGGCAACAAAGATACTATGCCGGCAGCCTGGTCAGCGCTGAGCTATATTTCCCCTTTTAAGTCCAACAGTGAGCAATTCCAACATGTAGCTTAAGTTTTTGCCTGGTATTATGCTGCAAGTCCAGCATCACCAATGCCCTCAATCAATGCGATCATGCTTTGGAGGTTGACCTTTAAGTATACTGCACAATACGATACACTTTATTAACTAAGAGCTGAAACAAGTTGTCAACGATTTTTTAGAAACCTATTTCTTTGTGCTGATTTTTAGCCGATAACCTTTCTGTACTATGAATTATTTCCTCAAATCTCTGCTACTGGTTGCCTGGGGATTTTTAATGGCCGCAAGCTGTAAGCCCAAAGAAGACGTCTTGCCAGCACCGACCACAGAAGGGCTCAATACATTTGGCTGCAAGATCAATGGTAAGGTTTGGGTAGCCAATGGCATTCGTAACGACCAGGGACCAGCGGCCAAGGCAATCGAAGTAGAATTCAGGCAATTAAGCGCCACCTCTTTTTATCTGTTTATTCATACCAATGCCAGCACCAAAGACCGCGTTCAGTTAACCCTGCCCAATGGGGTGATTGGTACGAATAAGTTGGCAAATGGATATAATGACCCCTTCGCTATTTACTACGATAACCAGTTCAGGCTTTTTAATACAATAGAGTCAAATCCGGGCAAACTAGTGATCACGCGCCTGGACACCCTCAATCGGATTGTGTCGGGAACCTTCGAATTTGACG
Organism: Spirosoma endbachense; assembly: GCF_010233585.1. NCBI lineage: Bacteria > Pseudomonadati > Bacteroidota > Cytophagia > Cytophagales > Cytophagaceae > Spirosoma > Spirosoma endbachense. Next base: position 2,870,386 of record NZ_CP045997.1, read on the forward strand.
CGCAATATATTGTGAGTAAAGAGATCGTGCACGTCACCGAGGGCCGATTCGATATCAATATGAACAATCTGTAATCAGTTCTTGCCCGAACGGGTGACCGTGCTAAGCGCAACTTTACCTGGCAGGATAAAACACTTCAATCAGGTTGCCTATGAATTCTTCTAATCTACGTGATCAATGATGTGTACTTAGTACTATGCGTTAGGGAGCAATAAGAATAACTAACTCTTTAAATTTTAATCATATAAAGTGTATACGTGCCTTTTAATTTTTTGAGGACGTTTTCGACAGCTCATAAAAGTTAATCAGTAAATAATCCGATTTTTCTTGCCTTTCAGGAAAACTTCATTTTTATTTACGGCGTTATTACACTATCAGCGAAATTTCGCTAATTGTTTAAGATGATCGCCGAACCACAGACCGCCGAATTAAATCGTTTTAGTCGTACCCTTACGCAGGAAATCAGTAATCCAGCCGCAAAAGCCATGCTCTATGGCGTAGGCCTTACTGAAGACGACATGCAAAAACCCCAGATTGGCATCGCCAGCACGGGATATGAAGGCAACACCTGCAACATGCATCTCAATGGCCTCTCCGTTTACGTAAAACAGGGCATTCAGGCAAACGGACTCGTGGGGCTAATTTTTAACACAATTGGCGTATCTGATGGCATGACCAATGGCAACGATGGCATGCGTTATTCGCTGCCTAGCCGTGATCTCATCGCCGATTCTATTGAATCAGTCGTTACTGCCCAGTGGTACGACGGTGTTGTAACGGTAGTTGGCTGCGATAAAAACATGCCTGGTGCTATTATGGCGATGGCCCGGCTTAACCGGCCAAGTATCATGGTATACGGCGGTACGATCCGGTCCGGGCATTATAAAGGACAAAAATTGGACATCGTTTCGGCTTTTGAAGCACTGGGTAAACGATATGCCGGTAATATTTCCGACGAAGATTACGAAGGTGTTATTAAAAACTCGATTCCGGGCGCTGGTGCCTGTGGCGGTATGTATACGGCTAATACAATGGCCAGCAGCATTGAAGCCATGGGGTTAAGCCTGCCTTTCAGTAGTAGCTACCCGGCTACACACGAAGGCAAACAGGAAGAATGCAAAAAAATTGGTGCAGCGATGCGGGTATTACTGGAGCGCGGTATTACGCCTAAAGAAATCATCAATCGCAAATCACTCGAAAACGCCCTGACCGTTGTCATGGCACTTGGCGGCTCAACTAACGCCGTGTTGCACTATCTGGCGATTTCGAGGGCTGCTGGCATACCGCTCACACTCGATGAGATTCAGGCCATTAGTGATCGCGTGCCGTTCCTGGCTGATCTGAAGCCGAGTGGTAAGTATTATATGGAAGATATGCTTGCTATTGGAGGTGTTCCAGCCGTTATGAAATATCTCTATCAGAATGGCCTTATCCACGGCGATTGCCTGACAGTAACGGGCAAAACCATAGCCGAAAATCTGGAAGAGATACCAACGCTGGATTTTGATACGCAATCAATTGTACGGCCCTTAAGTAATCCGATCAAGAAAACGGGTCATATTCAGATTCTAAGGGGTAACCTTGCTCCTACCGGATCAGTTGCCAAGATTACAGGGAAAGAAGGCCTGAAATTTGATGGTACAGCCAAAGTATGTGAGCATGAAGGCGAAGTGATTGATGCCCTGCAAAAAGGTGAAATTCTGCCCGGTCAGGTCATCGTTATTCGCAATGCTGGCCCTAAAGGTGGCCCTGGTATGAGCGAAATGCTGAAACCAACCTCCGCGATTATGGGCGCTGGCCTCGGCGATAAAGTTGCGCTGATTACTGACGGTCGGTTTTCGGGAGGCACGCATGGCTTTGTTGTGGGTCACGTTACTCCGGAAGCCTATGAAGGTGGGCCGATTGCCCTCGTTAAAGATGGCGACCGTATCACAATCGACGCCGTATCCCGCCAGCTTACGTTACACATTTCAGATGACGAATTCGCTGATCGCCGAAGCCGCTGGACACAATCAGCTCCCCCATTCACCAAAGGTGTATTGGGCAAATATATCCGAAGTGTAAAATCAGCTAGTGAAGGTTGCGTAACAGATGAAGATTAAGCCATTCTTCATTGTCTTTCAGAAGACCTATTCGAATAAAATTGAGCGAAACAACAAGCTAAAGACTTAAAACTGACCATACGTCATGGAAGCAATCGCCAGCATCGCACCAGAAGTTATCGAAACAACACCATCGGTTTCTAATACGGTACCGAAATTAATTTCAGGCTCGGAAGCACTCATGATGGGTTTGGTAGCCGAAGGAGTCGATACCATTTTTGGGTATCCTGGTGGAGCCATTATGCCCGTCTACGATGCCCTGTATGATTATCAGGACCGCATCAACCACATTCTGGTACGCCACGAACAGGGGGCTGGTCATGCGGCTCAGGGTTACGCCCGGATGCAGAGCCGTGCGGGCGTTTGCCTCGTCACGTCAGGGCCGGGGGCTACGAATCTGGTTACAGCCATTGCCGATGCCCAGATCGATTCGACGCCAATGGTTTGCATTGTGGGTCAGGTTGCCAAGCGGCTTCTTGGGACCGATGCTTTCCAGGAAGCTGACGTGATGGGTGTAACCATGCCGATCACAAAATGGAATTACCAGATAACCAATGCCGATGAGGTGCCGGAAATCCTGTCGAAGGCTTTTTACATTGCTCAGTCGGGTCGGCCGGGTCCAGTGTTAATCGACATGACGAAAAGTGCCCAGTTGGAATTGATGACCAAGCCGTTTGTTTACGAACGTTGCCAGAGCATCATTAGTTACCGTCCGCGTCGGATACCCAAGCAGGAGCAGGTCGAGGTAGCCGCTCGCTTAATAAACAACGCCAAGCGCCCTTATGTGCTTGTTGGCCACGGCGTGCAAATCGCCAAAGCTGAAGATGAACTACGATTATTCGTCGAAAAAACGGGTATCCCCGTTGCAACTACACTACTTGGTCAGTCAACCATTTCAACTGATCACCCGCTTTATGTAGGCTGGTTAGGAATGCATGGTAATTATGGGCCTAACGTAATGACCGATCAGGCCGATGTGATTATTGCCATTGGTATGCGGTTCGACGATCGCGTAACCGGTGATGCCAGCAAATATATCAAACAGGCAAAAGTCGTTCATATTGAGATCGATCCGTCTGAAATTGATAAGATCATTCGGGCCGACGCGCCGGTTGTTGGTGATGCCAAAGAGGCACTTAAGGCGTTGACCGCCCTCGTTGAACCCAACGATCACACCATCTGGCGCAATGAGTTCCGCAAGTACGATACGATTGAGTATGAGCAAATTACACTGCCGGAATTAACCAGTACAGAAGGTAAAATCCGGATGGCCGAGGTAATTGACATGCTCTCGAAGAAGACGAACGGCGAAGCTGTTTTAGTTACCGACGTAGGGCAGCACCAGATGATGGCTTCCCGCTATTATCAGTTCCGTCGGCCAAATAGTCTGGTCACATCGGGGGGCATGGGTACAATGGGGTTTGCTCTGCCAGCCGCTTTCGGTGCACAGGTTGGAGCGCCTGATCGCCAGATTGTGGCCATTATCGGCGACGGCTGTTTTCAGATGACCTTACAGGAGCTTGGAACCATTGTTCAGAATAAACAACCCGTTAAAGCGATTATCCTGAATAACAATTTCCTTGGTATGGTACGTCAGTGGCAACAGTTGTTCCATGAGCGTCGGTATTCGTTCGTTGAACTACAAAATCCTGACTTCATTACCATTGCCAGAGGTTTCGGCATGGATGGCCAGACCTGCGACAAACGGGAAAGCCTGTCGGATGCGCTTGATACCATGCTCAATCATGATGGTCCGTTTCTGCTCGAAGTAATTGTTGAGAAAGAGGAAAACGTGTTCCCGATGGTTCCTGCCGGAACCAGCGTTGCCCAGATTCGACTAAAATAACGTGGTGTCGGACGGCTGTCTGTCCGGCATACATCCAAAACCGTGTCAGGTTTTAAACCCGACACCACGAACTATGACGACTTACACCATTTGCATATTCACTGAAAATACGATCGGATTGCTGAATCGCATCACGATTATTTTCACACGCCGACGCATCAACATCGAGAGTCTGACGGTTTCGGAAACTGAACGTAAGGGCGTTTCCCGGTTTACGATTGTGATCAAACACGAATCGCGGGAAGAGGTGGAGAAACTCGTTCGCCAGATTCGCAAGATCGTGGAAGTGTTGGCCGTTTTCGGTTACCTCAACGAGGAAATTGTGTATAACGAAATTGCTCTGTTCAAGGTATCGACACCATTAGGCAGCAAACCCCTGGACGTTGAGACAATCAATCAGCAATACAAAGCCTGGGTGGTTTACTGGGGGCTCGACTATGTTGTTATCGAGAAAACCGGCAACGACACCGAAATTTTTGAGTTTTTCGGGTACATCAAACAGTACGATATTCTTGAATTTGTTCGCTCGGGCCGGGTAGCAGTGGGTAAAACGGAGAAAGGGTTGGTCGAGTACCTACCCGAATCCGAGTGGGCTTACTATCTGTAATCTTTTCCGTCATTCCGGCGATTAGAGGAATCCAGAAGTCGCTTATTAATCAGGTTTAACCAAACGCAGGAACGGATTTTCCCTGGTGTTAGAATGACAGGAAAGCAAATTTGCATAATCAATCATAAACCTAAAATACGAGTACCAAAACCAATTAAACATGGCAACGATTAATTTCGGAGGAGTTGAGGAGCAAGTTGTTACGCGGGAAGAGTTCCCGTTAGAAAAAGCCCGCGAAGTGCTGGCCAATGAAGTCATTGCAGTTATCGGCTATGGTGTACAAGGTCCTGGCCAGTCGCTGAACATGCGCGACAATGGTTTCAACGTTATCGTTGGGCAACGTAAAGGCAAAACCTACGACAAAGCCGTTGCCGATGGCTGGGTGCCGGGTGAAACGCTGTTCGAAATCGAAGAAGCGCTGGAAAAAGGCACCATTATTTGCTTCCTGCTTTCCGACGCTGCTCAAATTGAACTATGGCCAACCGTAAAAGCGGCTCTTAAACCAGGCAAGTCACTTTACTTCTCGCATGGTTTTGGTGTCACGTATAAAGAGAAAACAGGGATCGTGCCACCCGCCGATGTCGATGTATTCCTGGTAGCACCTAAAGGCTCAGGCACATCGCTACGCCGGTTATTCGTAGAGGGTAAAGGCCTGAACTCCAGCTTTGCCATTTACCAGGATGCCTCCGGTAATGCTCGTACGAAAGCCATTGCTATGGGTATCGGTGTGGGTTCAGGGTATCTGTTCGAAACCGATTTCTACAAAGAAGTAACGTCTGATCTGACCGGCGAACGGGGTACGTTGATGGGTGCTATCCAGGGTATTTTTGCGGCTCAGTACGAAGTGCTGCGCGCCAATGGCCATAGCCCTTCTGAAGCGTTCAACGAAACAGTTGAAGAACTGACTCAGTCACTGATGCCACTGGTAGCCGAAAATGGTATGGACTGGATGTATGCGAACTGCTCGACTACAGCCCAGCGCGGTGCCCTCGACTGGTGGAAACCTTTCCGCGATGCAACCAAGCCTGTTTTCGAACAATTGTATAACTCCGTTAAATCGCAGGAGCAGGCCGAAATCAGCATTACCCGCAATTCGCAACCTGATTATCGCGAGAAACTGGAAGTGGAACTGTCTGAACTCCGTGAATCGGAGATGTGGCAGGCTGGAGCTGCTGTACGGTCATTGCGTCCAGAGCGTACCTAAGGATACATGTATAGCAACGGTTCGCCATAGCAACGGACCACTGTTGCAATGGCGAACCGTGATGAATAAGGCACAATGGATACTATAAATTCGTTGTGCCATTATCCTGGACTCAACTCATTATTCATTGTGCCTTATTCATTAAACGAAGCCGCTTTCCCTGATCTCGATACGATTTATCTGGCAGCAGAACGGCTGCGGGGCATTGTTGCGCATACACCGCTGCAAGAAAATATCAATCTGTCTGACCGCTACGGAGCCAATATTTTCCTGAAACGAGAAGATTTGCAGGTTGTACGGTCTTATAAGATTCGTGGGGCCTACAACAAAATGGCGAGTTTGCCTGCCGAAGCCCTGGCCAAAGGCGTTGTGTGTGCCAGCGCAGGCAACCACGCCCAGGGCGTTGCCTATGCCTGCCGGAAGATGGGCGTGCACGGCATTATTTTTATGCCAACAACCACGCCGAATCAGAAGATCAAACAGGTAAAGCTATTTGGGAAGGAGTTTGTCGAAGTCGTTCTTACCGGCGATACCTATGATGATGCATTCCATGCAGCTATGGAATTCGTTCAAACCAACGAAAGCATTTTCGTTCATCCCTTCGATGATGTGCAGGTCATTGAGGGCCAGGGAACGGTTGGACTGGAGATTTTCAAGGACTCGAATTTTAAGATCGATTACCTGCTGATGGCCATCGGTGGCGGTGGATTAGCATCAGGCCTTTCGACCGTATTCAAGCAATTAAGCCCCAAAACCAAACTGATCGGTGTAGAGCCGCTGGGTTCACCCTCCATGAAAGTTTCTATCGACGAAGGACACGTGATAGCACTTGACCGAATCGACAAGTTTGTGGATGGGGCTGCCGTGAAACGGCCGGGCGATATAACCTTTGAAATCTGCCGTAAAAATCTCGACAGTGTATTACTGGTTCCCGAGGGTAAAGTTTGCACGGCTATTCTTAAGCTCTACGACGAAGACGCGATTGTAGCCGAGCCTGCGGGTGCGCTCACCATTGCGGCACTAGACATGCTGAAGGACGAAATCAAAGGTAAAAACGTCGTCTGTTTAATTAGTGGTGGGAATAATGATATCACTCGGACCGAAGAAATCAAAGAACGGTCATTGCTGTATGAAGGACTGAAACATTATTTCATTATTCGGTTTCCACAACGGGCCGGAGCCTTCCGCGACTTTCTGAACGTGCTGGGCCCAACCGACGACATCAGCCGCTTTGAGTATATCAAGAAAACGAACCGGGAAACCGGCCCGGCTGTGGTTGGTATCGAGCTGAAGAGTCGCGAAGATTTCGAGCCACTTATCCAGCGAATGCAGGCGCAAAACATCGTCTTTGAGTACCTGAACGACCAGCCCGATTTATTTCAGTTTTTGGTGTAGGTTAGCACCTGGAATCAGCTTTTAACTGATTTTTTTGACTTGAGAAGCGATGATAACTGCCGTTCAAAATAAACAGCAAGCTTTCGAGCGTCTTCAGTCGCATCAGTCGGCTCTAAAACAGTTTGGTGCAGCCCGGCTCGGATTGTTTGGGTCATTTGTGCGGGGCGAAGAAACCGAAAAAAGCGATATAGACTTTGTTGTGGAGTTTCAGGAAGGCAAGAAAACGTTCCGTAATTTCATCAATATGGTCTACTACCTGGAAAAGGTAATGGGACGGGAAGTAGAGCTTCTTACCGGGGAAGGTATGGCTTCCTTTGTGAAACGTGAAGCCGAAAAAGAGATTGCATATGTACCCTTCTTCAATTGAATTTCTGCAACATATTCAGGCTGAATTGTCCTACATTCTGACCTATTCAGAAGGCATTACCTATACCACCCATTTCTATCCAAAGCATTTATCCGAAGTTTCGAGGTTATTGGAGATGCCTGTAAAAATATTCCAGATGAAGTTCGGTATAATCATCTCGAATTTGACTGGAAAGGTTTTGCCGGAATGCTGGATAAGCTAATTCATCACTATTGGGGAGTCGATTATGAGCTATTGTGGGATGCTATCCAACAGGAAATCCGACTCAATAAAGTATGGATCGACATCATTATCGAGCAGGAGATAAATAAGCTTTAAACAGTTATGCTCCGCGTCCCATCTTCCATTCAGCCCAACCAGTTTCAGTCTCTGACTATTCAGCGTCCTGTCCCCGATGGGTCCGACGCTTCAGAAATGACGTTTGTGGCCTACCGTAGCGACGTATATCCCGAACGGAACGAGGTTTTTTTTGAAGAACATGCCGTCATCGTTGTGCTGGAAGGAGAAAAGAAGTTCAGTTCGCCCACCCAGGAGTTGCACGTGCGCAAAGGCGACATTTTGTTTTTTCAGCGAGGCTGCTACTCCATGAACGAATCCATCGACTCAAGCTATCGAAGTCTGGTGTTTTTCGTAAACGAAAAATTGTTGAAAGAATTTGTCAGCCAGCATCTTACGTTATTTAAAGATAGCTCAACGTCACTACCGGCATCCTTTATTCTATCGTTTTCATCGTCGCCCACCTTCACCACATTTATCGATTCACTACTACCCTATTTTGGCGCTAAAACGCCTTTTTTAAATGAATTGCTACGACTCAAGTTTCAGGAGTTGTTACTGCATCTGCTGGAACTTGATACAGTAGGAAACCCGCCCGGACAACTACAGGCAATTCTATTACATATTTACGAAGGACTGAAAACCGACCTTGATTATCTGATGAGCACTTATTTACTCAAGCCATTGTCGATGAGCGAATTATCCAGATTATCAGGAAGAAGTCTGTCGGCCTTTAAACGTGACTTTGAGGATCATTTTCACACTTCACCCGGCCAGTGGATTCGGCAGAAACGGCTTGAACATGCTCATTTTCTGCTACGAAACACCGATAAAAATGTATCGGAGGTAAGCCGGGAAATCAGTTACGAGAGCGTCTCTCATTTTATTAAAGCCTACAAGCAGCAATACGGTTTTACTCCCAAAAGAACCGAATGAGCTATAATCGCTATTTACTGGACGAATGACGAGATGAATGATTGGATAAGTTTAAGCAATTTTGTAGCCACGTTTCTCTGCTCTATTGATAACTGGGAAACAGTGACAGTTTGTACAGATAATTGTTTTCCTATACAGCTATGAGTACCCCAAAGACCCTGTTCGACAAAGTGTGGGATGCGCACGTCATCCGGCAGGTTAAAGATGGCCCCGATGTATTGTTTATCGATCGGCATTTTATTCACGAAGTAACAAGCCCCGTGGCTTTTCTGGGCCTTGAAAGCCGGGGTGCATCCGTGTTATTTTCGGGACGCACCTTCGCGACTGCCGATCACAATACGCCAACACTCAACCAGCACCTGCCGGTGGCTGACCCACTGTCAGCTAATCAGCTGGCAGCCCTGGAGCGTAATGCTGCTCATTATGGTATCTCGCACTGGGGTCTAGGCCACCAGAAAAACGGTATCGTGCACGTAGTTGGCCCCGAAAACGGGATTACACTACCCGGTATGACTATCGTTTGTGGTGATTCGCACACCTCAACTCATGGTGCATTTGGCGCTATCGCGTTCGGCATTGGTACGTCAGAAGTCGAGATGGTTCTGGCAGCACAGTGCATTATGCAACCCAAGCCGAAGAAAATGCGGATCACCGTCAACGGCAAAGTGGGTAAAGCTGTTCTTCCGAAAGACGTAATCCTGTACATTATTTCGCAGACATCAGCCAGCGGAGCCACAGGCTATTTTGTGGAGTATGCCGGGGAGGTTTTTGAGAATATGAGCATGGAAGGCCGTATGACGGTTTGTAACATGACCATTGAAATGGGTGCCAGAGGAGGTATGATTGCCCCCGATGAAACCACACTCAACTACCTGAAAGGCCGCGATCTTTCGCCCAAAGGCGAACAATGGGACAAACTGGTCCCTTATTGGCAGACGCTTAAAACCGATGAAGGCGCTACTTTTGACCTCGACCTGACCTTCGACGCAGCCGATATCGAACCTCAGATTACGTATGGCACGAACCCTGGTTTAGGAACGGGCGTAACGCACCAGATTCCAATGGCCGATGCCGTGAAAGACGGTTCTGCGAGTTACAAAAAATCGTTACAGTACATGGGCTTCGCCGAAAACGAATCCATGTTGGGCAAGCCCGTCGATTTTGTATTCTTGGGAAGCTGTACGAATGGCCGCATTGAAGATTTCCGGGCATTTGCCTCCATTGTGAAAGGTCGTCAGAAAGCTGATCACATCACGGCCTGGTTAGTACCGGGTTCGCACGTTGTTGAGAAGCAAATTAAAGATGAGGGTATTCTGGATATTTTGACCCAGGCAGGTTTTGAATTGCGCCAGCCTGGTTGTTCAGCCTGTCTCGCCATGAATGAAGATAAGATTCCAGCGGGCAAATACGCCGTTTCTACCTCAAACCGTAACTTCGAGGGACGCCAGGGGCCGGGCGCGCGCACACTACTGGCCAGCCCATTAGTAGCAGCCGCAGCCGCCGTTACAGGCGTAGTAACAGACCCCCGTCAACTCATCTAGCTTGCTTATTAACAATGGCTTACGACAAATTCACCATACTCCGAAGCAGTGCCGTTCCTATGCCAAATGAGAACGTAGACACTGACCAAATTATTCCTGCCCGTTTTCTCAAAGCCACTGAGCGTAAAGGTTTTGGCGATAACCTCTTCCGCGACTGGCGTTACAATAGCGACAATACCCCAAAGGCCGATTTTGTCCTGAATATGCCTACTTACTCGGGTAAGATTCTGGTTGGGGGAAAAAACTTTGGCAGTGGATCGAGCCGCGAACACGCAGCATGGGCCATCTATGACTATGGCTTCCGTTGTGTGGTTTCGAGCTTCTTTGCTGATATTTTCCAGAACAACTCCATCAATGTTGGCATCCTGCCGGTACGGGTAACTCCTGAGTTTCTGGAAAAAATCTTTGCGGCTATTGAAGCCGACCCAAAGACGGAACTAGAGGTAAACCTGCCTGCACAAACCATTACGCTTCTAGCTACGGGTGAGAGTGAAAACTTTGCCATTAACGAATACAAAAAGCATAATCTCACCAATGGCTATGACGATATCGACTACCTGTTATCGATGAAGAACGAAATCGCAGCCTTCGCCGAAACAAGACCATTTTAGTTTTGAATGATTAAGTGATTGAATGATTGAATAGGCTGCGCGCATCTTACTATTCAATCATTCAATCACTCAAAAATTCAATCATTCAAAAATGAAACGTCGCTACATAGAAATTATGGACACGACACTCCGCGATGGTGAACAAACCAGCGGAGTGTCGTTTTCAGCATCTGAAAAACTGGCTCTGGCGCAATTGCTGCTTACCGAGGTCAAAGTAGATCGCGTTGAGGTTGCTTCGGCACGCGTATCGGCAGGTGAGCTAGAGGCCGTTCAACAGATTACCGGTTGGGCAGCGGGAGTGGGTTTACTCGAAAAGATTGAGGTGTTAACCTTTGTGGATGGGCAAGCCTCACTCGACTGGATGCATGCATCGGGCGCGAAGGTCATGAATTTGCTTACAAAAGGCTCGATCAATCACCTGACCCACCAGCTTAAGAAAACGCCCAGCGAACATTTTGCCGATATCGAACAGGTTATCAGCAAAGGGCAAAACCATGGCTTACAGGCAAATGTATATCTGGAAGATTGGAGCAACGGCATGCGAAACTCGCCGGATTATGTGCTTCAATACCTGGATTTTCTAAAAACCCAACCCATCCGTCGGGTGTTGCTCCCCGACACGCTTGGTATACTGACCCCTGCCGAGACGTATGATTTCGTCAGCCGGTTGGTAAGCCGTTATCCCGAACTGCACTTCGACTTCCACGCCCATAACGACTATGACCTCAGCATTGCCAACGTGATGGAAGCCATCCGGGCGGGCGCGCATGGCATACACCTGACCGTTAATGGGTTGGGCGAGCGGGCGGGCAATGCCCCCATGGCCAGTGCAATCGCGGTGTTGCGTGACTTTATGCCGGAAGTAAAAATGGGCGTGGTCGAGAAGTCACTGTATCAGGTTAGCAAGATTGTCGAGACATTTTCGGGGCTTCGCATTCCCGATAACAAGCCGGTTGTCGGCGACAATGTGTTTACTCAAACCGCTGGTATTCATGCCGATGGCGATAAGAAAAACAACCTGTATTTCAACGCCTTGTTACCCGAACGATTTGGCCGGAAGCGCAGTTACGCGCTCGGTAAAACATCGGGGAAAGCCAACATCGAGAATAATCTCCGCGAATTAGGCATTCAGTTATCGGAGAACGATCTTAAAATGGTGACCCAGCGCGTTATTGAACTGGGCGATCAGAAAGAGGTAGTTACTCGTGAAGACCTGCCTTACGTTATCTCCGATGTGTTAAATACTACCGCCATTGCATCGCGGGTGGAAATACTCAATTATGTATTGACACACTCAAAAGATCTAAAACCCTCGGCCACGCTGCGGGTACGTATCGACGACGATCAGTTTGAGGAAAATGCGCAGGGCGATGGTCAATATGACGCGTTTATGAACGCACTGAAGAAGATCTACGGCAAAAAGAAACGCACGTTGCCTATATTGACCGATTATGCGGTACGAATTCCGACGGGAGGCCGAACCGATGCGCTTTGCGAAACAATAATTACCTGGAAATACAAAAACCGCGAATTTAAAACCCGGGGACTCGATTCTGACCAGGCCGTGTCAGCGATCAAGGCAACCCAAAAAATGCTGAATACACTGGATTAAACATGGCAAAAAAACACATTCTTGTAGTCCCTGGTGATGGAATCGGGGCAGAAGTAACTACCGTTGGTAAGCAGGTTCTGGAGTTAATCGCTCAGCTGTTCGACCATGACTTTACCTACGACGAAGCCCTCATCGGTCACGTTGCTATCGAAGCTACCGGCTCTCCGCTACCCGAAGAAACATTGACTAAAATGCGGAGTGCTGATGCCATTCTTTTCGGTGCAGTAGGCCATCCTAAATACGATAACGACCCTTCCGCAAAAGTTCGCCCGGAGCAGGGTTTGCTTCAAATGCGCAAAGAGTTGGGCTTATATGCGAATCTACGCCCGATCAAACTCTTTGACGAACTTCTCGACGCATCGAGCATTAAGCCCGAGATCCTGCGTGGAGCCGACATCTTATTCTTCCGTGAACTGACTGGCGATGTTTACTTCGGCAAACGCGAACGGCTCGACGATGGCAATACGGCATACGACACTATGATTTATAGCAAATATGAAGTAGAGCGTATTGTTCGGAAGGCATTTGAGGCTGCGCGTACCCGTAGCAAAAAGCTGTGTTCCGTCGATAAAGCCAACGTATTGGAAAGCAGTCGCTTATGGCGCGAAGTAGTGCAGGCGCTCGCCCCCGAATACCCCGACGTAACGGTTGAGCACCAGTTTATCGATGCAGCGGCCATGTTACTCATTAAAGATCCTAAACGATTTGATGTCGTAGTAACAGGGAATTTATTCGGCGATATTCTGACTGATGAAGCCAGCCAGATTGCCGGTTCGATGGGGATGCTGGCCTCAGCTTCCATTGGCGATAGCACTGGTGTTTATGAACCTATCCATGGCTCCGCACACGATATTACGGGCAAGGGGTTAGCTAACCCACTGGCTTCTGTTCTCTCGGTAGCTTTGCTCCTGGATATTTCGTTTGGCTTTAAAGCTGAAGCACAAGCCGTCATTGACGCCGTTGATGCAGTATTGAAAGCGGGTTATCGTACACGTGATATTGCCAATACAACAACGTCTCCGGATAAAATTCTAGGCACTCAGCAAATGGGTGATCAAATTCTGCAACAATTAAAAGGCTGATTTATAGGCAAACCGCCTTATTAAAAAATTAGTAACTTGCTTGCAAAATTCCTAAAAACGGCTACTTTTGTAGCGTATTTACGCAAACAGCGAAATTTCGCAAATAAAATGACGCTTACTTGTTTGAATAACCGACTGCAAAAACTAAACGTTTTTTAAGAACGGAGAAGGATATTCCATGCAAAGAAAGCCCTTTCTCCATCAGAAAGGGCTTTCTTTATTTTAACCAGTGAATCACTAACAGTCCAATCAATACCGGGTATGAGCCAACGAGTTTATATTTTCGACACCACTCTGCGCGACGGCGAACAAGTGCCGGGTTGCCAGTTAACCACCGAAGAAAAAATTGTGGTTGCTAAAGAGCTGGAACGTATGGGGGTTGATATTATCGAAGCAGGTTTCCCAATATCCAGCCCCGGCGATTTTAAATCGGTAGTCGAAATCTCGAAGTCTGTTACAGAGCCAACAATCTGCGCCCTGAGCCGGGCTGTCAAAGGTGACATAGATGCAGCCGGAGAAGCGCTCAAATGGGCAAAGCGCGGCCGGATTCATACCGGTATTGGCTCGTCAGATATCCATATTCGCAACAAATTTAGTAGCACACGCGAGAAGATTCTGGAGCAGGCGATTGCAGCTGTTAAACACGCTAAAACATACGTTGAAGACGTCGAGTTTTATGCAGAAGATGCAGGTCGGGCTGATCTTGGTTTCCTTGCCCAGCTAACGGAAGCCGTTATCAAGGCTGGTGCTACAGTAGTGAATATTCCAGATACAACGGGCTATTGTTTGCCCGATGAATATGGCAAAAAAATTGCATACATCTATGAACACGTTTCAAACGTTCATCAGGCAACCATATCCATTCACTGTCACAATGACCTTGGTTTAGCTACTGCTAACACCCTTGCTGGTGTTATGAACGGCGCCCGCCAGGTTGAAGTTACCATGAATGGCATTGGCGAACGGGCAGGTAATACATCGCTGGAAGAGGTTGTTATGGCGATAAAGATTAAAAAAGAACTGGGTTTATACACAAACGTTGACTCAACCCGGCTTTTCCCAGTTAGTAATCTGGTGTCTCAAATGATGCGCATGCCTGTTCAGGCAAATAAAGCAATTGTTGGCCGAAATGCCTTTGCGCACTCGTCAGGTATTCATCAGGACGGTTTTCTGAAACATTCTGAAAACTATGAAATCATGAATCCTCACGATGTTGGCGTGCCAAAATCGTCTATTGTTCTTACTGCCCGTAGCGGCCGCCATGCGCTTAAGCATCGGCTTGAACTACTTGGTTACCGTTATGACAAACCGACTTTAGATGGTATTTACACTCGTTTTCTGGATATGGCTGATATTCGAAAAGAGGTGAATGATAAAGATCTTATGGAGTTAGTCCGTTAAAAGTAAGCCCGCCTAATGGTGGGCTTTTTGACTTCTAATAAGCGAACAAAAGCACTAAACACACTGTTTTGCTGGTAACAGTGAAGGAAACAATTCGATACTCTAAAGCGCTTTAGCTATGGCACGCCCAACCCCGGAATTGATTGAAGCCTTGCGTAGAACCGCACGTAAACTTGCAAATGGCGCTCCTTATCAATGGGGGCATATGGGAGGGTGCAATTGTGGAAATCTAGCTCAGGAACTGACAAAACTGAATAGAGATCAAATTCACCGCTATGCTATGGAGCGGTATGGGGACTGGAACGAACAGGTTGAGGGTTATTGTTCAACCAGCCAAATGCCAATAGATCTTGTCATCAGTGAAATGCTTAATGCCGGCCTGGTGCTTGAAGACTTAAAACATCTGGAAAAACTTGATGATAGACACGTGCTTCTTCGGTTTCCTCTAGAAGCTAGATATTTAAAACACAATGTTCGCGATGATGTAGTTTCTTACATGAACGCCTGGGCTGATTTACTCGAAGAGCAATTATTGAGTAAAATAACACTTCCTATAATTCAGGAATTGGCTCTAGCCTAAAGCAGTTACTGCTTTATGATAACAAAAAGCTATCTCTTGAAGGTGGCTTTTTCTATTTGGGTTGATCCCGAATTACTGACTCCACTCCATGCCTGTGGCTCAAGAGGCTTGCAGTTGGTTGGAGTTGCTGAAGCTAACCCGAGCTCCAGCCAAGTTAATCACACACAAAAAAAGTCTCTGACCTTGCGATCAGAGACTCGATTTCATCAGGTGGCACCTTCCTACTCTCCCACTTGTGACAGCAGTACCATCGGCAGTACGGGGCTTAACGGCTCTGTTCGAAATGGTAGAGGTACTAGTACTCTTCCAATTTAATCCTTACATCAACTTGGATTACAAGCCGGATTCACCTGCTCATACCACCGCTTGAGTTTGGTTTCCGCTGTAACTGCGGTAAAACTCCAATGCACCTTCACAGCAAGCTGGTTGCGCTCACTGACCCAAAGACTAACCTGACGCTCCAATTCTTCCAGACTACCAATGCGCCGATCCAAGCATTGGCGGGCTAGGGCCGAGAATTCGATCTCCGCTGCGTTCAGCCAAGATCCATGCTTTGGGGTATAATGAAACACCAATTTATGACTCAACAACCGGGCTTGGGCCAGCGGCAAATGCTCGTAAAAGGAACCGTATTTATGGGTATTCAAATTGTCCTGCACCAAGTCAATATACTCAACATCAGTATAGTAAGTGCTCACTAGTTCGTGCATGAACTCCGCATAATCGGCCTTTGTGCGTTGTTTGCGCACTTGAGTATAGCGTTGCCCGGTGTCCAGATCATACGCTAATAATACCACACACGTTCCTTTTCTGGCATATTCGTTGTCCTCTTTAGCAGCTTTGCCTGGTTGAATGGGTAGGGCTGCTATCATTTCATCCAACAATTGACACGGTCGTTCATCAAAGCATAATCGTGCCCGGCCCGGTGGGGTTGGCTGAGCATAAACGGCCAAAACGTTCTCCATTTTGGCTAGATATTCGCCGTCTACTTTCCCGATGCACCATTGCTTTTTAAGCCAGGGCTTGAGTTTACTTTTTTTAGGGTTAAGCGTACCGATTCGTCATCAATGTGGATGTCGAGTTTGACTAACCGTTCATTAATCAGGCTCGCTGTCCAACGAGTACGCCCATCAGGGGCCTCGCTACAGGCGATTTGAGTGATATGGGCCTCCACTTGCTGGGTCACTTTGCGGGGTTGGCCGGGTCGAGCTTTCTCCCCAATGGCTCTTTGCAGGCCCGTTTCCCGATAGCGTTTACGCAAGTTGAAGACTGTGGCCAGACTGATACCTAACGATTGGCTAATCTGAAAGGGGTGTTGGCCTTGATGGGAAAACTGCAAGGCTCTGGCTCGGGTCAACTTACGAGCAGCGTCTTTACCTTTACGAACGAGTTGGTCGAGCGTTGTGAGATCGGCTTCCGACAGCACAAACGGTTTAGCGATTTGGCCCATGTCGGAAAGATAGCTACTTTTATCTAACCATTAAATTGGAAGAGTACTAG